>CAZGCW010000007.1:0-38326 GCA_964524295.1 uncultured Pseudomonadales bacterium
GAAAACAGACGACAGACCCTACAACAAAACCAAATAGGTTTAGGGTGCTCTTAATCAGTGCGGGTTAAAATAGTCATTGAAACGCTATTTTTCACAGGAAAGCTCAAGATTTGCGGATAATTTGGCACACTGCGTCCCTGTTATCGCATATTTGACCTGTTAGTCTCAAAAACAATGAGTTTCAATATTTGAGGCGTTAGCATCTCTTTGTAAAGATGTCTCTGCAAAGGCATTGACTACCAAGATGTCTATAAATAGACATTTAAAGAAAATGAATCTCGTAACGAGATAAGTTCCACAGAGGGGGTTAAAACAGCATGGTATTCAAACGGAAAATACTTTGTAGCAGTGTAGCGCTAGCAATGGCCGGAAATGTGATGCCAGTCTTTGCGGCAGATAGCACAGATGCCGGTGACAATGTAATGGAAGAAGTCGTTGTTACGGGTATCAAGGGTAGCCTTCAGCGCTCAATGGATATTAAGCGAGATGCCATGGGTGTGGTCGATGCTATTTCGGCTGAAGAAATGGGTAAATTCCCTGATGCCAATCTGGCTGAATCACTTCAGCGAATAACTGGGGTGTCAATATCAAGACAGCGAGGTGAGGGTAGCCAAGTGACCGTGCGCGGATTCGGCCCAGAGTATAACCTGGTTACTGTAAATGGTCGGCAGATGCCAACCCACAACGGAGCCAGTCGTTCCTTTGATTTCGGAGACCTGGCATCGGAAGGTGTTGCTGGCGTCCAGATTTATAAAACGGGTCGTGCAGATGTGCCCTCTGGCGGTGTGGGTTCAACGATCAATATCTCAACCCCGAAGCCACTACTGGCAGAACAACTCGAACGGGCCAGGACAACACACCTGAATTTTCTGGTATCTATATGGATAGTTTCGCAGATGGAACGATCGGGATTGCTATTACCGCAACCAATCAAAAACGCAACAATGGTGTTAATGGCGCCAGTGTTGGTGGTTGGTATACACGGCCCGGCGACGATATCCTGCCGAATGGCTCGACTGATGCCAAGCTAGCTAATGATGAATACCAGATCAATCGTCCCCAGACTGCTGACGAGTCTTATTCCTTACCTCAGTCCATGGCATACAATATCGCCGAATATGAGTCTAAACGAACCAATGGACAATTGGTTCTCCAGGTAGCGCCTGCAGATAACCTCATTGCAACCGTCGATTACATGCGCTCGGAATACACCCTGGAACGCTCATATAGTGACCTTTCAGCCTGGTTTTCAAATACAGCTGCTGTGTCACAATCCAGTGAATGGACTAATGGCCCCATTGCCAGTCCGGTTTACTACAGCGAAGTCGTGAACAATGCCGATTTCGCCATGGGTAACGGGGAAGATGGCCGCATTAACTTCAACGAGTCCATGGGTTTTAACTTGGAATGGCAAGTCAATGACGATCTTTCCCTGCAGTTTGACTACCACGATTCAAGTGCGGAAACCGGTGCTAATGGCCCTAACGGGACTGAATCGCTGATTACGATAGCCTCCTTCAACAAGGTCGGCCAATCCATTATCACTGGCTCCGAAATACCCATTATGGAGCTAAACCTGAATTCTGGGGGCGAGCAAAACCGGCCTATGTATGCCAATGACATGATCATCACGGGCAGCGTTTTTAGAAACGATGCCGCCTGGATGAATATAGATCAAGCGAAATTAAGCGGAAAATGGGACTTTACCGATAGCTCTAGCATTGATTTCGGTGTCCAGGTTAGCCAGGTTGATAACCGTTCAGTGTCTAACTTTATCCAGCTAAACAACTGGGGCGGGATAACTGACCCAGGTGATCTGGCAGATATTGTGGTTAGATCCAGCATTGAAGGACAGTTTGACCAGCTTTCCGGTGGCAACGATCCTCGCTTACAGACCGAATTCTTCTCAGCCAGCCTAGCCGACCTGCAGGCTGCCGGGGAAGCTGACTATGCGGCAAGTGGCGCTGCTTATGAGGCCGTCGGCGACTGCGGCACGGGTTATTGTGCTTCAACAGTGTGGCCCAATGACATCCGTACCGTCGAAGACTCGTTCGCGGCCTACATTCGTTTAAATTGGAGCGGTGACCTAGGCTCTATGCCAACCAACTTCCATGCGGGTGTTCGCTACGAAGAAACGGAAGTGTCTTCAGCCGCTTTCTCAATTCTTTATGACGGCTCTCGTTGGTCAAAAGCGGGGAACGAACTCTATATTACAGAAGCGTCGGATTCATCTGGCAACGCCATCTCTGGCTTCGAAGATTTCGAAGGTGAATATGACCTGGTCCTACCGAGTATCGATTTAGATATCGAGATAATGCAGGATGTCATACTCCGAGCCTCCTATAGCGAAACGATTACCCGCCCAAGCTACGAAGACATTAAAGGTGGCCTTACTGCCAGCAGCACCCAGTATTACCCGGGTATCAATGCCCAGGCTTCAGCAGGTAATCCTGGCTTGGTGCCAATTCAGTCAGCCAATATTGATGTGTCACTTGAGTGGTACTATGGTGACAGCAGCTACTTCTCGGTTGGCTATTTCGAAAAAGATGTTGAGAACTTCATCGGCACTGGGTTGGAAGAAGATACCCTGTTTGAAATTCCGAACATCATTGGCGGTGCGCTCTGGGATCAGGCGATTGCGGATAGCGGACTTAACCCGGACAACTACACAGCCGTAGGCCAATACATTCTCGATAACTATCAGGACAATCCCGCTGTCGACGGCGATACTATTCTGGGTGTCGAAGGAGACCCCTCAATTGTCTGGACACTGACCCGCCCCGTAAACCAGAAGGAGGCCAAGGTTGATGGCGTCGAAGTCAACTTACAGCACAACTTCGGTGATTCAGGTTACGGCTTTATCGCCAATGCGACCTTCGCCAATGCGGATGTTGGCTACGACAATACGAATTCATTAGAGGGACAGTTTGTCTTAAATGGTCTCAGTGACTCTGCCAACCTGATCGCCTTTTATGATAAGAATAAACTGCAGGTGCGCCTCGCCTATAATTGGCGGGATGACTTCCTGGCAGGAGTAGGCCAAGGCCAGGGAACCACAACCAATCCAACTAATGTCGAAGCTTATGGTCAACTGGATGTTGGTATCACCTACCAGGCAACTGAAAGGCTGACGGTCTATTTCTCAGGGCTTAATGTGACAGAGTCAACCGTCCACGTTTATGGGCTAACCAAAGACCAAGTCCTTCAAGCTGTGCAAGGCGGTGCCAGATACGATATCGGGTTACGTTATAGCTTTAGGTAAAACCGAGCACTCAGGTGCCTATCCAGAACCAAAAAGAAGCCGCTTCATTTAAGCGGCTTCTTTTATTGTGTCATCTTCCTGGATAAGGTTTTACAATGGATTTGCATTGTGTCATTTAGATTAAGCCATTTTCATTTTCAGACCACTTAGAAGACTCATGCCTGAATTGCAGACCAACGCCTTGTATCAATTCACACCCCGACTCCGTTTATGAACGATCCCACCACCAAGATTGTTATTGTTGGCGGTGGCAGTGCGGGCTGGCTAACGGCAGGGATCATTGCTGCAGCACACGCTATCTCGAAAATAAGCGGCCCTGGGCACTTCCAACTCACGCTCATTGAATCACCGGATATCAGCACCATCGGTGTTGGCGAGGGTACCTGGCCCTCGATGAGGGGCACGCTGGAAAAAATTGGTCTCAGTGAAACTGCTTTCCTAAAAAATTGCGATGCCAGCTTCAAACAGGGGACCTATTTTAAAAACTGGGCTACTGGAAAGGGGGATACTTATGCGCATCCATTTACAGTACCGCATCGCTACGCCGATATAAACCTCGCACCACACTGGCTCGCTCACACCGAACGGCCGAGCTTCGCGGAGGCGGTATGTCCACAGACCCAACTGTTTTCCAAGCAATTAGCACCGAAGCAAATCACCACACCCGAATACGCGTTTAATGTTAATTACGGATATCATCTGAACGCGACCAGATTTGCAGCCCAGTTAAAGCACCACTGTATCGACGAACTCGGTGTCGAGCACATTGAAGCAACTGTGACTGAAGTTAATGCAACTGACAATGGTGACATCGAATCAATTTCGACTGACCGAACTGCGCCCATCCGCGGAGACCTGTTCATCGACTGCACTGGTTCAACGGCCCTACTACTGGGTAAGTTCTATGGTATTCCGCTACAGCAGAAATCCCATATTCTCTTTAACAACACGGCCCTGGCAACCCAGGTAGCTTACCCAACGGAGGATGCTCCGATTGAATCCTGCACCCTATCAACCGCCCAACAAGCGGGATGGATCTGGGATATAGGCTTAGCCAACCGTCGGGGTGTTGGACATGTTTACTCCTCAGAACACACCAGTGAGGAACAAGCTAGCCTCGTTCTGATCAATCACATTCAAAGCATGAGTAACACCGCCTACGCTAAAGAGGTCAGGCTGCGCATGTTCACCTTTGAACCGGGTTTTAGACAAAAATTCTGGCATAGGAACTGTGTCGCCATTGGGATGTCAGCGGGGTTTATCGAGCCATTGGAGGCCTCGGCTCTGGTCCTGGTGGAACTTTCAGCTGCCATGATTGCTGAACAGCTACCTGCTAATCGTTCCATCATGGATATCGTCGCTAAACGATTCAATGACAAGTTTTTGTTCCGCTGGGAGCGAATCATCGATTTTTTGAAACTGCACTATATCCTGAACAAAAAAACAGCATTGTCATACTGGTCGGACAACCTGCATCATTCAAGCATACCAGACAGCCTGAGGGACTCCATTGACTTATGGCGATACAACAGTCCCTGGCACCATGATACCCAGCAGGTCGACGATTTATTCCCCTCTGCAAGTTTTCAGTACGTATTATACGGGATGGGATTCGAGACAGTATCCAGCCATACCCAGCGGAAATCGGAGCGGAATGCTGCCAATCTGGCCTCCAGCCTGTTCCAGAAAAATGAGGAGAGAGCAGCCCAGTTAAAATCGACCCTGCCCTCTAATCGAGAGCTTATTAACAAAATCAATCAATTCGGCCTCCAGAAGATTTAATGCAGAACAAACCAGATTTACCTAAAACGAGCTAAGACCATGAGTAGTTACCAGATCGTAAGCGCTTCCCGACATCAGCAAACTCGTGTAGTTACCGATTATCATGCTAATTTGGGTGACAGCATCATGTACGCACAAACCTTCCCTTTGGAGTTTAGAGATATTCAAACCTGCTACCCTATCTTTTTCATCAAAGAACCTGATTCCGGGCAGTTTTTTGCTGCCGCCTTGCTTGGTTTTGAAGCCGATGAAAACCTGTTCCTTGATAACGGAAACTGGGATGCCAGCTACCTGCCGATGATGATTCGACGTCACCCTTTCCTGATCGCACGCCAGGGTACAGACCCGGCTTCCCCGGAAAATACCCAACCCGTGATTTCGATCGATATGGACCATCCCCGAGTCAACCAGTCCCAGGGAGAACCCCTTTTTCTGGATGACGGCAATCCGTCAGTATTTCTACAGGACGCAATCGAGTTATTGAAAAACATCCATCAAGCGCATCAGCACAACGAAAACTTCCATAAATCACTGCTCCAATACGATCTTCTGGAATCACTGAAACTGGATATTACCTTCAACGATGGTTCAAATAAGAGTATTGATCATTTTTACTCAATCAATGAAACAACCCTATATAAGCTAGGCGGGAATGCACTGGCCGACCTAAACAGGCAAGGTTACTTACAACCCATCTTTATGGCCATCGCATCCTTATCTCGGCTCCGAGCCCTGATTGACAGGAGAGGCAGCGAATAATGCCTGTTATCTACCAAACCAGATCCTGGCCCTACAGACATGAAAACAATTAAGTGTATTGAGACCCATGATATTCAGGACCTAAAGGCCTTACTAGAAGGCCACGAGCCCATCGTGCTGCGTGATTTAATCAAGCACTGGCCCGCCGTTACCGCCGCACAAAAATCGAATCAGGAACTCGCCCAGTATTTAACGAATCTTGATGTCGGGGCGCTAATTACCGCCATGATAGCCCCAGCAACTGAAGGCGGCCGACTTTTTTACAATGAGGAATTCAGCGGGTTCAACTTCCAGTACCAACGTATGGCTCTCAGTGAAGCTATCCAACAAATTCTCGACTCCGCAACCGAACCCGCCAAGCCCACTGTTTATGTAGGCTCGACCAACATCGATCACTGGCTTCCCGGATTCAGGTCCGAAAACGATGTAAACCTGGACAGCCTCAATCCACTCGCCAGCATCTGGTTAGGTAATCAGTCACGGATAGCCGCTCATTTTGACTTCCCAGACAACCTGGCTTGTGTTGTCGCGGGTCGTCGGCGAATGACATTATTCCCGCCCGACCAAAGTGAAAACCTGTATATCGGCCCACTCGATTTTAATCCTGCCGGCCAACCCATCAGCTTGGTTGATTTCAAACAACCTGATCTAACAAGGCACTCCAAATTTGAAGAAGCGCTCGCGCAGGCCCAAACAGCTGATCTGACTGCAGGAGATGCCTTGATCATACCCAGCATGTGGTGGCATCACATTGAAGCACTGGACAGTTTTAATGTCCTGGTCAATTACTGGTGGCGCAGCTCCCCCAGCTATTTAGGAGCACCTTTAAACGCCTTACAACATGCAATTCTGGCATTACGTGACCTACCATCTGAACAACGAGATGCCTGGCGTCAACTGTTTAATCATTATGTGTTTAATGATGGACCAAAGACCTCAGAGCATATCCCGCAGAATGCCAGGGGCATTCTTAGTCCTCTCGATGAAAACAGTGCCAAGAACCTAAAAGCATTCCTTCGAGAAAAATTACAATGATGACCCAAGGACTCAATGCGCAATGAAGAATCAAACCATCAGAGAGGTCGTGATCGTCGGTGGCGGAACAGCCGGCTGGATGACAGCGGCGGCCCTGACCAAGCTAATCGGTAAAAATCTAAACATCAGGCTCGTCGAGTCTGATCAAATCGGCAACATCGGCGTTGGGGAAGCGACCATCCCTACTTTTTTTGCTCTGCATCAACTTCTACAGATTAATGAAGCTGAATTCCTCAAAGAGGTTCAGGGCACCATCAAATTGGGCATCGCTTTTCAAGACTGGAAAAAACTAAATCACCAGTATATCCATGCCTTCGGCTATACCGGTCAATCGTGTTGGGCAGCCGGTTTCCAGCATTTCTGGCTTAAAGCCAAGACCCTCGGCTTAACCGAGGAATACGGTCGATATTCGCCTGAACTGATGGCGGCTCAAATGGGAAAATTCGGCCTATTGAAACAGAACGGGCTTAATTACGCCTACCATATCGATGCAACCCGTTACGCTCGCTACTTAAGACAGCTTGCAGAATCTCACGGCGCTCAGCGTATCGAGGGAAAAATAATCCAGGTAGATCAAGCGGCTCAAGGTGATATCAAATCATTGCACCTGAATGACGGCCAGAGTATAGAAGGTGACTTTTTTATCGACTGCAGTGGTTTCGCCGGACTGCTCATTGGCAAGACACTGAACACAGCCTACCAAGACTGGTCTCACTGGTTACCATGCGATCGCGCTGTCGCCGTCCAGACGCAATCAGTCTCACCTGCCATCCCTTACACTCGGTCAATCGCTCGCGAAACCGGCTGGCAGTGGCGGATTCCTTTACAATCCAGAGTAGGAAATGGCCTGGTGTTCTCCAGTGAACACCTCAGCGATGATGAAGCGACCCAGCAATTACTCGATGCTGTCGAGGGTGAAAGACTGATAGAGCCCCGGGTTATACCGTTTACAACAGGACAACGCCAGGTACATTGGAATAAAAACTGCGTCGCCTTGGGCCTGGCAGCGGGTTTTCTTGAACCTCTGGAATCTACCAGTATTCACCTCATTCAGCGAGGTATTATACGGCTGATGCAGATGTTTCCCTACGGCGGTGTGAGCACTCCTGATCAACAGGAATTCAATCGCCAAATGAGAGATGAGTTCGAATTTATTCGCGACTTCATTATCATGCACTATTATCTTACCGAACGAACCGATACCGAATTCTGGCGTCGGAACGGGTCTATGAGCATCCCTAATACGCTTCAACATCGCTTAAATCTATTCCGTGAAACGGGCCGCGTTTTTCAGGCTGAAGGTGATGTTTTCGGTGAAAATAGCTGGACTCAGGTAATGCTGGGCCAAGGCCTCATGCCAGAGTCTTATCATCCCATCGTCGATATGATGAGCGACAGAGAGCTATATCAATTCATGCAGCATCAAGGGCAAAAAGTCGACCAGATAGTCAAACAGTTACCCGACCACAACACCTTTATTAACCAATACTGCCAAGCAAGCACGTGATCCATTAAACTTCCCTACCCCTAATTGGGGCCGGCAGTTTACTCGGGCGTATCTGGAAAGAAAGAACCCGATAAAAAACCAACACTTCACATCCCTTAACAGACAACACAGTACATAAAGCTGACTAAAATGCTTCCTGCAAGCCTTGTCGATAGGCCGTGGTACTTGGTCTGTCCACCACTTTTGGGCAAATAAAATATAAAATCCGCATGAGACTATCTGAAAAACACTGTACCAAAAAAAAGCCGCATCCTTGCGGATACGGCTTTTTATTTTAGACCGGTCTCTCACCGTCACACTATTCCTTAGTTAAATTGAATGTCCACCAAACACCGGCCCCGGTTTCAATCGATACCGTCATATTAGTTCCATCCAAGGTGGTAACGATATAGTCCACGGAATCCGGGGTATCTCCTGTCGAACCGAGTTCCTGGCCATTCACTGCTTTTGCCAGGCCTAAATGCGATCCTCTCCCTGATATCACTAGATGGGGTGTGCCATCAACTTCCGCATACGAAAATCCGCCTGCAGAGGAGCCGTCATGGGGTGATACCGGTGCCGCACAGGAATCGGTGCCACCCTGCCAGCCTTCAACCCAGGTTTCTCCATCCATGAAGTTTTGGAATGAACCATCAGCACCAAACTGAACCACGTCGTCAAACCAGCACGCCCTTTCTGCAGGCCCTGCACCATTGGCTGTTGTTGAAGCCCACCATTCTGAACTGCCCATATTCGGGCCTACCGCAGCGGCGCCATCGCCGGCCAGTTTCCAGTTGCCTGCAAGTTCTGAGTTAGAGACCCGCTCAAGTCGGAAGGTCCACCAAACACCGGCACCCGTTTCCAGCGTGACCATCATCGTGTCGCCATCGAGAGTCGACGGTATAAGTAACATAGTCTGGTGCAGCGCCGGGTGCCCCCAGCTCAGCGCCATTGACCGCTTTGGCTAAGCCTAAATGAGCGCCTCTACCCATCAGCGTCAAGGTGCTTGCATCCTCATCATAGTCAAACGCAGCGTTAGCACTACCATCATGGGGACCGACAGGCGTACCGCAAGAATCCGTACCCCCTTGCCAGCCTTCAACCCAGGTTTCTTCGCCCATGTCATTCGCGAACAAACCGTCCGAACCAAAGTCATATACATCGTCAAACCAGCAGGCACGATCTGCTGGACCCGCCCCATTTGAAGCCGTAGATGCCCACCACTCGGCACTTTCTGCAACTGGACCGACTGATGCAGCGCCATCACCAGCGAGTTTCCATTTGCCCGCTATTGCAGATTGCTTCACCTTCGACAACCGGAAGGTCCACCAAACTCCGGCACCGGTTTCAAGGGTTAAGGTTATAGTGTCACTATCCAAGGTGGTTACAGTGTATGTAATGGAATCAGGCGCATCTGCCGGATTGCTCAATTCCTGGCCATTCACGGCTTTCGCAAGACCAACATGTGAACCCCGTCCTGCGACCGTGAGTGTTCCGGCATCTTCATCGTAAACATACGAACCTGAACTTAACCCATCATGCGGGCTCACCGGCGTACCGCAAGAATCCGTACCGCCCTGCCAGCCCTCAATCCAGGTCTGACCGCCCATAAAGTTCTGAAAGGAACCTGTTGAACTAAAGTTATAAATATCGTCAAACCAACAGGATCGTTCTGCAGGACCGGCACCATTGCCAGCAGTCGATGCCCACCATTCCGCGCTTTCAGGAGACGGGCCGACTGAAGCGGCACCATCACCCGCCAGCTTCCAGTTTCCAACCAGCGGGGAACTCGAAACTCGCTTCAGGCGGAAAGTCCACCAGACACCCGCTCCCGTCTCTAGCGTGACCGTCATGCTATCACCATCCAACGTGGTGACCTGATAGGTAATCGAACCGGGTGCCAATCCAGGTGCAGACAATTCTGCTCCATTAACCGCCTTTGCCAAGCCTAAATGAGCGCCCAAGCCCGTCAGTTTCAACGTGCTTGCATCGGCATCGTATTGGAAGATCGCGTTATTGCTTCCATCATGGGGAGATACTGGAATACCACAAGAATCGGTGCCTCCCTGCCAACCCTCAACCCAGGTTTCATCATCCATCACATTACTGAAGGATCCGTCGGCATCAAATTGATAAACATCATCAAACCAGCAAGCACGCTCAGCGGGTCCACCACCATTTGCAGAGGTTGAAGCCCACCATTCGGCACTCTCCGGTGAAGGCCCAACAGAAGCAGCGCCATCGCCATCTAATTTCCATTTACCCAGCAACGGCGACTTAGGTGTACGAGCCAAGCGGAACGTCCACCAGACCCCGGCACCTGTCTCCAGGGTGACGGTCATATTATCTCCGTCCAGCGTACTCACCGTATAAGTAATTGAGTCTGGCGCAGCCCCGGGAGCCGACAGTTCTGAACCATTAACTGCTTTCGCGAGCCCCAGGTGCGAACCTCGGCCATTAATCACTAGCGTTCCAGCATCTTCATCGTAACTGTAGGTACCTGCAGCGCTACCATCGTGCGGTGCAACAGGGACACCACAACTATCAGTACCTCCCTGCCAGCCCTCAATCCAAGTTTCACCACCCATGATATTCTGGAATGATCCATCTTCACCAAAATAGAAAACGTCATCAAACCAGCATGCACGATCTGCGGGCCCGCCGCCATTTGCGCTCGTGGATGCCCACCACTCAGCGCTTCCAGCAGATGGGCCTACAGAAGCAGCACCTTCCCCGGCTAATTTCCACTCTCCGGCCAGGGAGCTATCCCCAGTCGAACATCCTTCTATACAATAAGTAACCGCACTCCCATCCGTTGTCTCGGAAACGCTGACACCGGTTTCACCACTGGTATCCTCAAACGCCACCGAAAAAGTCACTTCTCCTTCTGGATCCCCTTCCGTCATATTATAAATAGCGTACCAATCACCAATTTTCCCACCAATTTCATCTGCCGGCATGCTGTTGACCAAGATGTCTGGCTTCATGATCGCTTCGCTAGCTTCAATATCGATCCTAACGGCTTGACCTAACTTAACAGCGCCATTCGGTTTGGGGTCTTTATCCCTGGACATCTTAATTGTGACGCTCAACAATGTAGGCGGAACACCATCCATGCCAGGATCAGATAAATCATTATTGGTAATAACCGCGCCACCACCGCCTCCACAGGCCGTGAGCATGAACAAGCCAGCAAGCGCAAGCGATGAACCAAAATGACGACATTTAATAAACCGGGACATCCAGTCCACAGAACCAATCAGTGTTTGCTGTTGCATAACTTCCCCTAGGTAATATTTACGGGTCTGCTCTATTGTTCGAATAGATTTTTACTGCGATAGTTTCGGCGTCTTGGGGCTTGACCTCCAGCCTAAAACGGTGAACAGGGAGATATATGCGGTGAGACGGAAACTATGGCAAAGAATTGAATCATTTGCGACCCTATCGACCGAAACCTCTGAGTTTACGGGGTAATTGAGGATAACGAGAATCAATCTCAGTACCCAGTCATCCACGCTGACATCACCTTTCAAGCAAATAAACCCGACTTTATCCCTAGAAACCGCCCCTGAACTAACTGAGGACTGAGTAGATACTTAATCTCATGGAACCAAAACAGGCCGATTTTTTTCTCCCAACAGGAAAACCCAAACCGCCTCAACCTTTGCTGGGCTTTTGGTCCTGACCGACAGGCGCACCCTGTCGTCATCCCAACCGATGCGCCCCCAGCACTGATCACCATGGCATTAGGACGTGTCGACCCATTATAGGAAACCTAATGGGCAAACCTTAAATACACAGGAAAATCCCAGACCCGTCTCACTACAATGAAAGATCGGTTTCCTGATACGGCTTGAGTAAGACTGACGACCGGTGCCTTTAGTTTTTCTCAAATACGCGTACATAATCCACCAGCATATATTGAGGAAATTGGGTCTCTGCCGTCGGGTAACCAGGCCAGTTACCACCGACTGCAACATTAAATATCAAAAAGAATTTCTTTCTGAAGGCTGCTAAATCCGCTGCATTGGTAATATCGAATTTCAGATAGGATTGATCATCGACCAACCACTCCAACTGGGTTTCTGACCATAACAGACTAAAAACGTGGTAACGGTTATGGTAAGTTTCACTCCCCTCTAGCTTCTTGCCTGCACCACCCAGGGGGTATTGAGCTTGACTTCCGTTACTGTTCCAATGAACCGTACCATAAACGCGACTGTCCTCATGACCCAGCATCTCCATCAAATCAATTTCACCGCTGCTAGGCCACCCTACTTCGGTAAAGTTTGCACCCAATAACCAAAGTGCAGGCCAGATACCCTGCCCCGTCGGCAACGCGGCCCTGATGTCAACACGCCCGTAAACAAACTCTAACTTATCCTTGGTCGTTATCCTGGCAGAAGTATAATTCCGGCCACCATAATTTTCTTCTCTCGCCTCAATCACCAGCAAATCTTCCCTCAGATAAGCGTTACGGGATCGATAATACTGCCACTCATTATTTCCCCAACCATGCCCCCCGGTTTCATAATTCCAATAGGTGGAATCAAGTTCTTCTCCACCAAACTCATCCTGCCAGACCAAGGAATAACCGGGATAGGTTTCACTGCCCTGAAAGCCTGACTGAGGATTCGGATTAATCCAACCCGTTCCAGGCGCCTCCGATCCCGAACCACCCGTGGGGCCATCTGGATTTGCCACCCAACGAACCTGATCAAGTAGAAAAACCGTACCGGAGAACTGACTTGCCCAAATCACGATACCCGTGTCAATGGTCTGTAAATCTAAACCCTGAGCCACCAAATCATTAACAGCAACAGAAAAGCTGACCCAATCACCGCCGTCAGCGGCGCCCAATACATACGTATCTGAAGTACATGGATAGATACAGTCAACCTTCATGCTCATAGCCGTATCGCCAGAGACAATCTTGACATCGAGCTCGATGGTACCCCCGGCGTACTCGTTTAAATCGGCTGGCGAAGACGTTTTAATGTAAAGTCCCGCGACTTTCTCTGCCGATGAATGGGTCACTTGCAAAACAGGACCCCTTTGCTCATCCGTGACTACCGTCCATCCGATATTGGGGCAACCCTCACCGCCATCATTTTCGCAGCTGTTATAATTGATCCCCTGATCATAGGCACCAATACCCAGATCCCAGGTATCAGCAACCCCACCATCCGCAAAAACCGTCAACGATTCCGGCTCCTCTTGCGCTGCAGTAACCACAACCAGTCGAGTTACGGACACACTATTTCCACCACTGTCAGTCACGTCATAAGAAATCAGGTAGTCCCCTGCCACAGTGGTGTTAAGGTCGCTGAGCCCGGAGATAACCACACTCATACTAAGATCGCCATCTTCGTAATCAACTGCTGAAACACCGGGATCAAGATAGTCATCACCCGCAGTCAGGCTGATGGTCGCCGCCCCTAAGAGCGTCAGTAATGGTGGCTTATCATCCAGACTATCAACGATACCATCACCATCGGTATCAATAATGGTCGTAAAATAAGCCTGTATCGCTGTTGTCGACGTGCGAGTAGCGGTAGGAGCAAGACTACTCTGGAGCAGGGGTTCGCCTTCGAAGCCAAATAAATATCGAATAATTAAAAGGCCATCGGTCAATGGCAAGGTATCGGCATCGCCATCAATGTCCAGATAACTATCATTCTGTTCCAGATGAACGGCTAGTTGATCTGCCCCAGATCGACTGGCTTCAATACCAACCGCATTGTTAGTCAAGGCATCACCCGAGAACCCAAAAAGATAGCGCATGATCAGCAAACCATCCGTCAATGGGTCTAGCTGACCATCATCATCCACATCCAGGGTGAAATCGGCGGCAACCGGACGCGCAATCACGACAGACAGAGTCATCACTATCAATAGCAATATCTGGCAAAATCGATGCCCCATGAACTAACCTTGCTGAATTAAAAAAGTTACGCGCCAGTCACGGGAACGACGCCATGTATAGGCAGCATTATCCTGAAACCAACCCAAATCAACTACTTGAATACGATGGAATGACCTGTTTCTAAGACCAAAGCGCCCACGGGTGACTTGATTCAATACCCGCTCGGTTATTATTTCCAAACCAGAACTAAGGCTCCCAACACAGAAAACCACCCTAACCGGGAGAAAAAAATTCTTTCCAGTGCAACCTTAAAAACACTCTGGTGCCTCTTGGTAAGCGACTACGTTATACCGGTCGGCTACCGGTTACTGCCTAGCTTTAACTGCTTGAACAGCGCATCAACTTTTAAATATCAATCCCACTGGCAGCGTGGTCGATTGACTTCTAAGCAGTTTGCTAACCCTTCGTTTCGGCGACCATGAATGGATGAGTCGATGAATCGGAATAATAGAACCACCAGCTAAGACCTCTTGAACCAACCAGAAGGTTTTACTTACCGATACGTCGGTGGTGAGGCAACAGCAACAGACCGCCTGCTAACGAGGACATTATCCTCTGCTTAGCACAAATAAACGGTCCCGCTGCTATCTTCCCCCTGAGCGCGTCATTCCAGTTAACTTAAATTGCTATGATGAATCCGGCTGATCTAGGCAACACGGCGCAGAATCCAGAGCATGAAGATAAATACTTATGTCCTATTTCTTGCCGCATCAATACTATCGTATTAATCGATAGCCTCGCTTTTTAGGCAGACAATCAGACGTTCAGACCATGCCCTGAATGAATGTCAATACGGCCGATCAAGGTGTATTCGTACAGGTAAAACCAAGCTAATATCAGCTAACACAATGATTTCGTTTTTGATCGAAATAGGTTAAAAGAATACTCGTCACAATGGAATCAGGCGACACACTTTCCGCCAGAAAATAAGGATCTAACATGCCCCTGGAAATGAACAGAAATGTCTTTATCACCTGCGCAATCACCGGCTCTGGTAGTACTCAGGACCGCAGTCCCCACGTACCCCGGTCACCTAAAGAAATCGCCGATAGCGCGATTGCGGCTGCCCAGGCCGGGGCCGCAGTCGTGCACTGCCATGTCCGGGACCCTGATTCCGGCGCGCCTGCCAGAGACCCGAAACTGTACCGGGAAGTGACTGAGCGAATCCGGGATTCTGAGGTGGATGTGGTGCTGAACCTGACTGCCGGTATGGGCGGCGACCTGACCTTCGGACCGGCTTCAGCGCCCCTTCCGCTCCAGCCAGGAACGGATATGGCCTCTGCAGAAGAACGCATGGAGCATGTCGCTGACTGTCTTCCAGAGATCTGCACCCTTGATTGTGGCACCATGAACTTTGCCGAGGCCGACTATGTCATGACCAACACACCCAGTATGCTAGAAGCAATGGGCAGCATCATGACCGAATTAGGCGTACAGGTAGAAATTGAAGCCTTTGATACTGGCCACCTATGGTTCGCTAAAAAACTGATTGACGATGGCATTCTCAAACGCCCCGCCCTGGTGCAATTGTGTATGGGGGTTCCATGGGGTGCACCTGATGATCTCAATACATTTCTAGCCATGGTCAACAATGTACCTAGCGATTGGCAATGGTCTGGGTTTTCTCTTGGTCGTAATGAGATGCCCTATGTGGCTGCCGCGGTGCTGGCCGGCGGTAATGTCAGGGTCGGCCTGGAAGACAACCTATGGCTAGACAAAGGCGTACTAGCAACCAATGCTGATCTCGTGAAAAAAGCGGTCACTATCATTGAAGCAATGGGCGCCAGAGTCATGCAACCGCAGGAAGTACGTGATCATCTAGGGCTGAACAAGCGCTCACCGCGATGACGCAGACAGCCGCAATCCTTGGAGGTGGTGTTATCGGCGGAGGCTGGGCTGCACGCTTTCTCCTCTCCGGATGGGACGTCAATATATTTGATCCTGACCCCGAGGCAGAACGCAGGATCGGAGAAGTCCTTGCTAACGCTCGCCGCTCACTACCCAGCCTATTTGAGACTGACCTTCCGACCGAGGGCAAACTCAGCTTTGGTCGTAGTCTCGAAGAAGTAGTGCAAGGTGCCAGATGGATACAGGAAAGTGTTCCAGAACAGCTCGAGTTAAAACAACACATCCTCGCTCAGGTACAGACCACTTGCGATAGCGAGGCAGTGCTAGCCTCTTCGACTTCCGGCTTTAAACCATCGCAACTACAAAAACGCCTGGATAACCCCGCACAACTGATCGTAGCCCACCCATTCAATCCGGTTTATCTGCTTCCTCTGGTTGAATTGGTTGGAGACATCCATACCGTCACTACAGCCAAGGATGTTTTAACTAATCTCGGCATGTTTCCACTGCATGTACGCAAGGAAATCGATGCGCACATCGCCGATCGCTTCCTCGAAGCAGTCTGGCGCGAAGCGCTATGGCTCATTAAAGATGGCATAGCGACAACAGCTGAAATCGATGATGCTATTCGCTTCGGCTTCGGATTGCGGTGGGCGCAGATGGGGCTGGTTGAGACTTACCGCGTCGCTGGCGGTGAATCCGGCATGGCACATTTCCTGGCCCAATTTGGACCTGCTTTAAAATGGCCGTGGACCAAATTAATGGATGTTCCTGAACTAACCGATGAGCTAATCAAGCAGATTGCCGATCAATCCGATGAGCAGTCTGGAAACCATAGTATTCGACAATTAGAACGAATTCGTGACGACAATCTAGTGGGTATATTGCGCGCATTAAAAACTAGAAACTGGGGCGCTGGCGAGATTTTGAACCGACAAGATCAGCAACTAAAAGCCGAGTATATAGCCGCGGATAACCAACCTTTCGTCAGCGTCAAACGGTCCATTCCAATCGACTGGATAGACTACAATGGTCACATGAACGAAAGCCGCTATGGCCAGGTTTTTTCTGATGCCGCCGATGCAATTATGGAATATGTCGGTGCTGACCAAGCCTATATTGAGGCTGGCCTGAGTTATTTCACAGTCGAGACCCGGATTCGTTACCTGGACGAAACAAAATCCGGCGAACGAATAGTGGTCAACACGCAAGTACTCAATGCTGACGGGAAGAAGCTTAAACTACTCCATGAGATGCATCATGTAGATGGCCGTTTACTGGCGACGGGAGAACAAATGTTGGTTCATGTAAACCTGAATAGCCGAAAATCCTGTTTGCCACGAGCCGACGTCCTGGCCAAAAGCGAAAAGTTAGCGGCGGCCCATAAGGATCTACCAAGGCCTGATTATCTCAACTGAATACCCTACGATGCCTAGCGATTAAAACCCTGGAGGGATAATGCATGCAATTTGGACTAACTGAAGAGCAACAAATGATCGTCGATATGACGAAGAAGTTTGTTGAACAGGAACTGTATCCACATGAGGCAGAGGTGGAACGACGCGGTGTGCTCCCACCCGAAATCATTAAGGAAGTACAGGCAAAGGCAAAGGCGGCCGGGCTCTATGCCGCTAACATACCGGCAGAGTTCGGTGGAGCCGGCCTGGACACAGTATCCTGGTTGCTCTACGAACGTGAATTAGGCCGTGCAAATTACGCTTTGCATTGGACCTGCGTAGCACGGCCATCGAATATTCTCTGTGCCGGCACATTAGAACAAAGGGAGAAATACCTACTACCCTGCGTACGTGGAGACACCTGGGATTGCCTTGCCATGACAGAACCGGGCGCAGGATCAGACCTGCGCGGCATGAAAGCCTCAGCGGTCCCCTCTGGAACAGACTGGATTCTAAACGGAACCAAGCATTTTATTTCTCACGCTGATATTGCAGATTTTGCAATCTGCTTCATGGCGACGGGCGAAGAACAGACACCCCGAGGCAATAAAAAACTCATCTCCGCCTTTTTCGTGGATAAGGGTACGCCTGGATTCACTGTACGGGAGGGCTATAACAATGTGTCTCATCGAGGTTACACCAATTCGGTGCTGGAATTTGACGACTGCCGCATACCCCAGGAAAACCTGCTCGGCAAGGTCCACAAAGGATTCGATGTAGCCAATGAATGGTTGGGGGCAACCCGCCTACAGGTCGCCGCTACCTGCCTCGGTCGCGCCGAACGGGCACTGCAACTTGCTCTAGGCTGGGCTGCAGAACGAGAGCAATTTGGACAGAAGATCGGCAAGTTTCAAGGTGTCAGTTTTAAGCTGGCGGATATGGCGACCGAACTCAAAGCCGCAGAGCTACTCACACTGGAAGCCGGCTGGAAGTTCGATCAGGGCAACTGTACCGACTCAGACATGGCGATGGCGAAACTCAAAGCATCTGAAATGCTTGCCTTTGTAGCTGACGAAGCCATTCAGATTCATGGTGGCATGGGTGTCATGGATGAATTGCCCCTTGAACGTATCTGGCGGGACGCGCGTATCGAGCGCATCTGGGAAGGGACATCCGAGATTCAAAGGCACATTATATCTCGCGCACTACTACGCCCGTTGGGCGCTTGAGAACTCCATGTCGAAAGATCTTTCTCGCCTCCTAAGCCCAAAAACGATTGCCATTTTTGGTGGGTCATGGGCTGAAAATGTCGTAAAACAATTACAAAAAGCGGGCTACAGTGGCCAGATATGGCCAGTTCACCCAGAACGATCCGATATCCTGGGCTTGCCCTGTTATGCCTCTATTGCCCATCTACCGGATGCTCCAGATGCCAGTTTTATTGGCGTTAATAAACAACTGACGATTTCAATTGTAGAACAGTTGTCCAGCCGTGCGGCCGGTGGCGCTGTCTGCTTCGCATCCGGTTTTCTTGAGAGCGAAGCTGATGTAATCGGCGGAGCAGAACTCCAGGAAAATCTATTACGCGCTGCCGCCGATATGCCCATACTAGGGCCTAACTGCTATGGTCTACTCAACTATCTTGACAATATACCCCTATGGCCTGATGAACACGGCGGCCTTAAAGTAGAGCGTGGCGTTGCCATTATCGCCCAGTCGTCAAATATAGCCATCAGCCTGACCATGCAGCAGCGGGGACTGCCTGTGGCATTTCTTGCCACAGTCGGTAACCAGGCCCAAACCGATGCAGCCCATGTTGCCGCGCATCTACTTGAAGACGAGAGAATCAGTGTTGTCGGCTTTTATCTTGAGGGCTTTGGAGATATTCGATCACTGGAGCGGATAGCAGATCTTGCTCACAAATTAGGCAAACCTTTACTGGCACTTAAATCAGGCAAGACTGAGGCCTCCCGATCTGCCGCATTAAGCCACACGGCTTCATTAACGGGCAGTAGTCGAGCCGGTGAAGCCTTGCTGAAACGTCTCGGAATAGTTGAAGTCGACAATCTCGATGTCTTTATTGAGGCCCTGAAAGTATTACATTTTTTAGGGCCACTGACGTCTAACCACATCAGTTCGGTTAGTTGTTCTGGCGGCGAAGCTGGCTTAATGGCGGATGTCGGTGCCGACCTGGGTCTGGAATTCGCCGCGTTTTCAGCCAAACAAAAAAAAGCACTCACTGCCTGCCTTGGCCCTCAGGTGAACATCGCCAACCCCCTGGACTACCACACTTATATCTGGGCTGATATCGAAGCTATGACGGCCTGCTTTACTGCTGTCTGTTCCGGTACCGCCGCGCTTAACATTTTTATCTATGACCGCCCTCGCAATGACCATTGCGACCCATCCGCCTGGGATTGCGTATTAACGAGCCTGCAGGCAACCAAGCAGGCTACCTCAGCACCCATCGCTGTACTATCAAGCATAACCGACAACATGAGTGAGGCCTTAGCCAGTGATCTCGTTAATATGGGATGCATCCCTCTGGCGGGTATGCGTACCGGCCTGAAGGCTGCGGAAGCCGCATTGACTGCCGGTTTGCATCTGCGCCGCCCGACCATGCCTGACAGTCTGGTGACCACGCCCCAGTCTCAGCAATGGTCCAGCATCGAAACCATCAACGAGCATACGGCGAAACAAGCGCTGAAGACCTATGGCTTAAAAATTCCTCACAGTATTACCGCCAAGAATCTGGAGGATCTTCAACAGAATCATTCAGCAGTCAAATATCCCTGCGTCCTGAAAGCACAAGGTCTGGCCCATAAAAGCGAACATGGCGCAGTGATTCTAGATATTACAAACTCAGAAATGCTGCTGGCGGAGGCATCGAAAATGGCACTTCGGTTGCCAACAGATAACCCGGGATTTCTGGTTGAGGCTCTGGTTACAGAGGTTATTGCCGAACTGTTAATCGGCGTTACGCGCGATCCCACGGGTCTGCTGGTCCTCACCCTGGGTTTTGGCGGAACCTCAACTGAATTGCTCGGTGATTCAGTCTCTTTATTATTACCCTGTCAAACCGACGAAATTAAAAGTGCGCTGGCACAGCTGAAACTATATCCTCTATTAACCGGCTACCGAGGCGGCACCAAAGCAGACCTAAGCGCTATTGTCGAAGCGATCAATGCGATCTGCGGCTATGCTCAGGATAACGCATTGCAGTTATCTGAGTTAGAAGTCAACCCATTGCTTGCTCGAGCCACAGATACCATTGCTGCAGATGCCCTGCTCAGACTCGCACCGGTATCCCCTATTGCACCGAACCCAATTAATGAAAACTAAATCCCTTATACACAAGCCACTAAGAGAGAAGCCATGTCTGATGAACCCATAAAAACCAGAATTGAAGACGGTATTCTTGAAGTCACCCTGGATCGGCCTAAAGCGAATGCGGTTGACCTCGTCACCAGTCGGAAAATGGGCGAAGTATTCCAATCCTTTCGTGATGACCCAGCATTGCGGGTCGCGATCCTGACCGCAGCAGGAGACAAATTTTTCTGCCCTGGCTGGGACCTGAAAGCAGCCGCCGATGGAGATGAAGTTGATGGAGATTACGGCGTTGGTGGTTTCGGCGGCCTTCAGGAGTTGCCACGACTGAACAAACCCATCATCTGTGCCGTCAATGGCATATGCTGCGGGGGTGGCCTCGAAATAGCCCTATCCACAGACATTATACTGGCCGCTGAACATGCCACGTTTGCGCTACCGGAAATTCGCTCAGGTACCATTGCAGACGCTGCATCCCTAAAATTACCTAAACGCATTCCCTACCACATCGCGATGGAACTGCTTTTAACCGGCCGCTGGCTGGATGCAAAAGAAGCTCACCACTGGGGCTTCGTTAACGAGATTCTGGCCGCAGACCAACTCTTAACACGAGCATGGGAATTAGCACAGTTACTGGCTTCTGGCCCACCGCTGGTCATGGCTGCGATCAAAGAGGTAGTCAGGGATGCTGAGGCGTCCAAATTCCAGGACTCACTGAACCGCATTACCACTCGGCAATTAGAGAGCATTGATACCCTTTACGGCAGTGAAGATATGCTGGAAGGCTTCAATGCCTTTGCAGAAAAGCGGGATCCCAATTGGAAAGGTCAATAGCCAGGACGACCGGCCTTCCTACTCAACACCTACCCGACATCAGCAGAATAAAAGGCGATGACAAAACAAACCTGTCCTTTGTAATAGAATTTCAGTTCAGGTGACTCTCTCGACTGCACTCATCGAAGTTAAATAAATTTGACTACGGACCATAGGAGGCCTGGTAGAATTCAGGTTGATTGCTCCCGACCTAAGGAAAACAAGATGACCAATGCATACGCTCTAGCCAAGCAACATCTGGTTGCTGGTGTCACTGAAGCCCAAAGCAACAACATCGACTCACACGCCTATGGCCAGGCGCTGATCTGGAAAGTCCTGGAAATGTATAAGGAAAACGGTCGCTCTGGTGCTGATATTGTCGCCGAAGTCCAGTATACCCTCGACAACCTTAACGATGACGATACCTTTCACGTAACTCGAAACTAGACGCGCTGGTTCCGACACAGGTCAACGAGGCCCCGATGGCCACTATCACCTGAGCTAATCACTTTTTTCGTTGATCACCAGCCAGGCTGGCAATGTTATTCGCCCCCGGTCAGGTAACGAGTCATGTATAGTTCATAAACCGGGAGGTTGTTGCTATGCATAAAGACACATGCCAGGTACTCATCGTTGGCGCTGGACCAGTGGGCCTGGTCACCGGCCTTGATCTGGCGCAACGCGGCATCGATGTGATCGTCCTCGATCAGCGCACCAGTTTCGATCCATTGACCGTGCGTTGCAACCATATTTCATCACGTTCCATGGAGATATTCCGTCGTCTTGGCATTGCCGATGAGATTAGGGCTGGCGGCTTTGCTGACGACTTCCCGCATGACGTATCTATTCGCTTAACGGTCACGGGTCGAGAAATGGCTCGGATTAAAATTCCCGGTCGTGCTGGCCGAAAAGCAGGCGAACAGAGCGAGGATACCAAATGGCCTACCCTCGAGCCGCCTCATCGTATGAACCAGATTTTCCTGGAGCCAATTCTGCAGAAGAAAGCTGAAAACACCGAAGGGCTTCGGCTACAGTTTGACCAGGAGGTCACTAGCATCAGCGACCAGGGCAGTCATGTCCTGGCTCGAATTCGCTCGAGCAAAGGCCTCAAGCGGGAAATCGCAAGCGACTACCTCATTGGCTGTGATGGCGGCGGATCTCTTGTCCGTAAGGAAATCGGTGCTGAGTTACAGGGTGATTCGATTGTACAGCGAGTGCAGTCCTCCTTTATCCATGCACCTGGACTGACTGCCATGATGCAGGCGCAACCCTGCTGGGGCATCCTCAACTTTAACCCGCGACGTTCCGGTACAGTCTATAGTATCGACAACGATGATCGATTCCTGGTTCACAACTATCTTCGCCCAGGCGAAGCATTTGAGTCGGTAGACCGGGATCGTTGTTTGAGAACGATTCTGGGCGTCACGGACGCTTTCGAATACCAACTCAACCGTAACGAAGACTGGATAGGTCGTCGCCTGGTTACCAACAAAATCGCCAAGGGCCGTGTTTTCCTTGCTGGAGATGCGGCTCATATATGGGTACCTATGGGCGGTTATGGTATGAATGCCGGGATAGCCGATGCCGCCGGCCTCACCTGGCTCATCGACGCTAAACTAAAAGGCTGGGGTGGAAATGGCCTGCTGGCTGCCTATGCCGCTGAGCGACTGACCATCACCCGGCAAGTTTCTCACTTTGCCATGGAAACCGCCGAGACCATGATCAGAAACCGGGCAGCGGTGCCAGAAGAAATAGAAGATGACTCTTCTGAAGGACTCGCTGCTCAAAACTGGTTTGGCACCCAGACCCGCGACCTGAACACGCCACAATATTGCTGCGCCGGCCTTAACTATGGATATTATTATGATGACTCTCCCGTCATTATCTACGATGGCATTCAGCAACCCAGTTATTCGATGGCAGATTACACCCCCTCAACCGTGCCGGGATGCCGTTTTGCCCATAGGATCATGGCAGATGGCACATCAATTTATGATCATCTCGGCCCGGGCTACACGCTGGTAAGGACGCTGGCTGGAAAAGGATCCGCCTTAATTGAGGCTGCAAACCAGTTGAATATCCCACTGGCTATTGTCAATATCCCTGCTTCCAAACTTCACCAACATGCTCTTTATCTGGTCAGACCAGATCAACACGTGGCCTGGAGAGGGCAACAAGACCCACAGGATTCCGAAATGATACTGCAAACGCTCTGCGGCAAATTACCCTTCCAGGAGAGACTCATTACCTGAACACTCCTGGTTCGACTGCATGCCCGTGCACAGCTTATTCTATCGCCGAACCCCCCAGAAATAATCCGTCTTCACATGGGCTCCCTGGAATAGGCTGCCCAGCAGGTAAACGGCCACCTCTGATGCCTTTCCCTTGAGATAGCAAAAACTAGATTTGACTCGACACCTTGGCTAATCTCTTACAATGAACCCACATTAAGCGAGCGATGCCATGGACATAACCACTTCAAGAAGAAAATTCCTGCAATCTTCCGGTACCTTGCTGCTCGGTGCGGCCGCGAGCAATTCTGCAGTGAACGCTGCGCCTCAGCCCGCAACGAATCTCGCTAGCCCGGATTACTGGGCTCTGGTCAGATCAAAGTTTGCCTTCAGTGAAACGTCCATTCCCATGAATGCCGCCAATCTCTGCCCCTCATTTCGGTCAGTCGCCGAAACAGTACAGACACTGACCTATGATATTGATCAGGATTGCTCTTTTAATAACAGGGCTAAATTCAGAAATCTGCTGAAGAATTCGCGTTACCTCATCGCAAACCAGTTGAACGTAAGTGAGGAGGAAATCGCGCTGGTTCGCAATACCAGCGAAGCCAATAATATTATTAACAACGGTTTGGAACTGAACCGAGGCGATGAAGTGTTGCTATGGGACCAGAATCATCCTACTAATAATATTGCCTGGGATGTGCGTGCAGCCCGGTTTGGATATGTTATCAAGCGGGTTTCCACGCCAGCAAAACCAACCAGCCAGCAGGAACTGATAGATACTTTCGTATCCCAGTTCACCCCACGCAGTCGTGTTGTATCCATCACCCACGTTTCCAACCTGAGCGGCATCAAACTTCCAATCAAGGAAATCATCGCTGCGGCTCATGCCAGGAATATTTACGTTCATGTTGACGGTGCCCAGGTATGGGGTGCACTGGCCCTGGACCTAAAAGACCTGGGCATGGACTCTTTTTCTGCCAGTGCTCATAAATGGTATATGGGACCCAAGGAAACCGGACTCCTTTATGTCAAGAATTCGCGGATAGACAGTATCTGGCCCAATACAATCGCTCCTGGCTGGGGTCCTGATGTAAAAACCACCCTGCCTGGGGCACGAAAGTTTGAGTCACTTGGTCAGCGCGATGATGCCGGACTTGCTGCTCTGGGGGTCGCTGCCAGAGAGCACAATGACATCGGAAGCCAACGCACCCAGCAAAGAATTACAGAGCTAGCACAGCGATTAAAGGCCGGGATTTCTGAACTCGGGTTGGAACTCGTGACCCCCATGGACCCTGAACTCAGTTTCGGGGTCTGTATTACCAGGGCACCTGATGGTGAAGGACGCACTATTGTAGATAAGCTCTATACTGACTATGGTATCGCCGCTGCGCCCACGGGTGGCGTCCGACTTTGCCCCACTATCTATAATGCTCCTGAGCACATCGATCGAGCCATTGTCGGCTTGAAAGAACTCATGACCTAGCCCGGACTGCTTTATTCACCTTTCAGCCTGCGCCCTAAACACGTCAGCCAACTGGATTATCAAACGACCCTAAAAAAAGTCGGAAAAGCAACGAGTGAATTAAAGCAGATACTGTCATACTGGCTCAATGCTCGGCACAATCGACACTACCATTATCTTCGCCTATCTAATTCTTATGATCCTGATCGGCTTTAGTGCCAGCCGTAAACAAAACAGTATCGAGGAATTCTTCATCGGTAACGGCAATGTGGGTACCTTCTCCATTGCTTGTCTCTGGTTGGCTTCCTGGGTGGGTGGAGCCGCCATCGTCGGCGGGGCCTCAAAGACATATGACCTGGGTATTTCAGGTGGCTGGTATATCCTCTGCATGGCGATTGGATGCCTTCTTTTCGGATTGTTTTTTTCGGTACGAGTCAAAGTCTGGGCTCGCCAAAAGAATCTGCTCACCTACCCTGACCTGATCGAATCGACCTACGACAGTCGCACACGAATCGTAGCGACTATCACTACTGCGCTTGCTTTCATTGGCTTTGCCGCCGGGCAGCTTGCCGCGGGAGGCGCCGTGCTAAGCACCCTGCTGGGATGGGACTATGCCGAGGCCCTGCTACTGGTCAGTGCGATCATCATCGTTTATACCGCCTCCGGTGGCTTCATGGCTATTACCTATACCGACTGGGTTCAATTCATCTTACTGTTCACGGGTATTGTCCTGGTGGGTATCCCGGTTTCCATTGCAAACGGTGGCACCTGGACTGCACTAACATCAAATTTACCCGCGGCACATTTTGACCCTGTCGGTTGGGGCCTGCCGACCATGTTAGCGTTGGGAGTTTCAATTCCGATGAGCTTTTTTGTTGCCATGGATAGCTACACCAGAATGTTTGCGGCAAAAAACGAAAACGCTGCACGGCGAGGGACACTCTGGGCTGTTTTGTTTCTCTTACCACTGGCAGTCGGTGCTGTCTGGTTAGGTTTAACTGCGGCTTTACTCTACCCCGAAGTAGAAAGCAGTGGCGATATACTGACCAAGATCGTACTGGACATCTTCCCGGTCGGTTTCAAGGGCCTTGTTCTGGTCGGTATTCTGGCAGCACTGATGTCAACCGCAGATATCTGTATCCTCACTGCATCAGCCAACGGCAGCAGGGACCTCTATCAGCGGTACATCAATCCGCAAGTAACACCACGCCAGCTGTTTCGTCTCAGTATCGGTTTAGCCATCCTAATCGGTATCTCAGCCAGCCTTATGGCTTGGAAAATGCAAGATATCATCGACATCCTGTTAATGGCATTTACCATTAATTCGGCCGCATTATTCGTGCCGACTATCGCCATGGTGACGACAAAGGGCAACAACAGTTCAGCGGCATTCTGGAGCATTTTACTGGCATTGACGACGGTAATCACCTGGTACATTGCCTCCTGGCTGGATCTAGCACCCCTATTTGGCCTGGATCCACTTTGGCCGGGTCTACTGGTTTCCTTTTGCGTCTTTACAGCATTGCACCTTGTGCCTGACAGGCCAATCCCATTACCCAATGCAACTAAATAAAGATGCACCCGAGGACCGCACGCTAGATCTCTATTACATCCTGCTGAGCGCCTAACCGGACCAGCTTGACTTAAAAGCCAGGGGTGTCGACATCGTGAGTTGATCAAATTGAAGTAAAGTATCGGCGAACCTTTCAGCCAGGCCAAGTGATGTAAAGTAAAGTGAGGTGAATTGAGGCAAACCAAAGTAAATAAGGATGCTGTGGCCAGGCGGCAAAGGCGGGTAAGCTGTCAAGCCGAGTGCCCCAGGGTACTGATTTCGACTTTCGTTCCAGCATCGCTAATCAGGATAAAATAATAATAAAAGGGCTCAGCATTTGAATTGGTATAGGATCAAAACTGCATTTATTGGACTCAAGCGTCTAGCGACCCTATCTGATCAGGACAAACAAGCCTGTATCGACGCTCATCATTTCTTTCAGCGCATGCAGGAAGGCGAAATAACAGATACCGAAGATGAAACCAAGGCTGTAGCAGACTACTACAAAGTTCTCAACAACATGCTTTCCGTATTTGATCTGGAAAAGCTTTATATTCCGCCACAACTGAACGAGAAAGAGGGCTTATATGGTAATCAGTTGCTGTGTGAACAGGCCCTCTTAGAAACGCTCAATCTTGCGACGCCTGAACAATCTCATCTTTTAGATATGGGGTGCGGAAGAGGGAGAATCGCGCATTACCTTGCTACCCTGACAGGCGGTCAGGTATCGGGCTACAACATCGACCCGAATCAACTCGAAAATGCGGTCGAATGGGCTGCAGAGTGTCATATGAGTGATCGACTTCACTTTAATACTGGAGATCACCACAAACCGCTTCAATACGATTCTGGCAGCTTTGATGGTTGTTTTTCCATCCAGGCCGTCTGGCCGTTTTTCAAAAAAGATGAGCTCGATGCCCATGCCCGGGAAATGTATCGTGTATTGAAACCTGGAGCTCGATATTCTTGCTCGGAATACTTGTTAACCCCTCATTTCGACTGGACTAATCAGGAACATGTTGCCCTACACAAACTCTATCTTCCCACTCTGGCAGCCACTCAATCAATGTATCCCGCTGACGTCTGTGCTGCCCTGGAAAGAGCTGGTTTTAAGATTCTGCTGTCGGCGCCATCAAAAAGTGAGGCCTGGCCAATCTGTGAACAAAAACGCGACCTGATCTTAATGGCTCGCAAAGCCGTCAGGGCGCTTGAAGCAATTAGAATCCTGCCAGCTTGGGTCGAAGAATCCCTGGATCTACTTCAAAAGGGAGGCCAAGCCTGGACCGATGCCGAAAAAGCAAAAATAGCTGATTTGAACTGGCGAATCATTGCTGAGAAAACTGAACCTCTGACCCATTTGCATCGCCTTGCAAAGCGACCGATCAAGCCTTCGGCGAAATTGCAGAAACTGGATTAAGACAAGACGAAAACCAAGAATCCACCTCCTTAGACGGATGACCAAAACCGAACTAATCTGGACTTCGTTAATCCCAGACACTACCGTGAGTGTGTTCCATTGTCATTAATAAACGAGGAAGCAAAGCATGAAAATAGCCATTCTTTTTCTGGCGTTAGTGATTTCCTACTCTAGCTATGCGGATCAATACAAAGCTGTGCCCGTTGGCAATGGGGCCTTCTCTACACTCGTGGTTCAGGCCACGGATGTTCAGGCTTACATCAAATCCTTAAAAAATAATGATGCTCCCTTCAAGGCGATTGGTTCTTCAGTTGCTGGGGTGTGCGTAACCAAAAGCGGTAACGACTATCCCGGGCAGATGTTTGTATGGAATGGCTTTGACTCAATCACCGAAGCGGTTGCAGCAACAGACAAGTACGATCCTTTTAACTCCTCGCCAGAGTTAACCGCCCTAAGACAGGTCAAATACTCAGCGATATTTAAGCCGTTAAAGGAATATACCCTAGAGCCCGGCTTTGAACGATTGTGGAGATTGAAAATTTCAAACGAACATATTCAGGCGTTTGTTACCCAGATCGCTGCGCTTGAAAAAGCATTAAGGTCAAATGGCCACTCAATCAATCTCGGCGTTTTTCAACCCATCGGTGGTGGAATTCACGAGGCGTATCACCTCCGAGCAGCAAGCCCAACCAGTACCGAATCTGGCAGGATTCTTGAAGAGGCCTATGCAGGTGCTACCTGGATGAGTATTTGGTCTGCTGCAACCTCCTTGGTTGAGGAGGTCGTCTCTGACAATTTCGAGGTGTGTGAAATTATATACACAGCTGAATGAGTGACTGAATCATCTCGAGCCGATCAAGGAGGTATCATCCCTTCATCGGCTAGCTACCACAAAGCGGGTCAGCTAATCAGCTCGCATGACTACTGACGAAAATCAACCTCCATCTCGGAAGCAAGATAAAAGATAGTGGTATAAGCCGCCGTCAAGTTGCGCATATCTTCCGGAATGATTTTATCGAATGTGTCATTAGGTGTATGGTGATAATCGAAATAATCATTTGAATTCTGCATGAAATTAAGCGCTGGCATACCTGCTCTTCCAAGTACGCTCATGTCTGAAGCGCCTTTAGCATCATTTGCCTCACTCCAGGCAATACCCAAGGGCGCTATCAATTTATGCATTTCCCTTACCACGGGTAACGCATTTACACCCACCCCAGAGATCAGGGTATGAGGTCGCCCTCCTCCTCCATCAACCTCAGCGCCGAGAAGATGTTGGTCGAGATTGCTTTTATTGGCGTGAAAATATTCTTGAACACCGATGAGACCGATTTCTTCAGCAGCAAACAAAAGCACGCGTATACTGCGCTTGGGTCGTTGCTGCATCTGCCCAATCATCGCAGCCGCCGCCATCATAGAGCCAACACCTGCCCCATCATCAATGGCACCGGTGCCCTCATCCCAAGAATCAAGGTGAGCGCCAAGGACGACATAGTGATCAGGGTCCGAGCGCCCCGTCATCTCACCGATGACATTAGCCCCCATGACCGATGCTGTAATTTCGGAGGTCATATTCATTTTGAAAACCACTGGTTCACCACGCCGTAACATATTCTCGATGAGCATGGCATCGGGGGGAGAAATTGCCGCTGCCGGAATTTTTCTAACGCCCTCCTCGTAACCGTAGCCACTACCCGTGTGTGCATAACGATTATTGTCTGTACCGACCGAGCGGATGATGATGGCTTCCGCCCCTCTTTTTGCTGCAACAACATGACCACGGCTGCGCGCGCGCGTGCCCTTCCCATAACCCGCCATACGTGAATCGCCTGGTTTCGGCACAAAGTCAGCCATGCTGTAGGCAACGAAGGCTATTTTCCCCTTGAGGCTGTCACCCTCAGGAACTGCTTCAAGGGCTTCAAAATCTTCGAATGCGACAATCTCGCCCTGCAGATCACCAGCGGTACCAACACTATAGCCCAGCGCCGTCAGGACGATATTATGGGGGTAAGGGGAAACAATTTCCGCTTTGGCGTCGCCTCGAATCCAGCCATATTCAACCGGGACGGGTTCTGTCCAGACACGATCAAATCCCAGCTCCTTGAACTTGGCCTGAGCCCAGGCGATAGCCCGTTGATCACCCTCAGTACCCACTCGACGGGCACCCACTTCTGTTGTTAACGACTCGACAATATCGACCGATAGATTGTCTAAAAGCGCCCGCTCCCTCAATAATACTGCCGTATCCGCTAATGATTTGGGAATGACGCTATAATTCACAGAAGTCGGTTCACTCAAGGTAGTCAACGGAAAGGTCAACACGGCAACCAGAAAAGCCAGCACCTTGTTATTGCGAATAATTCTTTGTCTCTGCATGATTTCGTTCCATTATGCGGAATGGTTTAATCAAAGATTGTACAAGGCATCCCCCGGAAATTCACTGCCCCGCCACTCTTGGACAGCATAGGCTGATAAAATAGTTCGAGGACCTCCCATTCGAGATTATGGCGGGACGCATAACGCCCAAGATCAATCATCCGGCCACGGCCGCATCACCACGAGACAATAAAACACCAACCGCGGTTGTTCGCCTATTAGTCCGGACAGTGACCTGCAGTGGAAAGCCAAGCCCTGATTATCACTCTCTTTCTGGTTGGTATCATCCACAGGGTTCTGAGGAAACCCTGTCAACGCAAAACCCAGCCCATGGCCCTTGCTGCGTTCAGCCATCCCTCTGTCACAACTGCCGGTACAAGCCGCATCACCTGAATAAAGAGCAATCCTGCTTCTCATGAGGTTCTGCTGGACGGTCACGAACCAGACCCAAGCCAGCAAACCCTCAACTCGCCAGGCTAACGAGATCGAATATCAATTTAAATACTATAACCCTCATCGATCAGTGGCATTTTCCGCACACGTTCACCGGTGGCAGCATAGATCGCATTTCCAATCGCGGGGGCCAGGGGTGGTAATGCAGGTTCACCTAATCCCGTCGGGCTGTAATCACTTTGGATAAAGTAAATGTCAACTGCCGGCGCATTAGGTAAACGAAGCACCTGATAGTCATGAAAATTCGATTGCTGAATACGACCTTGCTCCATGGTTATTTTCTGTCCCATCATGGTACTTAACCCATCAATAACGGCACCTTCAACCTGTGACGTTGCGCCACTCATATTGATGATTGGCCCTACATCTACAGCCACTGTTACCTTATGAACAGTGAGTTTCTTGCTGGCATCAACACTCACCTCCGCGACTTCCGCTACATGAGCTGCATGGCTGAAGTGAAATGCCAGACCGAGTCCATGCCCCTTTGGCATGCTCCTACCCCAATTGGCTTTCTGCGCAGCGAGCCTAATGACATCTGCAGCCCTGCCTGTATTTAATGAACGAACATTACCCTCATCGAACCAGCGTGGCTCGCCCATGACTTCCAGCAAGACTTCAAGATGATCTCGACCTGCTTTAACTGCCAGTTCATGGATAAAACTTTGGATAACAAATGCGGTCGTGTTGGCACCCGGTGCACGCCAGGGCCCACAGGGCGTTTGAATATCAAACATGGTTTTAGTCGCTCGGGTATGATCCAGGTTAAGCATCGGGAACTCTGTCGCCCGGAAGCCTGAACCACTGATACGGCCGCCTTTATAGGTCATCCCCATAAAATGATCTTCAAAGGCAACAATCTTGCCGTCCGGATCAATGCTGCCCTTTACGGACTGAAAGCCACCGACGCGATAAAAATCATGCTGTAAATCATCTTCCCGTGACCAAGTCAGTTTAACTGGCGCACCCACTCGTTTGGACATGGCAATCACTTCGCAAATATACTCGCTATACACCCGGCGACCAAAACTGCCACCTAATCTCATTTGATGAATTTTGACCTGTTCCTCTTCAAGGCCAAATAACGCCTTTGCAACAGGGTAGGCTCGGGTGGGGGCCTGAGTTGGAATCCACAGCTCTAAAGTATCTTCAGCGCCATCACGACCCGCCTTATAGTGCGCAGTACAGTTCATGGGCTCCATACATAGGTGAGCAACGAAGGGGTATTCGTAAAAAGCTTCGATCGTCTGGTGGTCCGGGTTGCTGTAACTAGCCTGCACATCACCCGTTTCCGAGATAAGAGATTCTCCAGGCCGCGAATGAATCTGCTTCGCTCTCATCACCATCTGGGTCCAACTGTCTTTTGATGCGGAGGACTCATCCCAGTTTATACTGAGTTGCTTTTTGGCATTAAAAACCGCCCAGGTAGAGGTGCCTATCAATGCCACTCCAGACGACAATTCACGAACATTATCGTTCCCCTCGAGTATAAAGGCGTCAGTAATACCCGGTAGTTTTTTCACTTCCTCGAGATTTGCAGTCAGGACCTTGCCGCCGAAGGCAGGACACTTCTGATAAGCTCCGTATCGCATCTCTGACACGCGGACATCAATACCAAATAGCGCCAGACCACTGACAATTTCGAGATTATCGACCCCTGTTACCGAGGTCCCGATAATGGTGTAATCCGCTTTGTCCTTAAAGATAAGGTTCTTTGGGTCGGGTACAGGCTGTTTAACAGCGAGCGCGGCAAGCTCGCCAAAGGTTAGTGATTTACTCGAAAAAAGATGTGAAACCATACTATCCTGGGCATGCAGTTCATCTCGAGGAAGTTCCATGGAAATCGATGCAGCCCCAATGAACATCTCGCGCGCGGATGCGCCCATGGTGCGCATCTGATCAAATGTTCTCGGTATGGTGGTCGAGCCGCCGGCGCCATGCCGACCGAATCTCGACTCATCAACTTCCGACTGCAGGACTTCAACATCTTCCCACTTTGCCCCCATTTCCTCGGCAATAATCATCGGTAGAGCGGTTTTGATCCCCTGTCCCATCTCCGGATTTGACGAATAAATGACTATCTTGCCTTCAGACGAGACTTTGATAAAAGCATTAAGCTCAATCGAGCCCACTAGACTGCCGAGTTCTTCTGCTTCAGCGACTCCAATGCCCGGTAGCACCGAGGCCAGAACCAAGCTACTACTCGCTAATCCACTCAACTTGAGGAAGGTCCGGCGATCCAGTTTCTTGATTAAAAACGGCGATGCCGGGTCGACTGTTGATGCCAACTCGTTTACTTCGAGTTCAACCGCACGAACAAGATCGATTCCCCCGTCGACTTGGCGAATAAAATCATCATCGTAGCTCATGACTGCCCCTGACTTTGCTTGTTGCTTTCAAAATCACTCAACCCTTGCGATGCATCCGAAAACTGAGCCGAAGTACTTTCGGCTGCGAGATGGATCGCTTTACGAATCCGGTTGTAGGTTCCGCATCGACAATAGTTGTCGACCATCGCTAGATCTATATCCTCATCGGTTGGGTTTGGCTTAGCTTTGAGCAGTGCCGCAGCTGACATTATCTGGCCAGACTGGCAGTACCCGCACTGCGCCACATCGACGTCGATCCAGGCTTGTTGCAGGGGATGTAGTTCTGCGCCATTAGCCAAGCCTTCAATTGTTCGAATCGGTTGACCTACAAGAACAGAGGCCGGCGTAACACAAGCTCGAACCGATTTCCCGGCAACATGAACCGTACAGGCACCGCATTGTGCAATCCCACAACCAAATTTGGTACCGATAAGACCGAGTTCATCTCGAAGCACCCATAACAGGGGCATCTGCGGATCAACATCGACTTCAAGGTCCCGTCCATTTACGTTAAGTTGATATTTAGCCATAGAACTCCCTACTCCTCATGCTGGTTGCCATCCGAGTATGAGTGTAAGCGGCTGGTATATCGATGGCAAACCGCAAGTACGGCAAATTTAGTTTACCAGGACCTCGGGTTAACCCCTCAACGGGTGGTCAGTGCAGGTCCCTCGACCAGCCCGAGGTTAAACCGCGTCGATACCGCTTCGGGCATCGGTTCAACTAGCACGGTTGATATCCAGGGGACGTGATAAATCTGCCCAATCTATATCGCCATCGTTAGCCATGTCTTCATACTGAAGAATATCCAACTCTTCAAATTTGACCCTCACTTCAGGGGTGAGCAACCCAATCCGCTTCAAATTAGGTACCACACGGGTGAACAATAGTTTTCGAAAATCGGCGAATACATTACCTTCCAAAAATAGCTCGCGTGCGCTTTCTTGATTCCAGCCCCAATATTCAAATACGTCAGTTGGCACCAGCCGTTCTCGGCTTATCAAACAGGCCTCATAGGCAAACATTGCCCGCTCGTTTTTCTCCTCTTCCGTTAAGGTTCTGACAAATTCTTCCAGGTAATTTACTCCGAATGTAACATGCCGTGATTCGTCTCGAATGACCAGTGCGAGTAGATCGCTAAGCGATGGGTCGGGTGTAATGGCTTTAATGGCTTGAAAGGCTGACAACGCTAAGCCCTCGATTACGATCTGCATGCCAATAAATTTTAAGTCCCAACGTTCGTCAGTAAGGATTTTATCTAACAGGCTTTTTAGCGCATTGTTAATGGGATATCGCAGGCCTGCCCGTTCATTTAGATATCGATTAAAAACTTCCACATGGCGGGCTTCATCAAACGCCTGCGATGAGGCGTACAGCTTTGCGTTAAAGGTCGGAGCGCAGGATATTAATTGCGAGGCAACCAGTAAGGCACCCTGCTCACCGTGCAAGAACTGACTGATGGTCCAGGTGTGCATATGCTTGGTAAAGTTGTCTTGTTCCTGCGCAGAAAGCGCCAGATACTCATCATAATCATGAAAGGGATGAATGAATGCTATTTCATCTTCAGATAACTGCCGAATATCTTGATTCCAATTGATATCAAAATCAGCATTCCAGTTTAATTGCTTGCCTAGATTGTAAAGCTTCTTAATACGGTCATCCTGTACCTGATAATCCCAATTGTAGGCTCCGGTCAGGGGCGTGTTAAAAATTTCAGCCAGTTCTTCAACGGTCTGTTCTGAGATTTTCAGATCCAGCTCAGGATCAAGTTGTTCCCAGTCCGAATTAGCCGAGTTATAGGCTTGAGTGTAATGCAACGTGCGCGGTGCTTGGTCAGTAAATCTAACTGACATGGTTCCTCCCAATATTCGTTGTTTCCTATTTTTCCGATTTTTTCTAGATAAAAAGCAGCAGGCTCTCAACGACTATGCCACTTACCTCTTATTTTCAAGGCAAGGAACATTATGACAGATACAGGCTCGTTTACGGGTGCTAAATCAGGTTACATCTAATTTATTGGGGGCAGGCTACCGGTCTTTCCAACCGGCGATGTCCATTGCAGGCTAAATCAAGACTTCTAACCGTATTACCGCCACGGTGGACCCCCACACAGCGAACCGCAATCAAAAGGTCCTTAGGTTGGGTGTCTAGGTGCTAAAGGCCGCAAACCGCTTCAACACATCACAGACCCGATTGGCATATCCCCATTCGTTGTCATACCAACTCAAAACCTTCACATACCGGCCTTGAATCACCTGTGTAAAAGACGCATCAAAGATCGAGGAATGGGGGTTACCGATGATATCAGAGGAGACAATGGGCTCAGTTGAGTACTGCAGCACTTCTGCAAATGCATTCGTTTCGGCTGCTAACCTGACCTCTTCATTCAGGCCCTGGGTCGTGGTCAAGGTTTTCAACTCGGCATAAAGATCAACCACAGATCCATCAGGGACAGGCACTCTCGACGCGATTCCGTCAAGCTTGCCATTTAACTCGGGCAATACCTCGCCAACTGCTTTAGCCGCTCCAGTCGAAGTTGGAATAATGTTCTCTGCTGCTGCTCTGCTACGACGCCAGTCTGCATGTGGCACATCTGCCAGGCTCTGATCGTTGGTGTAGGCATGCACCGTATTGATAACGCCTTCATGTAAACCGAACGCCTGATGCAAGACCTTCACCAGCGGAGCCAGGCAGTTAGTTGTACAACTCGCATTCGAGACCAGATGATGGTCCGGTTTCAACCCTTGGTCATTGACGCCGAGTACCACTGTGTAATCAATCTTGTCGGCCGAGGGAACCGTCAGCAACACGCGTTTTGCACCTGCATCAAGGTGTCTTTGCAGTTGTTCCCGTTTTCGGAAAATGCCCGTGCTTTCGACCACGGCGTCAATTCCTAATTCACGCCAAGGTAACCCTCCTGGATCCCTTTCCTGATACATTCGGGCCCGGGTATGCCGGGTGACAATCTCATCTTGCACCCATTCAACACCGCCTTCAAAAGGCCCCATGACCGTATCGTACTGAAGTTGGTAGCGTAGTGCAGCGGTATCAAAAAGATCATTAATGGCAACGACTTCCATGTCCGGCATCGATTCAATAATCCTGAATACCGCCCTGCCGATACGGCCAAATCCATTGATGGCAATTCTCATCATTTAGCTCCCATGGCATCAAGATCCTGATACAAACTGGCCACATCAAGGATGCGTGCTGCATGACCCAGCGTTTCGTGCCAGGCAATCAACTTAAATATGCGACTACCCGCCTTGATTGACCCACTTAAATCGACTAACAGAGACTTATCAAATCCCTTCACGTCCGACGAAACAATCGGGTCACTGGTAATCCCAATTAACGATGGATTTGCCTTAGCCGATTCAACGAAAAGACTTTTTATATCGGCTACCTCTTTAATTTCATCGGCCAGGCTGACGGTAATATCCAACATAGAACCAGTCTGTACCGGCACATTAAGCGCGTAGCCGGTCATTTTGCCAGTCAGGAAAGGCAGCGTTTTTTGTAACCACTTCAGTGCTGGTGTCAGATTAGGAATGATATTCTCGGCGCCAGATCGGCTACAACGATAATCAACGCCCGCATAATCCTGCAGGCTTTGATCACTCGTGTAGGCGTGAACAGAGGTCATGGATGCATGGGCTATTTCATATTTAGTTCTAATGGTGTCTAAAACCAACGCCGTTGCAGTGGTCGACGCCGATCCCGCAGAGATAAGCGTATCCGAGCTAATCGCATCTTGGTTATTGACACCAAACAGAATAACCCGGTCAATCTCTCCATCCGGCAAGGTCGCTACTATAACGCGCTTCACACCATTATCTAAATGCGGCTCAAGATCCTTTCTGGTTCGGAACTGGCCGGTTGCATCAATGACAATATCTACATCAAACACATCCCAAGGGATTTCAGTCGGCCGGTCGGCTGCCATCAATCTCGTTCGCACGCCATCACCGAGCAGATAATTACCTTCCAACCTGACACTCGATTCTCCCAGGGCTTTAGTGAGGAGGTGAGCCAGGATCTCAGGTCGGCCAATATCGGAAATGGCAACAATGTCAAATCGCTCATCCTGCATAGCCAGCTTATAAAGCTGACGACCGATTTGGCCAAATCCCATTAACCCTATTTTGGTTTTGCCGCTCATGCGACCTCCAGAATTTTCATCGTATTGGTTCCGCCCTGAACATCTCTGTAGTCCCCTTTCGATAGCACCACACGATCTCCAGCGGCCAGGGTACCCAGATCCTGCAAGAACTGTAATGCCGCTTCATTAACTCTGTCATAATCAATTTGTTCAGAACGGAACAGCCTGGGATGCACACCACGGACCATCGCCATTGCTCCCAGGGTTGCTTCATTGTTGGCCAGCGCATAGATAGGTAAGCGCGACCGACTACGAGACATCAGCCGCGGGGTCTTGCCTGATGCGGTCAATGAAACCACCGCCTTGATATTAGCCAGCCTCTCGGCGACCGTCATGGTCGCCATGGCAATCGACTCATCGATGTTCTCACAGCGATAGGGCGACGTTGCCATCTCCAAATTCTGCGCACTACCTTCAGCACCCTCAACCACACTCACCATTCTTTGAACCGTCTCAAGTGGGTATTGGCCAATCGCGGTTTCAGCAGAAAGCATCACCGCATCAGTACCATCAAGGACGGCGTTGGCAACGTCCATGACCTCAGCACGGGTTGGATACGGATTACTCACCATGGTTTCCATCATCTGGGTCGCCGTAATGACAGTCCGGTTCAATTCCCTGGCACGCTGAATCAGTCGTTTTTGCATACCCATTAACGCGGCG
>CAZGCW010000007.1:38386-45195 GCA_964524295.1 uncultured Pseudomonadales bacterium
ACCATGATTCCATCAGATGCCTTGATAAGTTCATCTACGTTTTCGTCTGAACTGACTGCATCAGCTCTTTCTATTTTGGCGATCAAACCAGCGTGGCTATTTGAAACCGCCATCAGTGTCCTTGCATGCTGTATATCGGCTGCATTTTGTACAAACGATAGTGCGATATAATCTATGTCCTGGGTCCCCAGAAACCGTAAATCCTCAAGGTCTTTGTCTGCTAATGCGGCAGCAGATAATCCACCCCCCTTGAGATTAATTCCCTTACCAGCAGACAATGTACCGCCAATAATAACCAGGCAATGCGTTGCGCTATGATCTGTACTCACTACTTCCAGAAGTGGATTGCCATCTCCCAGGACCAGCCTGTCACCGACTTCAACATCATCGGCCAGACCGGAGTAGGTGATACCGACTCGAGTATGATCCCCGTCACCTGCTGTTATAGCGGGATCGAGGCTGAAACTGTCTCCTGCCGAAAGACTAACCGAACCTGCTTTGAAGCCACGAACCCTAACTTTCGGTCCCTGTAGGTCAGCTAGAATGGCGACGCTGCGATCACAATTTCTGGCAGCCTTGCGTATCGTCCTGATTCTAGCTAAATGATCCTGATGACTTCCATGAGAAAAATTCAACCGGAATACATCCACACCCGCGCTGATCAGTTCTGGTATTAAAGAATCACTGGCGGGCCCAAGGGTGGCAACAATTTTTGTCGATCGCATCGGATTACTGCCTATCCAGGTTTGAAACAAGCGCATCTTTAGTGAGCCGCAGGTTATCTTCAGCTGTGTCGCCCAGAGAGATAGCAAGACAAACCTGAATGGCGTCAAGCACGGTTAACTGTGTTAGCCGGGAACTCATCGGCGTGAACGTGTTGGTATCCTCCGGAGGATGACAATGGAAGGTCAGGTTGGCAGCCTGTGCCAGTTCTGAGGATTGATCTGTAATAGCTAATACCGTCGCTCCCTGTTGCCGAGCCAACTGCATACCTTTGATCAGATCTGGCCAGTTCCCGGTATGCGAGATGGCGATGTAGACATCCGACGCCGTTGCAATGGCAGCCTGCTGTAATATGGTCTGCGAATCTAGTGCTGTATTGCAGGGCACACCCAACCTGAAAAACTTATGATTTGCATCTCTGGCAACGCAACCGGATGCACCAAGGCCGACAAAGGTAATCATTCTCGCGTCTCGTAAAAGCTCGACCGCCGCCTCAAAAGGCATCTGAGATAACGACTCTCGTAATTCAACCAATGCATAAATAGAGCTCTCCAGAACTTTCATTGCCGCGTCTTCGGGTTCATCATCTCGGGAAACATCGTTATGAAGATAGCTCTGAGGTTTCTGCTGAGCAGCAATCAGATGCGTACGCAGTTGCCTGAAACCAGATAAACCGATAGATCGACAGAAACGAATGACCGTTGGCTCACTGACGTTGGCTGCTTCAGCCACCTCACCAATCGACTGGTCAACGGCCCGGCGGCCATTGGCAAGCAGCCATTCAGCCACCAAGCGTTCTGACTTGGATAATTTATCTGCCTGGTCTCTAATCTCTGTGAGTATGCTACTGTTCATAATCCACCTTTTGGAGCCGAGCGCTCATTATGCCAGAAAAAGTAGGTAAACTACATATATTTAGCTGATATAAGACTAATATCCCTTAATATTGGCATAATATGTAGTTTATTTACTTTTTACGCTGTGTTTTTATTCCGCGTTCATCATCAACTGATTAGCGAACTGCTTGAGCACGACAGGCTACTTTTCCCCAATACTAACCGGACCTAATCACGCTGCCCCCTCTGGCGGCAAAGAATTGCAAACCGAACCTCGGAGCGCCAACAGCGCTTCTCGACAATCCTTGTACTGTCTCCTAATCAGCAAGCCTGTCCGGCAATAGCAACCGTTTACCCGTTCAGGACAAACACGCGTTTGGCGCGAAGGTAATTCTGACTTGAACGGCGATGAAAACCGTTTGGCCACCTGTCCTGGATCACTAAAAGGCCAGTACCCTATTGAGTTAGCGATGAGTTTCTGTCCTGGATGAATGTACCGAAAAAAAACGGCCGCAACCTCAATAACAAAGACTCAGAGCTCCATTACCGAGGCAATTTCAGATTGGCATGCTAAGCCTGCTTTATTCAACCTGGCGATGGTCGCAGCTGAAGCCCATTGGGTTACCGCCAAAGCAAAACTCGGCCGCTGCTGGATCGCATGGTACCAACGACTAAGATTAACCCGCGAGCTGATCTCGTCCTCCTGGCGAAGGTGATCAAGCCTGAGGACATAAGGCATCAGCGCACAATCGGCCAGACTGAACGTTGAACCAGTCAACCATTGGCGATCTGCGAGCAAACCTTCAGCCAAATCAAATATCGCCCGAAACGAGAGCATGGCTTCACGAAACTGGGCCGCTGCGATGCCTTGGTCGATAACCGCTCTCCTGGCAGCTCGACGAGTTGCATTAGGAATCTTTGCTACCATCGCATCGATTTCATCCTGGGGTCGCGCGAGCAGGCCCGGTCTCATACCAATGGAATAAGTAACGATACCGCAGGCTGGATGGACGCTGTCGTCGATCCTTTTACAGATCAAACGCATTAGATAACGTTCAATCTCGCTTTCTGGTTTAAGGCTTATCTCTGGATAAGCATCGTCAAGGTATTCGTTAATCAGCGTGGATTCAATCATGACCTTGCCATCTTCGATTAAAGTAGGAACGACAGCATTAGGATTGAGCTTTACATAATTCTCGCTGAACTGATCCCCTTTTTGCAGGTCAATCAGGTGATCTTCAACCTTCAGACCTTTTTCATGAATGACCATTCGCACTTTTTGCGAACAGCTGGAAATCGGGTTGTGGTATAGCTGCATTACTGGATCCCCCCTAATCAAGAAAGCACTCATCTACACCTAAACCTTAGCAACTAATTGTTGACAGGCCTATAAAAACTAGCTTCACTTGGCAGTTCAGCAAAGGCATAGGCATGGACGTTATGGCGTTGCACAGACTAATGGAAATGGCATTAGGCGTACCTGATCCGTCAGCATTAGATAGTTTCTATGAGGAAATAGGATTCATTGGCGACAAGGGAAGTTGGGGGAGTGAAACCTACGCCCAACAAATCACCCTATCGGAGGCCAGTTACAGGCAACTAAAATCACTTAAAATAGCCTGTGAGGATGAGTCAGACATCGCCACCGCTATGACTCGATTAGACGGGCTGGGCGTCGCCTATCAACACACCAATGGGCAATTGGTCGTACCGGACCCGGTTAACAAGTGGCAATACCAGATTGAACCCGCCGCTATTTCCGATGTACCCGCCATGCCACGGCGTTTGCTGAACACGCCCGGCGATCGGCAACGCGTCGGTGAAAGAGCCCAGGTCATTACCGAAGTCACACCGAGAACGCCAAGACGATTGGGACATGTGGTCATGGGCAGCCCAGAACCACAAAAAACCACCGCACTGTGTATTGCCCTAGGATTTCGAGTCTCCGATAGCATTGGCGGCGGAATGGCAACCTTTTTACGCTGTTCACGAGACCATCACAACCTATTGATCACGCCCGGCCCAGTCCCTTACCTGAACCACTATGCCATGGAACAAGATGACTTTGACGCCGTCATGCGCGGTGCGACGCTTTACCTTCGGGCACATGGCGAAGAGTATCAGGTAGCCGGTCCTGGCAGGCACCAGATTGGTGGCAACATCTTCTGGTACATGCGCGACCCAAGCGGCACCTTCTTTGAATTTTATTCAGACATGGACAACATTGCCGATGACGAAAAATGGGTTGTCAAGGAAGACTGGGATCTCTCAGATGCCTGGTCTATCTGGGGAGAAAAAGATCAGCCCGAACTGTTCTTCAAAGTGCCGGATATGGAGTCTATTATCGCAGGCTGGAACAAGTCGCAATAACTGCATTGACTGGCCTCGACTGAACCCACACCAACAGCCCAGCTTCATGGCGACAGCAGGTCACATCGCCCAAAGGGTAGATAAGCGAACACATACTTAACCACGCCAGCTCAATGGCATCAAAATGAATTTAGTTGGCCTCTTTGGCCACAAAAGCAAACCGCACATACCGCCATGCCAGGAATCCAAAAAACAGGCAAATACAACTATAGATAGGGATAAACCCTTGACCTAAAAGATCTCTGGGTGCTTTTGCCCAGAACAAGGCAAAAAAGGTATGGGCAAAAATGACAGCGGCTATCCAGAAAAGCAGGCTCCTGGCCCACAACCTGTTTTGTAACCCATGATAACCCACGTTCGCCAGCATGATGGCCATCACCAGCAGCGCCGTGGGAATAACATAGTGTTTCCCAATGACGAAGGTATAGACGACCGCTGCAGCAACCACACAGGCCGCTGCCAGGCTAGCCCATTCCAAAAAATAATTGAGCGTTAGTTTTCCTTTCATATCACACAGGCCTGTTTCTGCCAGAACGATCATCAGTTTATCTTGTTTTGACTGAGTCCGTTAGTAAAGGCACAGCCACATTCCGCAAAGAATGCAGGTAATCAAAAAAAATGTCGATGCCCGAACGGATTACCAACCCGGCACCACAACCCCTGCTACTCCTGCCAATATTCAAAATAGTGGTCATTAGGTGATATCTGATAATAGGAATTCCGAGACCCTGCTTTTTCATTTACACAACAAGAACGTCGATTTTTTTTTGCTAGACTGGCATTATCGAGGGCAATCGGGGGTTATTTTCTCAATTATTGTTAAAAAAGAGCCAATAGATTGAGAGAATCCGTTCTATTTAACATAGAATAGCGCCTGGAAAAAAGTTTGGATGTTACTTTCGCGATGGTGATAGCAAAAGTGACTATTTTATTATTCACCACAACAAGTTGAATATATTATGAGTAAAGGTACTGTTAAGTGGTTTAATGCGGACAAAGGCTATGGCTTTATAGCTCCAGAAGATGGTGGCAAAGATTTATTTGTTCATCACTCTGAGATTCAAGCCGGTGGTGGTTACGCAACTTTGAATGATGGCCAGGAAGTAGAGTTTGAAATAGGCCAGGGCCAAAAAGGCCCCTGTGCAAACAAAGTAACACCTTTGTAATAAAAGCTGCAAGACAAGAGAGAATGGTATTATAAACCGCATTTTTTCAAAACGCTTAAAGTATCTGTACCAAGGCTTTTGGATAAAGAGCAAAGAAATCAAGCAAGCTGTCCCTCAGAAGCGATATTCCTAGAGGTTAAGAATTAGCTACTGGTACTACTTAATAGGTTATTAGGTATTCCTCTAATATAATTTTTATTAGGTTAGAGCCGTTTGATGTCCCATATATCTCCTGGAACATAGCGCTGACTATGTTCACAATCATGCTGGTGTGTGCGTCCTAAGGACCTGTTTTGTACTATCCCCTGTTGGTTTCATTCTGGAACTGGCAGGGGTGCGCATCGGGTCATTAGCGACCCATATTAGCTATTCTGCTGTTTTAGAAAACTAAAGATTTGCTCGGAGCTACGCTTCTCGAAAGGGTGCGTCTGCATCACAATAGCGCCCAACATCGACTCAACCCCCGCTGGGAATTTAATATCCGAATAGGGTCAAGTTCTAGCAAATTTGAGCACGCTCTTACCCTGTGTGAGGGGAAGTCAGATAACGTGTCTGCCAGCCAACATCGCCGCAAGCGCCTGAAGATTCCCTGACCGGCGACTTCAATGGAAAAACAGACTCATTGCTATTCACGGCTTCGACTACCTAAAGTCGATGACCTTGTTTTGCAACCCGGGACTTCCTACAACAGTTAATCGATGAGAGCCGTCGTGCGGCTAGGCAACAATGCCCTCCTCGCGGAGTTCGTCTATCCTATCCTGGGACAACAAAAATGCACGTAACACCTCATCTGTGTGTTCGCCATGATCAGGACTCGGTCGAGCTGGTGATAATCGTTCACCGCCAAATCGTGCCGGTGATTTAATAATCCGCATTTTACCCATGATCGGATGATCGATGATATCAATGGTGTCATTGGCCACCAATTGCTCCTGGGCCAATACCTCATCCTTACTAAGACAGCGAGCGCAAGGCACATCCGCCTCTTTTAGTTTCTCAATGATCTCATCGGTTGTGTATTGCAGATAGGCATGACTTAACAAGCCTTTGAATTCGGCCAGATTGGCCACCATCTTTTCAAATGAATTAAAGCGCTCATCAGCCAGCAAGTGCTCCATTCCAACGGCAATCAAGGACCTCATCTGCATCTCTTCATTACCCGCAGAAATAGTAACCGCTCCATCCTTAGTCAGGGTTAGCTCATAAAGCAGGTCAATCAGCATCGGGCCTCTCTCATGATCCGCATCCAGCAAGGTATGATTCTGAAACCCATCCGGGAAAATAAAGAACAAGCCTGCATCAAGCATGGACAAGTCAATGTGCTGCCCTTCACCGGTCTTCTCACGGACATACAAAGCGCAGGTTACGGCCTGACAAGCCGTGTAAGCCGTAATCTTGTCACAGATCAGCGTTCTGAAGAAAGCAGGCTCACCCTCCTTACCTTGCGTTGCCGCCAAGCCCGCCTGAGCCTGGATAATAGGATCATAAGCAGGCGCCTGGCCCAACGGACCCTCCTTGCCGAATCCTGAAATCGCGGTATAGATGAGCCTGGGGTTTAATGCCCGCAACGCATCACTTCCGAGATTCAGTTTATCCATGACGCCGGGACGAAAGTTATGAATGAATATATCGACTTGGGGAATCATCTCACGAACCAATCGCTGCCCAGTATCATCCTTTAGATTCACCCGCATGGACTGCTTACCTCGATTGC
>CAZGCW010000008.1:0-25976 GCA_964524295.1 uncultured Pseudomonadales bacterium
GACCTCATTATACCCTTACTCACTGCGGTTATACAGTCAGGCACCTCTATCGACAGCAAATGCGGACCAGGCCTGGGCAACCGGCATCACCTCCAACTGATTTATATTGATATGGCCAGGAAGTGCAATTACCCAGCAAATTAAATCAGCAATATCTTCGGCTGAAAGTGGCTGCATGCCATCATAAACTGCTCCGGCCTTGGACTCATCACCGGCAAACCGAACCACTGAAAACTCCGTCTCGCACATGCCGGGCTCGATATTACTGACTCGAATCCCCTTACCGATTAAGTCACTTCGAAGGTTACGACTAAACTGTTGCACAAAGGCTTTACTACCACCGTACACATTACCGCCAGGATAAGGCCAACTCGCAGCAACTGATCCCAAATTAATAATGTGTCCGACACCATTTTTAACCATCGTCGGCAGGATCGCCCGGGTACAGTACATTAGCCCTTTTATGTTGGTATCCACCATGGTTTCCCAATCATCCATACTGGCTTCATCGGCCGCGCCCAGCCCTAATGCCAGACCGGCGTTATTCACTAGAACGGATACGTTCGTAAACGGCTCCGGTAAATCCCGAAATTGGTCAAATACAGATTGGCGGTCCCTTACATCCAACTCCAATAATTTCACCGGGGCAAGTGCCTCTAGTTCCTCTGCTAACGCCTCCAATCGAGGCCGACGCCGAGCGGCTAGCACGAGGGGTTGCCCCAATTTGGCTAGTTTCCTGGCAGTTGCCCTGCCAAAACCGGAAGACGCACCCGTTATAATGATGCTACCCACTTAATTCACCTCCAACGATACCCACCTGTTCTTCTTTTAAGCGCATCCTGATTTCCTCCAAAATATCCGCATCATCAATCGTCGCCGGGTGCTCAAAATGAGCATCATCAGCGATTTTTCTGATGATTTGACGAAGAATTTTACCGGAACGTGTTTTCGGCAATCGAGCAACTACAATCGCCCTTCGAAAATTAGCAAAAGCACCTATATCTCTTCGAACACTGCTTATCAGCGCTGCCTGCAATTCGTCAGCAGAGATTTGGTTGTCATCCTTGAGTACCAGCAATCCCAGAGGAACCTGGCCTTTGTTCGGATCTGCAATACCGACGACCGCACATTCGGCAACAGAAGCATGACCGGCAACGATCTCTTCCATTTCACCCGTTGACAACCTGTGACCGGCGACATTAATGACATCATCGGTCCTGCCCATGATAAAAAGATAGCCCTGCTGGTCTAAATACCCACCGTCACCCGTGTGATAATAACCGGGATGCTGCACCAGATAAGCATCAATTAGACGCTGGTGATTACCGTACACCGTCGGCAGGCAACCCGGCGGTAACGGCAGTTTCAATACGACATCGCCCTCTTCTCCTGGACCACAGGCTTCATGCTGAGCATTCAAAATAGCTATTTCAAAACCCGGCATCATAACGCCGGCACCACCTTCATGAACATCAAGTGCTTCAATACCGAGCGGAATAGCCGCCACAGGCCAGCCCGTTTCTGTCTGCCACCAGTGATCAATGACAGGGACACTTAACAACTGGCACAGCCAATGATAGGTTGCTGGGTCCGTTCTTTCTCCGGCTACAAAGAGCGCCCTCAGCGAACTCACATCGTAACCAGCAAGCAAAGCCCCCTCCGGATCCTCTTTTCGAATGGCTCTGAACGCCGTTGGCGCTGTGAAGAAAACATTGACCTGGTAATCTGCAATGATCCTCCAGAATGTACCCGCATCCGGTGTCCGCACCGGCTTGCCTTCAAACAAGACCGATGTACACCCTGCCAATAACGGTGCATAAACAATATACGAGTGACCGACAACCCAGCCGACATCGGAGGCAGCCCAAAAGACATCAGCAGGTGCGACGTCATAGATCACTTCCATACTATGCAACAGCGCGACTGCATGTCCGCCATTATCCCTGACCACCCCTTTGGGTTTCCCGGTCGTCCCTGACGTGTAAAGAATATACAAAGGATCAGTCGCTTTCAGCGCCACACAATCCACCGGACTTGCCGAAGCCGCTAATGCTTGCCAATCCAGGTCGGTATTATCGCGCTGTGCTTTAAGTTCCTGCCGCTGCAGAATAACGCGATGATTAACTTGATGCGTTGCTAAATCACAGGCTTCATTTACCAGAGGCAGATAAGGTATCACCTGCTGAAATTCGATCCCGCATGTCGCCGTCAATATCACCTTCGGCGTCGCATCATCAATACGAGTGGCGAGTTCCCTGGCAGCAAATCCACCAAAAACAACCGAATGTATCGCCCCAATTCTCGCGCAGGCTAACATCGCAATGACCGCTTCCGGGATCATTGGAAGATAGATAATCACCCGGTCCCCCTTTACGACGCCCAAATCGGTCAGTGCACCTGCGAACCGTGCAACCTCGCTTAAGAGATCATTATAGGTATAGCGCTTTACCACACCGGTCACTGGCGAGTCGTATATCAGCGCTTCAATATCACCCCGACCTTGTTCAACATGGTAGTCAAGACAAAGGTAAGCCGTATTCAACTCGCCGTCGGCAAACCAGTTCGCAAGACCATCAGCAGCCATTGTTCGCGCTTGCGTGGGCTCCTGGAACCAGGCCAGCTTACGGCCCTGTTCCATCCAATAGCCCTCTGGGTCCGTTTTTGCCCTGGAAATAAAATCTGTGTACACCATAGCCTCTCTAGGTAATTAAAAGTAATTAAGCTAAAAAATTAAACACAGGCTCGGTAAGCCTCACAGACATACCGATCTAATTAACCTGGGTAACTGCACCCGATGCCAACAACGATTCAATCTCATCTCGATCAAAACCCGCATCAGTCAGTACCTGCTCACTATCTTCTCCGGCTGAACGTGAGGGGTGAGAAAGTGACACAGTAGTACGGCTAAATCTAGGCGCAGGTGCCGGTTGCACAACCCCCTCGAAATCCAGAAAAGTCTGTCGGTGTTTGTTGTGGGGGTGATCAGCAACCTCATTCAACGACAAAACAGGCGCAAAACAGACATCCGTACCCTCCATAATATCGCACCACTCATCTCGAGTCTTGCTCTTAAAGACGACGGCCAGCTTCGCCTCGTACTCAGACCAGCGGGACTGATCCATTTGCGCCGAGAATTCGCTGGCGTCAACCCCTGATTTCTCTATTAACAGTGCATAAAATTGAGGTTCTATGGAACCAACCGAGACATACTTGCCATCTTTCGTCTCGTAGGTGCCATAGAAATGGGCGCCGCCATCAAGCAAATTACTGGCTCTGGATTCATTCAGCATGCCTGTCGATCGCATTGTGAAAAACATCGCCATCAAAGCAGCCGAGCCATCGACCATGGCTGAATCCACTACCTGACCCTGACCGGATCGACTCGCTTCGATAATGCCACACACTAATCCGAACGCCAGCAGCATACCGCCGCCACCAAAGTCTCCTACCAGATTCAGCGGGGGTACAGGTTTACCCTCTTTCGGCCCTATGCTGTGTAGAACCCCCGATAATGAAATATAATTGATGTCATGACCTGCCGCCTCCGCCATGGGTCCATCCTGGCCCCAGCCCGTCATGCGCCCATAAACCAATTTCTTATTCCGGGCCATGCATTCATCCGGACCCAGACCAAGTCGCTCTGTGACCCCTGGCCTGAATCCTTCAAACAAAGCGTCTGCAGACTCACACAGCCTCAACACGACTTCCTTGCCTGTATCACTTTTCAAATCCACAGCGATTGATTTCCTGCCTCTGGCCAAAATATCCTGGTTATTAGTCACCCGCCCGCCAGGACGGTCAATTCGTACGACCTCTGCGCCCATATCAGATAGCATCATCCCGCAAAAAGGTCCTGGGCCAATGCCAGCCAGTTCAATTATCTTTATTCCTGTTAGTGGTCCCATGAACAATCCCTAAACGATCTATTACACCCATTTAGTCACATTCAGATTAATCCAGCAATCAATAACTCGTGTTGACCAACTTGACCCGCTTTCTCAGCATTTTACTCCGTTGCTTTTGATCCGAAGAACGCGCCCCCAGCGAATGACCACAAAACACCCCATCTAGAGCAAATCGCTGAAGCACGGTATCATGTCTATGCCAAGGGGATTTTACTTATGCTGGAATACATTGAAGTTGAACCTAAGCCTAATGCAGATAGTTGTATCATCTGGTTACATGGCCTGGGTGCAGATGGTCATGATTTCGAACCGCTGATAGAGAAGCTGGATCTAGGTGATCGCTCCGTACGATATATTTTCCCTCATGCCCCGATGCGTTCGGTCACTATCAATGAGGGCGCTGAAATGCGCGCCTGGTACGACTTTATTCCTCATTCCGAAACAGGCGGCAGCAACGACATTGAAGCGTCTGCAGACCTCATTCAAGAACTGATAAATGAACAGACCGCAAGCGGAATTGCTCACGACCGCATCATCCTGGCCGGGTTCTCACAAGGCGGTGTCATTGCGCTCCAATTGGGGCTTCGCCTGGAAAAACGAATCGCCGGAATCATCGCCCTATCGACCTATCTGCATGACGCCCTAAAAACGGAAGAACAGCGCAGTGATGCCAATCTGGCCTTACCCATCCTCATGGTCCACGGTACGCAGGCCCCCATGATTCCAATCATGAGAGCCGCCACTTCGCGGGAAAACCTCATTCGTCTCGGTTATGACGTTGAATGGAAAGACTATCCGATGGGCCATCAGGTCTGTCTCGAGGAATTAGATGATATTTCAGTTTTTCTGCGTTCATGCCTATAAAACTTATCAAGCCAACTCCCTCGGAATGGCTTAATAAAGTACGCAGCAACTTTGATGCGTTTTTGATCGATCACGCAGCCAACGAGCGAAAGGCATCATCGATGGCCATGTCGATGGTGGCACACTATCCCGACAAGCAAGAACTGGTCGCAGCCATGATTGATCTGGCACTGGAGGAGTTGAATCACTTCCGTCAGGTCTACCGACTTAGCTGCGAGCGCGGCCTGAAACTCGCTGATGACCAAAAAGACGCTTATGTAAATAACCTCCATAAACACATGCGCAGGGAAAGCAGGCAGACTAACGAATATCTACTGGACCGTTTATTGGTCGCCGCCGTTATCGAAGCCAGGGGGGCTGAACGCTTCTCGTTATTGGCTGACCACCTTACGGATCCTCTGCTAGGGACATTTTACGCCACCCTGGCGAAGTCCGAGCACAACCATGCTGACCTCTTCGTTAACCTGGCGAACCATTACTTCTCAGCAAAACAGGTCACCGAGCGGTTGGCAGAATGGCTGGTTATTGAGAGTAGGGTAATGCAAACACTTTCAATAAGAGCTCGGCTCCACTGAGAACGAAACCAGAAAAATGGCACCCGCCTCTAACACCATAGACAAATACCTAAAGCAATATGCTGAGCCGGACATCGCTGACCTGATACTAACTCGATCCTATGAGCAGGTGCTGGTTATACCGGCTTTTGACGAGACCTGGGAGAGCCTCTGCGCGGTCTGGCGTCATCTAAAAGACCATTTTCTATGTATCATCGTCATCAATTCTGCCTCACCTCATTCTACGACTGAACAACTTCTTCAGGCTTGCCTGGCATCCGGCAAGGTACTGGGACAGGGACGAAACTGGCATCACATCCAGGGGAAACCGGATTTACTCCTATTCAACCGCTGCACTATCCACAATTTTATACCCGCCAAACAAGGCGTTGGCTTGGCCAGGAAAATCGGCACCGATGCCGCACTCAAACTGATTCGGTCAAATAACATTATGACTCACCAAATCGGAATCACCGACGCGGATGCTCAACTGCCTGACCATTACTTCCGACACCGCCTGACAAAATCTGAGGCCGGGCTACTGCACCCCTACTATCATCAGACGGATGCTGGAGTCAGTCCAAAATACCAGCAAGCCCTGCAGCTTTATGAGTTAAAGCTGTATTACTATGTGCGTGGTTTACAGTATGCAAAATCGCCTTATGCTTTCCATAGTCTGGGTTCTACCATTGTCGTCAACCCTTTGAATTATGCACAGGTCAGAGGATTCCCTAAGAGAGCTGCGGCTGAGGATTTCTACCTTCTCAATAAACTACGCAAAACCGGACCGCTTCGCCAGCTAACCAGCACCGCCATTAAATTGTCAGCCAGACCCTCAACCAGAGTGCCAATAGGAACCGGCCAGGGAATTCTAAAACTACTTGATCACAGCGATGCACTCCAGGCGCCGGTTTTCTACCACCCACAAATCTTTGACCTGGTGAAAATTTTTCTAACTATCCTGGAAGCAAGTTGGGTTCAGGTTCCAGAATTATCCAGGCTTGATCTACGCCTGATCAACTATGCAAAACAAGAAGCAATCGAGACCAAATTGAATAGTCTCCGCAACCGTTGCACTAGCGCCGAGGTTTTCAGAAAAGCGGTCTTACAATGGTTCGATGGATTTAGGACCTTAAAACTGGTCCATTTCCTTCGTGACCAGGACCTGCCTGATGTGGCAGCCACAAGCCTGGTTCAGATTCCGTGGCTGTCAACCTCTGAATCAAACAGCCAGCCAGAAACAGATCTCCTGAAAAGTCTGGGTATACTGCCTGCTGCAAGCATCGACCCGTAGCCAACCCTACTTCAGCCGAATTACCGCTCATTATCGAGTCTAAGATAGGGTCTAACCCTTGAGTCGTGATATTATGCTGCTCCAGCGAGGATCTCCATGTACAAAATTTTTATTGACGGCCAAAGCGGTACAACCGGATTGCAAATCGAGCAGCGCCTGAAACAAAGGCAGGATATTGAGCTGCTGGAAATTCCTTCCCTGGATCGAAAAGACCCAGGCGTTAAACGAGAAGCCATGCAGCAAGCCGATATTAGTATCTTATGCCTGCCGGATGATGCCGCCATCCAGGCTGCCAAACTGGATAAAGATGCTCGAATTATCGATGCCAGCACCGCCCACCGAATTCATCCAGATTGGGTTTACGGCCTGCCGGAACTTCACCCGCAGCATCGAAAAAACATTAAAAATGCCCGCAAAGTCAGCAATCCAGGTAGCTATCCAACGGGCTTCCTCATCGCCATTAAACCTTTAATTGCATCTGGACTGGTAAACAAAAACTCAAGCCTTTGCATTAACGCCGTGTCCGGATTCAGTGGTGGCGGCAAAACTCTGATCAAGACCTACTCAGAAGCCGAATTGGAAAACCAGACATGGCCCTGTAGACCTTATGCACTGGGCCTTACTCACAAGCATCTGCCAGAAATGCAAATTCATGCTGAGTTAACCCAAGCACCCCTGTTTGTTCCTCATGTAGGCCACTTTGAACAGGGCATGCTGGTAGAAATCCCCCTGGGCAGGGATCATCTCAGCCATTCAAGTAGCCCAGAGGAAATCTGTATCCAACTAACTGAACGTTACCGTCAAGAAGCTTGTATACAGGTTCACACCGCCAATGCCATAGACGCGCTCGATGGCGGGTTCCTCGACCCTCAGGCTGCCAACGAAACGAACCGAGTTGATCTGTTTAATTTTGGCCATGATCATCAGAGCCTGATCATTGCCAGGCTTGATAATCTAGGAAAAGGGGCTGCCGGTGCAGCAATCCAGAATATGAACATTATGCTTGATCTGCCAGAATTATCCGGTCTCACTGTTGGCAACCCATAAACGCTCGACCATAAACCAAGATGACCACCGCAACAGGACTATTTATGAACGCCAAGGAACTTGAAATTCAATTTTCGGAATTTCTTAAGGACAATCTCAACCTTGACTTGACACGAGGCAAACCCTGCCCAGAACAGCTTGACTTATCCAATGGCCTGGACGGCATATTAAATGGCAACTATCAACTCGAGGACGGTGGTGATGCCAGAAATTATGGTGGTCTGTTGGGTATTCCAGAGGCACGCAGACTGGGATCGCTTATATTGGGTATTGATCCCGCTCAAGTAATGGCCGCAGGCAATAGCAGCTTGACCCTCATGTTCAATTATGTGAGTTCAATGATGTCTGTATGGAATCGCGAGCGGGAAAACAACAAAAGTGCGATCAAGTTCCTCTGTCCCGTTCCGGGCTACGACCGGCATTTCACTATATGTGAACATCTAGGCATTGAAATGGTACCGGTTAAATTCCTGGATACAGGCCCCGACATGGCAGAGATAGAGGCGCTGGTCGACGCCGACCCGATGATAAAGGGCATTTGGTGTGTACCCAAATACAGTAACCCAACCGGACACACTTACGCTGCCGAAACGGTGGCTCGATTAGCCCGGCTTGCTTCCCATGCTGGCCGCGACTTCCGCATATTTTGGGACAACGCTTATGCCCTGCATGATTTAACAAAGCCCGGGAGCCAATTGGAAAACCTCATGACGCTCGCCAATGCCTGCGACAACCAGGATAGCGTTATCATGATTGCATCTACCTCAAAAATGACGTTTGCGGGCGCTGGTATGGCTTTTCTGGGATGCAGTCGCAGTAACCTGCAGGATTTTGAGGCTTATCTTGGATCACAGACCATTGGCTATGACAAAGTCAATCAATTACGACATGTACGTTTTTTTCAAGGTTCAAATTCGCTGCAGAAACATATGGATCAACACCGCGAAATTATCGCCCCAAAATTCGCCTTGGTAGAACAGAAACTATCTCAATTAGCTGGGTTGAACATCATTAGCTGGACTCAGCCCATGGGGGGCTATTTTGTATCCGTTGACACCCATCCGGGATTGGCCAGGCAGACCATCGACCTGGCGGCCCAGGCGGGTGTCAAATTGACCCCAGCAGGGTCGACTTTTCCGTTACGATCAGATCCGGAAGACAAAAACATCCGGATAGCACCCACCTTTCCTGATATGATCGAACTCGAAAAGGCCCTGGATGTGCTGGTTTGCTGCCTGCAACTTGCCCTGGCCAGATCGCAAAACTAAGCTCCCCAAAGGGCTTGTACCCAGTCTATTCTCAGTAGGTTAAATATCTAAATTATGAAGCTAATCAAAAAATGGCTAAGCCCTTCTTCACAAAAGAAGGGTAAAACTCAGGCGAAAACCAGCCAATCGAGTTCGCGCAATCAAAAACCAAAAGCGAATAAAAACAAATCAAAAAAAACAACGAACCTGCCAAAATCAACGGTCCAGAAACCTTTGGGGAAAGACTTCGCTGACCTGGATCTACCCGATGCTTTAAACAAGGCCATTATTTCACTCGGCTTTGCCGAGTGCACACCCGTACAAAAGGAAGTGCTCCCACACAGCCTCGATGGAGAGGATATCATTGCCCAGGCTCAGACAGGAACCGGTAAAACTGCGGCGTTTCTGATTTCGATCATCACCTATCATCTCGAAAACCCGGAATATCATGACCGCAAGGCCGGTACGCCCTTTGCCTTGATTATCGCGCCAACACGCGAGTTGGTCATGCAGATCAGCCAGGATGCCGCACTACTGACCCAGTATACGGACATTAAGGTAATTTCAGTCGTCGGCGGAATTGACTATGAAAAACAGAAAACCCAATTAGCCGGTCCCGTGGAGATCATCGTTGCCACGCCTGGCCGACTTCTGGATTTCTGTCGTTCTAATATCATCGACCTATCCAAGATAGAAATGCTGGTCATTGATGAAGCTGACCGGATGCTCAATATGGGCTTCATTCCGGATGTTAAGGCCATCGTACAGCGCACGCCAAAAAAGGACAAAAGACAGACTCAGCTATACAGTGCGACGTTGAGCGAAGATATCAAGAGATTGGCCAGTCAGTGGACCATGAAACCCGTCAATGTCACGATAGAACCAGAAAAGCTGGCTGTCGACTCGGTCGAGCAGATCATTTATTTCACTGCCCAAGAGGAAAAACTCAATGTCCTGGGTAATCTGATATCCGTAAATCCGGATAGCAAACTCATTGTTTTCGTCAATCGTAGAGATGATACTCGGCGCCTTGAAGATCGCTTGTATCGACGTGGATACAGCACAGGTCTGTTAACGGGAGAAGTTCCTCAACGCAAACGCATCAAAACCCTAAGCGATTTCAAGGAAGGTAAGATCCAGGTTCTGGTTGCAACCGATGTGGCTGGCCGCGGCATTCATGTTGATAATATAAGTCATGTAGTGAATTTTAATCTACCAGAAGATCCGGAAGATTATGTCCATAGAATTGGCCGAACCGGGAGAGCCGGTGCGTCTGGAATATCCATTAGTCTAGTGTGTGAAAGCGACGCATTTATGATGCCAAGCATTGAAGAATTGCTGGGCGAGTCGCTCACTTTCCAATATCCACCCGATCAATTACTGACACCACTTAAGCCCCCTCACAGGAAATCTCGATCACCAAGAAAAACAGGAAAACACTATGGCCGCTAACAAACCTCTTTTAACGGCAAAAGAGATACACCAGTTAGCGGAAAAAGAACATATTCATCAACATAATGATAATGCCATACGCATGACCCGATCACTGAGTGATGCGACTGGCATGAACAGCTTTGGGGTTCATTTGGTCCGAGTGCGCCAAGGCAGGGAATCCACCGAATTTCACCGCCACCAACAGGATGAAGAGTTTATCTATATCCTGTCCGGTGAAGGAATTGCATCCATTGGCGATGAGCAGTTCCCGGTATGCACAGGCGATTTTATGGGTTTCAACAAAAACGCCCCCGCCCATTCAATGTTTAATCCCAACAGCGAAGACCTAGTCTATCTTATGGGCGGCAGTCGAAGCGAAATCGATATCTGCGATTACCCCAGATTACAACGCCGGCAATTCAGAGTGAACGGAAAGCGCGAGTTTACACATTGGGATAATCTCAATCCGGTTCAGCCTGACATCAGATAATATTGACGTAACCTGGATAACCTCTATGACAAACCAGATAACCATCGACAATTCCGTCAACGTATTAGGCAATGAATTACGTCCCTGCAGCCTGGACCCTCTAACCGGTTTCTTCAGGGATGGCTGCTGCAACACCTGTGAGCAGGATGTCGGTTCTCACACAATTTGCGTCGAAGTAGACGCCCCCTTTTTAGAATTCTCTAAATCCGTTGGCAATGATCTATCCACACCTCAACCAGGGGGGGCTTTCCAGGGTCTCAAGCCAGGAGATCGCTGGTGTTTGTGTGCAGCCCGCTGGCTCCAGGCATACCAGGATGGTGCCGCTCCGCTTATATTTCTAAACAGCACGCATATCCGTGCCCTGGAAATTGTCCCACTTGAACTGCTGCAGGAATTTGCGGTCACGGTGAACTGATATGAACAGACTCGATAAAAAGAAAATCCTCATCACCCAGAGTCAGGACTATATGGCGCCTGCCATTACTGAGCTTTTCCAGACAGAAGGTGCACAGCTCATATGCAAGCCAGAGCCTGTTCCTGATCACGGCAGCCTTGAAGACTATGCAACTGATTGTCATGATATCGACATCCTCATAGCCAACCTCGCACACGATCCATGCAACTCGCCCGTCGGCAACATACTTGATACAGACTGGCAGGCGCTCTTTAGCTCAATGGTGCATCCCCTCATGGTGCTGATCAGACACTTTGCCCCCATGATGGCAGCTCGGGGACATGGCAAGATTATCGCCATTACCAGTGCGGCCCCATTGAAGGGTATTCCAGGCTCAACCGCTTACTGTGCAGCCAGGGGGGCACAAAATGCTTTTGTTCGCGCTGCCGGACTTGAATATGCACCTGAGAATGTACAAATCAATGCCATCGCACAAAACTATGTTAGCAATCCCGTCTATTATCCAGATGCACTCGTCACCAGCGAACGCTTTCAAACCCACCTGAAAAGAAATGTCCCTATTGGTCGAGTTGCAAAGGCAGAAGAACAAGCAGAACTGGCACTGTTCCTGGCCTCAGACCACAGCGACTTTTTTGTCGGTCAGATTTTCCCGTTCGCAGGTGGATGGGTCACTGGGCTGTGATGATTAAAATCCCATGCAGATGATTTCCCGGGAAATCAAGGTCTGGCATCTGGAGCTATTTGACAACCCTAACCTACCGGTGGCAGACGCAAGGCCTTATAACCTCGTCAGGCAAACTGAATTAGTGCCTGAATTCAATCGCTTTCTCTATACCACGGTGGGCAGTCAATGGTACTGGCTTGATCGTCTGAACTGGTCATACGAAGACTGGAATACCTGCCTGAAAAGCCCGGAGACGCAAGTCTGGGTTGCTTATCAGCAGGCAGACCCCATCGGCTACTTTGAACTGGCGCTACAACCCTTGAACTCGGTAGAGATCAGCTACTTCGGTTTACTACCGGATTTCATTGGCAGAGGGCTTGGCGGCCTATTCTTAAATGATGCTATCGACCGGGCATTTATGCTTGGCGGTGATCGCGTTTGGTTACACACCTGTACCCTGGATCATCCCCGAGCATTGCAAAACTACCAGTCCAGAGGGTTTAAGATTTTTAAAGAAGAGCAATTTACCACTCAGCTACCTGCTCATCATCTTCAACCCTGGCCGGGAGCAAATTCGCCGCATTACACTTAGTCGGCAGTATCAAACCCACTGCCAGTAACTAAATAGATTCGACGGTCATATCGCTTAAGTATCCACATTTTTAGAAACCAATTGTGCGCGCCAACTCGCATCCGGTCGGTTTCAACCAGACCAGCCAAATGTGAATTCAATTAAACCCCACTGGCCAAAAAAAAGCCGGATACGGATTAATAGGCTTGCGCCGGCAACCAGAGAACCAGATCCGACCAAATATAGATGACCACCAAGCCGATTAACTGCAAAACAATAAAAGGCGCCACGCCTCGATAGATAGTCGCAACCGAGATCTCAGGTGGTGCCACGCCTTTTAAGTAAAAAATAGCAAAACCAACTGGCGGCGTTAGGAAAGCGGTCTGCAAACAGACCGCAAATAAAACCGTAAACCAAATCAGGTTAAAACCAAGATCTGCTACGACCGGGCTGACTAAGGGCAGGACAATCAGCGTTATCTCAATCCAGTCAAGGAAAAACCCGAGTAAAAACGTAACAAGGAGAATAACAATAATAATTCCATGAGATTCAAAAGGCAGGCCCAACAGTGCATCGGCAATCAGTTCATCACCACCCAGTCCCCTTAGAACCAGCGAGAATGCCGTTGCACCGATGAAGATTGCAAAAATAAATCCCGTGGTCCGGGTGGTCTCAACAACGACTTCGCGCAGCACAGTGGCATTCAACTGGCCATGTGCCCAGGCAAGCAACATCGCACCAAAGGCACCCACACCGGCGGCTTCAGTCGGTGTTGCCACACCAAAAAAGATAGAGCCGAGAACGGCTAAAATCAACAGTATGGGTGGCACAATTGAAACCAGCACCTTACCTATCAAACCGACCGAAAGGCGCTCTAACTTCTCTGCAGGGGGCGCCAACTCCGGCCTCATATAGGCCAGCCCAATAATATAAATGACAAACATAGCGCCCAATAGCAAGCCCGGAAAAAGCGCGCCCAGAAACAGGTCTCCCACTGGCAAGGCAAGCCGGTCTGCCATAAGTACCAGCATAATACTGGGAGGAATCAAAATACCCAGGGTACCGACAGCACACACGGTCCCCGCGGCTAACTCGGGCTGGTAACGCTGTGCAAGCATCGGGGGAATGCCGAGAAGACCTAACAAAACAACCGATGCACCAATAATACCGGTCGAAGCGGCTAGCAGTACGCCAATCACGGCTACCGACAAGGCCAAGCCGCCTGGAATCGAGTTAAAAACACCTGACAGGTTATCCAGCAACCGTTTTGCCAAACCAGACCGATCCAGCATGATACCCATGAAGATAAACATGGGCAGTGCGACCAATACCCAGTTATTCATGACATCCCATATTCGATCCGCTACCAGCGTCGAATAATCCCAGTTCATTGCCACATCAAGTCCAAAATCAACCTGGGCAATGATACCAATTGCAGTAAACAGTACCGCTAACCCGCCTAGTACCCAGGCAACCGGAAATCCTGAAAATATCAGCAATATAAAGGACAAAAACATCATCAAACTCAAGTAATCACCCGCTGACATCAGGATTGCACCTGTCGAGGCCAATTAAAGAGGAAGCTGCAAACCCTGGCCAGCCGCGCTAAAGCGGCAAGCCCCAAAAGCACAAAACTGACTGGCAACATGCCCTTGATTAACCAACGAAAGGGTAGCCCTCCCGGTGCTTCTGATATTTCTGCTGTACTGAATGAATACTGCACCAGCGGCACTGATGCATAAATGACCAGGACCAGAAAAGGAAGTAACAGCACGACAATACCATACAACTCAATCCAGGCCTGCGTCGCCACCGACCACCTTTGTCGCAACACATCCACTCGGACATGAGCATCGACAACGAACGCATAGGTCAATCCGATCAGAAACCCGGCGGAATACAAATGCCATTGCAATTCCTCGAGTTCAATAAAACCCTGGGCGAACCAATAACGGGCAATGACGTTTACCATAATCACGAGCAGTAGAAACAACCAGATAGCACCTATCCATGACCCTAGTGTTATCAGTGATGCCTCAATGAATCTCGAAAACCGGGTTTCAGGATACAATGGCTTGGGTTGAACCTGGTTCATCTATTCAAAATCCCGGGGTAAATAAGCCAGTTCTTTCCAGTTTCGATAGTCTGCCATGAAGGTTTTCTGTGAGGCCCATATCTCAGCAAAATCAGCATCCTTTTCCGCTTCTTCCTGCAACACAGTAGCTGAGATTGCCTGGAGCTTTCTAAGCAGGTCCAGATCAAACTTAATCGGAGTGACCCCCTTATCTGAAAAACCGCGAATAACCCGACCCTGCAACGATTCACCCCGCGCTAAATTTCTGATTACCCCACCTGTACAGGCCATCTCAAGTAAAGCCTGGTCGGACGCATCCAAGGCATTCCATCTGTCCATATTGACGATGAAATGGGAAGCCGTAAAAGTCTGATGCCAACCCGGAAAGTAATTATATTTTGCCACCTTATCAAACCCCAGTAACTGATCGACATTCGGCAGTGAAAACTCGGTGGCATCGATCGCACCTTTTTCCAGCGCCTGAAATATCTCTCCCGATGGAATCAGCGTCACTGACGCGCCCAATTGCTGGAGAACCCGTCCTCCTAACCCGGCAAAACGTATCTTGAGCCCGTCAAACTGATTTAAATCGGTTATTGGAAACCTAAACCAACCAGCGGTTTCCGGGCCTATAATTCCACAGAGTATGGGATGAATATTATGGGGACGGTAAAGGTTTTCGGCTAATTGCTGTCCTCCTGCCTCGTAGTACCAGGCCGTGTACTCCCAGGGTTCCATCCCAAACGGCACGGCGGCAATAAGCGGCGTTGCCGGTATTCTACCTTGGTCATAACCCAGCCAGGTATACCCTGCTTCCAGCTTCCCGTCCTTCACACTCTCGGTAATACTGAAAGCCGGCACCAACGTTCCTGGCTCATATATTTCCAGTTGAATTCGACCCGCTGTGGCGATGCGCAACCGTTCTGAGATAGCCAGTATATTGTCACCCAGCGCCGGCAAATTAGTACCAAACGCAACAGGTGTTCGCCATTTTATAACGTTTCTGGAGGCTTCATTAGCCGCGGCTATTGAATCTCCCTCGGTGGAACGCAAACTCAACGAGGCTAACAGGCCAAAGGTAAATGCAACCAAAACCGCAATCAAGGCTGTTCGATTATTCCAATGATTCATATTGCCATCGACTCTGATAATTTATTAACGACTGCCCTATACTAACGCGATTCAATTTTGGTAGCACCCATGACACCCATCTGGTTTAAAGAAAGCTTAAATCACCGTCCTACCGCACATTTTGTGTCGGTCAGGGGCGCCAGAATACATTATCTTAACTGGCATAATTCCGGTAAACCCGGCCTGTTGTTCATTCATGGACATGCTGCGCACGCGCACTGGTGGGATTTCATTGCGCCCGGTCTGGCAGCGAACTACAGCATTGCAGCAATCGACCTGAGTGGTTCCGGCGACAGTGATCACCGAAGCCGATACAGCATTGAGATTTTTGCCGAAGAGGTCGCTGCAGTCATTGCGGCAGAGAATTGGCACAAGGTTACCCTAGTTGCCCACAGTTTCGGTGGCGTCACGGCTCGAAGCACCGCTTTTTTATACCCGGAACTAATCCACAATCTGATACTGGTAGATAGCGTGATAAAAGGTCCAAACAGAAGCACTCAAGCCGTAGAACAACCAACCCGAGCGCCCAAAAGTCTCAGAACCCCTAAAGAACGAAATTATAAAAGCATCCGCGAAGGACAACGACGTTTTCGTCTAAAGCCACCCCAGCCCTGCGAAAACCCTTATATTATCAACCATATTTCCAGGCATTCTCTGAAGCAAACAAAACTAGGCTATACCTTCAAACTGGATCGACAATTATTTGCAAAGCTACAGGAGAACCCTGAACTGCCAGATGGCTTCAACATGGTGCGGTCCTTTAACGGAACCAAGGCCTTCATTATCGGTGAGGAGAGTCACTTCTTTACTGGCACTAACGATACCAACCAGAAAACGTTACAGTCACTCAGTCAAGGTAACCGCCTGCAGGTGATTTCAGGAGCGCGGCATCATGTCTTTCTGGATAAGCCCCAGGCCTTCGTTAACTCACTTAAAATGCTGCTGAGTACTATCTAGTGGCCCCAACTGCGGCCTGAAGTAGCGCAACAATCCGGCTGCAAGCCGCAATTTTTATACCGGTCGATTACCGTCATCAATGGTAATTCGCTGCATCCTGCGATGCTGTGGCCAATAATCGTTAACCGGTTTGTGCTGGGTAATTCTATTATCCCAGAAAGCGATCGAATCAGGTCGCCAGTTAAAACGACAAGTATGCTCAGGTAGTACCGCATGTTCATACAAAAACTGCAGTAAAGCATCGCTTTCCTTTGCTTTCATTCCACATATTTTGACCGTAAACAGTGAATTCACAAAAACGGATTTTTTGCCGCTGACTGGATGAGTCCGAATAACTGGATGTTCAACCGGCGGGTTTTCCGCCACCATCTGCGCAAGACGTTCTCTCCCACCGGGTTCCTCAAGAGATTCCTTAAAACCATGGCTGAAATCATGCACTGCGGTTAAGCCCGACAAAAAAGATTGCAGGCTCTCCGATAAATTATCATAAGCAGCAGACATGCTGGCAAACAGCGTATCACCGCCGCGTTCAGGAATAATAACGCCATGTAAAATTGAACCTAATGGCGGGCAGAGCCTGAACGTCATATCGGTATGCCACATTTCAATTTTAGAAGGATGCTCTCGGTCGTTTTCTAGAATGGTCAACTCGGGCAATCCACTTATGTGCGGATACGCCTCGTGACACTGGGGTTGACCGAACAATCGAGCAAACTTGGCATGGGCTTCAGGAGGTATGGGCTGGTCGCGGAAAAAAATAACTTCATACTGGAGCAGCAATCGCTGAAGTTCGGAGAAGGTCTGGTCAGTAATTTCTGCAGACAAATCAATGCCCGAAACTTCAGCACCAATTGCGCCTGCAACAGGATTGATCTGCAACATATTCACTCATGCCTCTATGCGTACCGAATTGAAATCGATGCTAATGCATCTTTAACCTAGTTTCAGTTCAGTGATTAATCTCATTCCATCGCGTCCAATTGCCTAGCAACATCCTTTGCCCGCGCTTCAATTTCAGCAATTAATTCCTTGGTCTTGTGAGTTGACAAAGCCACGACCCGGTTAGGCCCCAGCCGCCGCAGACCATTTAAAATTTCCTCAACTGATGCCTTTATCTCAGAAATTTGACTCATGCTGAACACCCTGTATATTGATGACGCAAATCATACAGCAATTGATGCACTCAATCATCATCTGTGATCCGTTCAACTGATAAATTTAATCGCACAAGGGGTTGTCCTCGCCATGCCAACATTAACTAGCCAGTACCATGATTCGACTATCAGCATTGGCTACTCTGGGCAGGGCCCGGTTGAATTAAAGGTAAACGGCATTATTCGGACCCAAGCGGAGCAGACAAGTTACCTTAAACTGGCAACCTCGCTGCAAACAGGTTATGAATGGCATGAATGGGTCGAGGGCATCTGCCTTATCAGGCCAACGCAGACACAATTAACCCTGGTTTGTAACAACGAAACCATCGCCAATCAGCAATTCAATTCTGAACCTGAACACCCGCAATGAGATTAACATGTCGATAATAGTGCAATTAGAGAATGACCTGAATAGAGCAAGGACGCTATCAGACCCCAATCACAACGTATGCTACTTTGCATTAGCCGATCAAAAAGGTTTACCCAGTATCAGAACGCTGGTACTAAGATCAATTTCAGAGGGTACCATGATCTTGTTTACCAATAAAACCAGTCCAAAATGGAAAATACTCCTGGACAATCCTCATTGCCAAATACTGCTGTGGTACCCAAGCATCCAGATACAATATCGCGTCTCGGGAACCTGCTCCGACCTCGGTCAGTCTAATCTTGACCAGGATTGGCAGCGCCGCCCCAACAAAAGCAAACTGTTAGACCTCTTTTATGAAACCGTCCAGCCACAAAGTGAACCCATTGAGTCACGGCAGAAATTAACCGATGGACTGGAAGCCCTTAGCAGGCAAATACCACCCAAGAACTTCCTCATGCCGGCATCAGCAGGCGCCTTCAGGGTCGATATTGAGCAGGTTGAGTATTTGCAGCTCAGCCAGGATGAAGAACCCCATATCCGGGAACTCTATACTAAAAGTGATGCCGGTTGGACTACCCAGACCCTGATACCCTGAGTCTTTCAAAAACACTTTGACAGCAGTGCCATTCAACCTTAAATTAAGCCTATCGATTTCTTGTCGCCAACAAGTTCTGACCAGGGGGAACCTGCGGCGCTCCTTTCAACACCCTGAATGTAAAGGAGGTGATCCCATCAATAGTCAGTCTATAAAGGGAGCCTCCGAGTTACTGTAACTCGGAGCATGCTCCCGTAAGAAAGACAGAACCCCTGGGTATGAAAGTATCCAGGGGTTTTTTCTGGTCTGCAGACCGGCCTTGGCTCCGGGCCAATAGCAAAGTGGCTCTGGTTTTTAACTAGTCAGGCACAAAGTTTCATCTAGCCGGTCAACTCTTTAATCAACTCTGCCAATACCGCTTAAGCACTCAAAGCTGCTGGCGACTGCGGTTTTCAGAAAATCTTCCATAAAAGGCATATCGAGCTGATCCTCCCGAATCGCTGCGTAAAGCGTGCACCAAAGTCCATCAGGGCCGAGCTTGCAGGTCGTGACTATATCCGCATCCAGATACTCGGTTAAAGCCCAATTCGGGAGGCAAGCAACCCCTCTTCCACTGGCAACCAGTTGAACCATCATGGTGGTGAGTTCAGCCGTACGGGTATCGGCCGGTTCCAAGTCATAGGGGTCTAAAAAGCGAGTATAGATATCCAGTCGGTTACGATCAATAGGATAAGTAATCAGTGTTTCGCTTACGATTTCATCCGGAGAGACAAACGTCTGTTTTGATAATCGGTGGCTTTTTGCTAGCGCCAGCATGGCTTCATAATGAAACAGCGGCACATAATGAATACCCGGAATTTCGATCGGATCAGATGTAATAACGAGATCAATATCTCCTCTTGCCAGGGGTGGGAAAGGCGTAAAATTAAACCCGGCCGTTAAGTCTAGTTCAACTTCTGGCCAATTCGCACGATAGCTGTTGATACACGGCACCAGCCATTGGAAACAGCTATGGCACTCTATGCTGATATGCAAACGTCCGGCCTCACCGCCGGAAAACCTGGAGATATCCCGTTCAGCTGTCTTAAACAACGGAATGGCTTCATCAGCCAGTTCCAACAGTCGTCGACCTGCACTGGTAAAACGGGTGGGCCTCGTCTTGCGTACAAATAAAGTGCATTCAAGCCTATCTTCCAAATCTTTTATCTGATGAGAAAGGGCAGACTGCGTCAAATACATCCTGTCGGCAGCTTCGACCAAGCTGCCCGTTTCACGCAATGCCTGAAGCGTCCTTAGATGTCGTAGTTCTATCACCGATTGTTCCTTGAATATAAATCATGTTAAATAAATTCATCATTAAAAAAATTCATAATTTAACAGGGCAATGCCATCATTTCAAATAATACGTTTCTGTCAGGTAACGATACGAATGGGGTCATTCTCATTTCAATCCTAAATCGGTAATATAGCTGTCTTTTGTGGAAAGGTAACATTGCAGCCAACAGAACCTGGCAAAGCACCGCGGCTACCACGACTGACGACAAGCACAACGAACCCAGAGCAATTTCGCACCATGCAAACCATAAAACCACTGAAAATATGCCTGCTTGGCTATCGCAGCAATCCCTATAGTGGTGGACAAGGAATCTATATTCGCTATCTCAGCGAAGCGTTGGTAGAAGCAGGCCATAGTGTCGATGTGATTTCAGGACCACCTTATCCCGACCTCGACCCCCGCGTGAAACTCATACCGCTGCCTAGCCTGGACCTTTATGCGCAGGAAGATCATGTTTCTGCTTTCAAACTCCGAATGCTCTTATCGTTCACGGATAGCTTCGAGTATTTCAGCACCTTTACCGGAGGCTTTCCTGAGCCTTATACTTTTGGTCGGAGACTGGTCCGTTACTTCAAAACCAACCAGCCGGACTATGACATTATTCACGATAACCAGAGTCTCTGTTATGGCGTGCTAAAACTTCAGGAAATGGGCTATCCTGTGTTGACAACTATCCATCATCCCATTACCAGTGATCTCTCAATAGCCTTATCGCAAGCCCAGACATGGGGAATGCGTCTGCTGATCAAAAGATGGCACTCTTTCCTGCGTATGCAAAAGAAGGTAGCCCCGCGGCTTAAGCACATTGTCACGGTCTCTCAGGCAGCACAACGGGACATAGCCGCTGCATTTGGTATAGCCCGGGAATCAATCGATATTGTACACAATGGTATCGATACCGCATTATTCAGACCGCTAGACGGGATTGAGCGTAAACCGTTTACTGTGATGACGACAGCCAGTGCTGACGCACCATTAAAGGGGATAAACTACCTTCTGGAAGCCCTGGCTATTGCCAAGACCTCATTCCCCGAAATAAAACTATGCTTAATCGGAGACTTAAAGCCTGATGGGGATTCAAACGCACTGATCCATGATCTCAAGCTAGCAGACCATATCGATATCCATAGCAAGGTCACTACCGACCACATGGTACGCCTTTACGCCGAAGCCAGTATTGTGGTTGTTCCTTCGATTTATGAAGGCTTTGGGCTACCCGCTGCCGAGGCCATGGCCTGTGGCTTGCCCGTGATTTCAACCGATGGCGGGGCCTTACCCGAGGTCGTGGGTAATTGCGGGGTGATTGTGCCAACTAAAAACAGCGAAGCCATCGCACAGGCCATTATCGATCTATTTAACTTACCTGAAAAACGGGAGGCGTTAGGCTTACTCGCCCGAAAGCGTATTCAGGACCAATTCAGTTGGACGCGGGTTGCAAGCCTCATGGCGCTTCTGTATCAAAGGATCCCAGGAGACCAAGTCCATGTCACTTGAAACAATCAATTTTGCGCGCCTCGCCCTGGCAGATGGTGACCAGCTTCTCGATGTCGGCTGCGGCGAAGGTCGACACAGCATCACTGCATAGCTTTTGAAAAAAGTATCAACCGTGGGTCTGGATCTGTCGATTAAGGACCTCAACACGGCACGACTAAGGTATGCCGACTTCCACCAACCAGAACAACCCGAAAAGAATCTCTACTTTGTCTCAGGACATGGCCAGGCATTACCATTTTCCGACCAGCAATTTGATAAAGTAATCTGCTCTGAAGTTCTCGAACATATTCATGATTACCCTGCCGTATTAAACGAAATTAAGCGGGTTCTAAAGCCCGGGGGCATTTTGGCCATAAGTGTGCCAAGATACTTTCCGGAATGGGTCTGCTGGATGCTCAGCAAGGCCTATCACGAAGTAGAAGGCGGCCATGTGAGAATATTCAATGCTCGAGAACTGAAAAGTAGCATTGAAACCTTGGGATTCCAGCGTTTTGACACGCATTATGCTCATGCCTTGCATGTCCCCTACTGGTGGCTGAAATGCTTGTTTTGGCAAGAATCCAATCCCGACGCCGAGAACTGGATCACCAAGCAATATCATCGCTTTCTGGTCTGGGACCTGATGAAGAAACCCTGGGTTACGCGGTTAGCTGAAAGTCTGTTAAATCCCATAATAGGTAAGAGTATCGTGATGTATTTTGTACACCTAGAGAACCCATCTTTACGGAGACAAGTTTGACTAAAGTTTATGTTGCCAAAGGTTTCTTTCCCGAAGCCTACTTCAAGGAAACCATCGACTATATCGCCTCAGTCCAGTCCGACGATGGCAGTATTGCGTGGTTTGAAGACGGAATTACTGACCCCTGGGATCACGTCGAGGCAGCCATGGCCCTATCCATTGGCGGCAAGATCGAGCAGGCCGTACAGGCCTATCACTGGCTAACGGAGATGCAACTTGAGAATGGTGGCTGGTACGTCTCCTATCGGGGCAAAAAGGCTGAGGATTCCAGCCGGATCGAATCAAATTTCGTCGCTTATGTAGCCACCGGCGTCTGGCACCATTATTTAATCTCTAAAGATCAGGATTTTCTTAGATCATTATGGCCTACCGTCGCCAGGGCCATGACTTTCGTCTCAAAACTGCAAGGAGAGCAAGGACAGATTTTCTGGGCCCTGGATTCCGAACAGGGTATTCGTAAAGATGCCCTGGTAACGGGTTGCTGTTCTATCTACAAAAGCATCGACTGTGCCATTAACATCGCTGAAGTGCTGAATGAGCCCACCCAGCAATTGAAGTCCATGAAAAACACCCTTGGTAAAGCACTCACTGACCGAGCCGACTGCTTCGATCAGACCTGGGAAAGCAAACAACGATTCGCAATGGACTGGTTTTATCCCGTACTCACTGGGGTTTTACAAGGCCAGGCAGCGCTAGACCGGATAAATTCCCGCTGGGATGAGTTTGTGGTTGACCAACTCGGTTGCAGATGTGTAAACGATGAACCCTGGGTGACCGTAGCGGAAACCTGTGAGCTGGTTATGTCGCTGATATCCGTACAACAGTACCAACGGGCTGTCGAAGTATTCAGTTGGATTCACCAGTTCCGCAAAGAGGACGGTTCCTACTGGACAGGATACGTCTACCCAGACAAAGCGATCTGGCCAGAAGAGCGAACGACCTGGACTGCAGGCGCGGTCCTGCTGGCAGCCGATGCAATTGCCCAGATTAGCGCCGGTTGCAAGATTTTTACGCACCATCAAAACAGCCTCCCTGTCGATAGAACAAAGCTACCTGCTGAGGGACCCTGAGGTATCTGTCCGCATTAAAGACGCTGTAGTAAACCAAGGGTTTTTATCGTCGGCAACACCCTGAAACACCCTGATGCGATTGCTAGCCGGTAAATCTCATAGGGAGCCTGACCACCCTCTTCAGGGTCAGGAAAGATATCGTGAATCGCCAAATACCCCCCAGGAACAATATGCCTTGACCAGCTAAGATAGTCCGTCATAGCAGCATCGCGACTATGCCCTCCATCAATAAAAACCAGACTCAATGGCGTCGCCCACTGTCGAGCAGCCACGCGGGAAGAGGCAACAACCGGTACCACCACATCCTCCAACCCGGCTTCATGCACTGTTTTACGAAATGCTTTAAAGGAATCCATGCGGCCAATCGCAGCATCATACAAATCAGGATCATGGTATTCTTCGCCCAACTGATGTTCTTCTGAACCACGGTGATGATCTACCGCAAACAGGGTACTACCTGATTCCAGGCAGGCAGCACCAAGGTAGACGGTCGATTTACCGCAATAACTACCCACTTCTAGACAGGGGCCGAGCGCCAGAACCTGGTTCGCGGCATCATACAACGCACGACCCTCTTCTGGGTCCAGAAATCCTTTTACCGCATTCAGGTCAATAGTCAGGTGCATCAGTATCAAGCCAAAAGAAAAGATAGGATGAAAATAACCCCCGCGCAGGCCAGACTATACACCAACAAATTAACGGTCATAGGCCATTTGTCGGTGTCTGAAAAAGGCAGCAGATTACCCATTTTTAACCAGATTATGCACGCCAATGCGATACCCAGTACCATACTCAATATCAGTAATCCCATATCAATCCTTCCAACAACCGGGCCAAGCCATGACCGGGTTTATTCATGATCTATCTTCAGGAAGCGCAATCTATCACCTGGTTTTACCGATTGACCCATTTCCACTTCTGCCAGGGAATTAGCCCAGGATACTGATGACATAACACCCGAACCCTGGTTATCAAATCGTTCTAGTCTATGTCCATCCTGAGTTGCCTGGGCCCTGACACGCAGATACTGCCGGCGCGAGCCTGAGCCAAACTCAAAATCAGCCACGCCCCAAAAATACTCTGGCAAAACATGGGTCTGACCTTGCAACGCGAGCAAAAACGGTTTTGCCAATATGAGGAAGGTCACAAAGGTGGAAACAGGATTCCCTGGTAAACCAAAAAAGGGGGTATCTGAAACCGTGCCGAATGCAATCGGCTTCCCAGGTTTGATGGCAAGCTTCCATAACTCAATATGGCCCAACTTTTCCACCGCGGCCTTAACAAAGTCGAGTTCGCCAACTGAGACTCCGCCTGAACTTAAAATACAATCGCTTTCCTGCGCCGCTTTATTCAACGCCTTTTCAGTGGCTGCTGCCGTATCGGCAACCACACCTAAATCAATCACCGTCATACCCATCCGCTCCAACAATCCCGTAAGGGCATACCGGTTTGAATTGTATATTTGCCCTGGCTGAAGCGGCAATGGCGGATCAACCAGTTCATCACCGGTACTAAATATAGACACCGTTAACGGCTTAACAATCTTAACGCGTGACCTACCGATACTCGCCAGAAGACTGACATCCTGGGGAAGAAGTCGACGACCCGCTGCTAATACCTGCTCGCCATTTCTAATATCCTGTCCTGCAGGACGGACATTATCACCGAAGCTAGGCTGGGTCTTAACTACAATTTCCCCATTCGACGCAATGACATCTTCCTGAATCACCACGGTATCAGCACCCGCAGGTAAGGCTGCGCCGGTGAAAATTCTTGCCGCTGACCCTGAAACCAGCGGCTTGCCCACCGATCCTGCGGGAATAAAATCCGATAACGGAAGAGCGGGTTTAGCTAAAATATCCTGGTGGCGAACGGCGTAACCGTCCATCGCACTATTAGCCATGGAAGGGACATTGATGGATGAAAACACGTCTTTGGAGAGGGTCGCGCCAAACGCAGATTTTAACCCGACTTCAAGCTCTACTTTTGACGGGCAAACTTGGTCAAGCAGGCGTTCTAAAGCATCGTCAACAGGCAGTAGCGCCATTATTATCCCTGGTTTCCGGTGTTATTCAGTGGTGGCCTCGTTCCAGAAGCTCAGCAAAATTACATGGCTTATGCTCACTATCCAGCTGATCTTTCAATAAACCCTGCCACGCTGTTTTACAGGCTCCAGTCGAACCGGGCAAACAAAAAATCAGGGTGTTATTTGACAGCCCGGCCAATGCCCGGGATTGGATCGTTGAGCTGCCGATTTCCTCATAGGATAACTGCCGGAATATTTCACCAAAACCATTAATCCTACTATCCAACAGGGGTTTAAGCGCTTCCGGGGTTGAATCTCTAGTCGTAAACCCGGTGCCCCCAGTCGATACTATGACCTGGACTTCAGGGTCAGCAATCCAGGCTGAGACTTTTGCCCTGAGAAGATAAATATCGTCCACTACAATCGCTCGATCAGCCAGGAAATGACCCTCCTGCTGCATCGACTCACACAGGAACCGCCCTGATGTGTCGGTTTCAATCGTTCTCGTATCAGAGACCGTGAGCACTGCAAATTTAAGCTTCGCTTTCATAACCCATTGCCCGCTATCATCAACATGATTCTACACTGGACCATGAATCAAGTAA
>CAZGCW010000008.1:25986-38315 GCA_964524295.1 uncultured Pseudomonadales bacterium
CGTATAAATAGCGGCAAAACATCCAAGTAGGATCGCCCAGCTCCAACGAAGGTGACTAAAGAAAGTATAGACACCACGCGCCTGTCCCATTAACGCAACACCCGCAGCAGAGCCTATGGACAGGATACTGCCACCTACACCCGTGGTAAGCGTTATGAGCAACCATTGGTAAAGATTCATCTCTGGACCCATGGTCAGGACCGCCGGTTTTGACTTCCTGAGGTGTATGAATTCTTCTGACATCACCAATGCATAAGCGATAACAAAGATGGCTAGCGCCAGCAAACTCAAAGGCGCTGTGATCAAACCCAAGTATTGGCTATCACCCCCTGAACTTGCGAAACCCATCTCGGGCAACAAGATTAATATGAAAAAACCAGATAATTTTAATAGATACGCCATTGTTAAATCGCAATCTTTTTAGTTTAGTAACCTTTCCAATTCGGGGCTCTTTTTTCAGAAAATGCTCTGGGCCCTTCAACAAAATCCTCACTGGACGCCATCGCTTTTACCTGGTCGTATTTACCCCTAATAGCATCCTCAAGGGATGCCGCCGACATGCCCTGCATAGCCGCCTGTTTACTTCCACGCACAGATAGAGGTGCACACTCTAGAATCAATCCTGCCCATCGCTTAGCCGCAGCTAAAGCCTCACCTTCGGGCACCACTTCGTTAACAAAACCCAAGGCGAGTCCTTCATCTGCGGAAACTCGACGTCCGGTCAGCAACATGCCCATCGCCTGTTTCATCCCGATCTCTCTTGGCAAGCGATGAATACCTCCGGCCAAGGCGGCAAGGCCAACCCGAGGTTCAGGCAACGCAAATATGGCATTGGCTGAAGCGATAATCAAATCACAAGCTAACGCAATTTCAAATCCCCCACCCATGGCTAAGCCATTAACCGCGGCGATGACTGGCTTTGAATTATCAAACCGTGAAGTTAATCCAGCGAATCCCGTGCTCGGTCCTCCCATTTTACCGCCACCGGCTTGATACTTAAGATCATTCCCCGCACTGAAGGCCCGTTCACCTTCACCGGTAATAATGGCCACCCACTGCTCCGGATCCGCAGAAAACTCATCAAATACTTCTGCTAACTCAAAATTGCCGGGGGGATGTAAAGCATTCATCACCGCCGCCCTTTGAATCGTAACAATGGTTAAGCGACCCGCCTTTTCAACACTACAATACTCTCCCATCCAAGCGCTCCCTTCTCTGAACTTCTCAATATTAATTTCTTGTCTTTCAGTCGCTGGTAACCGGTGTTCCGCAACACTACTAAATCATCGATTCCCTTAAGTATAATTGCATCAATCCAGACTGAAGCTGTCAAGTTTGTCCGCACAAATTTTCAAAAAATTTGCCTGTCTTTAACTATCAATCAGCGATTGCAGGCATTTTCAATTCGATTCAGGCCTTCTTCCAGCAAAGGTCTCGGGCAACCGAAGTTCAATCTCATAAAACCCGAAGCGAGGAACTCATCGCCCGATGACAGGCCTACGCCTGCCTTTTCGAAATGACCCAACGGATCAGACAAACCTAATTCCTGTATGTTCAACCACGCAAGATAGGTCGCCTCGACCCGGTTAACATAGATCCCTCGAATACCCTGACAGCGTTCATAAACATAGTCTCTGTTTGCCGCAAGATACTCGAGCAGAGCAGCATGCCAATCTGCACAATCAGTCCAAGCAGCTTCCGTTGCAACATATCCAAAGGTATTTACATTGGCCATGATGCCGTCGCCGGCTGCCCGATATTGCTCGCCGAGCTCTGTATTTTCCGCAATCACAACAGCACAACCCAATCCAGCTAGATTAAATGTTTTGGAAGCCGCCATCATCGTAATGGTGATCTCTGCAGCGCGCTGACTCAAGGACGCGATCGGGGTATGCTTGCGCCCATCGAGTACCAATTCGCAATGAATCTCATCCGAGCAAATCTTAACCTCATAGCGATCACATATAGCGACGATTTCCTGCATTTCGCTCAGGCTCAGCATCCTCCCCAGAGGGTTTAGCGGATTACACAATAGCAACAGGTCTATCTCGGGGCGCGCTGCAAGCTGACGAGCCAATTCAGCAACGGGAAATTGCCAATTATTATCTTCGCGCATCTCGATGGTAATAAGATCCCTATTCATATTCGCGGGTGCCGCAATAAATGGTCCATATACCGGAACCGCCGTTATCACAGCACCTCCCGGCCTAACCACCCCTCGACATACCTGATTCAAGGCTGGTACCAGACCCGGAGAAAATGAAACATCCGATTCTTCAATCGTCCAGTTATAACGCTGTTGTAGCCTTGCTTGCACGATCGCTATCAAACTGGCAGGAATCTCGGTATAACCGAACACACCATGGTTGACCCGCTTATGGATGGCATCCAGCACAGGCTGCGGAGACCTGAAATCCATATCAGCAACCCACATGGGAATTACATCCTGATCTCGATACTTTGCCCACTTTTTGCTGTCACTGGCTTTCCTATCAACCAGAAAATCGAACTCAGACATGTCACCCTCTACCCTTTAACGGTTATCATGGTAACTTAATCTCTCTTAGCAAAGTAAAACAAGCAAGCTATACTCATCAAAAAGGATTGAGACCATGGGTTTTTTTACAACCAATTCAACTCTGCCATCCAGACAGGATGCCCTGCCTGGACGCGATATTGCCATGGAAGTCCCCGATTTTCACTTCGTCAATGGTAACTCCCTGCGCCCGCCGTTTCCTGAAAACCATCTGTCAGTTCTTTTCGGTATGGGCTGCTTCTGGGGTGCAGAAAAATTATTCTGGCAACTCAGCGGTGTTTATACCACAGCAGTCGGCTACGCAGGTGGACATACCAATAATCCAACCTATGAAGAAGTATGCTCGGGGATGACCGGCCATACGGAAGCGGTACTGGTTGTATGGGACCCCAAAAAAATTGCGTTTGAGCGATTACTGACCGTTTTCTGGGAAGGCCATAATCCCACCCAGGGTATGAGACAAGGTAACGATAGGGGCACTCAATATCGGTCCGCCATCTATACCACTTGCGATCAACATCATCAGGTAGCGATTAATAGCCATGATCGCTTTCAAGCCAAATTACTGGCCCAAGGCTATCCGGTCATTACCACTGAAATCTGCGTCAATAACTCTTTTTTCTACGCAGAGCATTATCACCAGCAATACCTGGCTAAAGTACCTAATGGTTATTGTGGGCTTGGTGGAACCGGGGTTTGCTTCGCGGATTAACCCATCAGCAACTGATAAGCCTGTTCATAACGCGACAGGGTATTATCGACCACTTCCTGAGGCAACGCAGGTCCTGGATATTCTTTATTCCAGAGACCCTGATCCACCAACGTTTGAGTATAATTCCGTACATACTGCTTGTCGTAACTATTCTGTTCCTGACCCGGTTGCCACTCATCGGCAGGCCAAAACCGAGAGCTATCCGGCGTCAATACTTCATCTATGAGGACAGGTTCATGGCTATCGCCCTCTAATCCAAATTCAAACTTGGTATCTGCAATAATAATCCCTCTGCTGGCAGCATACTCTCTTCCCTCCAGGTAGATTGACAAGGCAATATCACGTATTCGAGACATCAACTCATTGCCCGCAATCTGACAACTCTCCTCATAGCTTATATTTTCATCATGTCCTTCATCAGCCTTCGTAGAGGGTGTGAATATAGGGCTTTCTATACGGTCACTATTCACCATGCCCGCAGGTAGATCTATCCCACATACCTGCCCGGTAGACAGATAGTCTTTATATCCACTACCCGTCAGGAAGCCCCTGACAATACACTCTACCGGAACAACCTGACTTTTTCGGCAGATCATCACTCTTCCTTCCAGCATCTGTTGCTGAGCCTTGGTTAATCCAGGAATTTCTGAAGCATCAGTGCTGACTAAATGATGTCGATAACGACCATCAAAAAAGTCAAACCAAAACTGGGATATTTTTGTCAGCATGATCCCCTTGCCTGGAATGCCATTTTCCAGGACGACATCAAATACACTCACTCTATCTGAGGCAATAATCAGCAAACCATCTTCACCATCAGGCAATGTGATATCGTATAAATCGCGAACTTTGCCTTGCCTTTTATTTGGGAATGGTAAATCTGTGGTCATCACGGCTTCAGTCATATCAGTAATACTCCTTTCCAAAAAAACAAATTAGCCACCCTCGCCCAGACCGCCTAGGCTAGAGCTTGTTTAAAATCATCCAGTAAATCTTCGCATTCCTCAATACCCACAGAAAAACGAATAAGTGAATCAACAATACCCATCTCTTTTCTTTTAGCCGCCCCAGCCTCATAAAAAATGGAATGCGCTACCGGAATCGCTAACGTTCGGGTATCTCCCAAATTACTCGAACAAATCACCAATTTAAGAGAATCTATCAGGTCGAAACAATCAAGGCCATCCTCTAATTCAATGCTGATTATGGCGCCCGGATAACGAAACCAATCGCGACTCCGCTGGTAGTCTGGATGGTCGGCCAAACCGGGGTAATGAACCTTCTTAATGCGTGGGTGATGCTTAAAAAATTCGGCTAGCGTGCTTGCATTAGCACAGGCACGATCCATCCTCAATGCCAGGGTATCAGAACCGATCGACAAATGATGAGCGGCTTCAGCACCCAAAGTGGCCCCAAAATCTCTGAGCCCCTTTTTCTTAATTTGATTTAACCCCCATAAACTAACCTCACCGGTTCGATAATGATCATAAATATTGGGGAATTCTTTCCAGTCAAACTGACCCGTTTCCGTGACACACCCACCCAATGCATTGGCATGACCACCGATATATTTAGTCAGCGAATTAATTACCAAACTCGCCCCGGCACGCTTTGCCTGGAAAAGATAAGGGGATGTCAGGGTGTTATCAATGACGTAAAGCAATTTCTTATCCGCACACAACTCACCGATAGCATACAGATCAGAAACCTGAGTTCGCGGGTTAGCAATGGTTTCTGTAAATACCAGTTTTGTTTCTGGTCTTAACGCAGCTTCAACATGCTGAACGTCCGTGGCATCGACAAAAGACACGCCAATTCCATGAGCTGCAAATGACTGAAACAGACTATTGGTATTGCCAAACAGAAACTGTGAGGTGATCACATGATCCCCTGCTCTTAACAGCGAGAACAAGCTCGTTCCTATGGCACTCATCCCGGTTGAAAAAGCAACGGAAGCCACCCCTGATTCCATCAAGGTTACCTTCTTCTGCAAAGCATCTACGGTTGGGTTTACCTGTCTGCCATAGGTATAACCCGCCTGCTTTCCCTGAAAGACCCTCGCCAGTTCCCGCGCTTCATTGAAACCGTAAGCCACTGAGGTATGAATCGGCTTATGAACCGATCCATGTTCAATTTCTGATCTTCGATCAGAGTGTAAAATTTTAGACGAAAACTGCATAGGTCTTTCCCAAAACAAAAAAACCCGCCATTAAAGCGGGTCAGAACGCTTTAGCCGAATTTATTACTGCGCCCGCAAGCTGATAGTCAAATCGGCGCGGGTTGATTTTAAGATAACTAAGGCCTTAATTGCAAATTTTAACAAGCAATGCCCGAAACCGCTGATCGCTGTTACAATCTAGGCTAAAAGCATTAAGTACATTTCCACTATGAATCAAAAACAATTTAACCAGGGCCTGTTACAATTTCTCAGGGACTCACCAACGCCTTTTCATGCAACCGGGCAGATTTCCAACCGCCTCAGAGAACAGGGATTCAAGCAATTAAAAGAGGAAGATAGCTGGGACCTTAAACCCGGCGGGTTTTTTGTGACTCGAAATCAATCTTCCATTATTGGCTTCTATATTGGCGCTCAGCCCCCGGGGGAAACCGGCCTACGCATGATTGGTGCCCATACCGATAGCCCCTGCCTGAAAGTGAAGCCCGCCCCTGATCTATCAAACCACAGCTATGGACAACTCGGGGTCGAGGTTTATGGTGGTGCCTTACTCAACCCCTGGTTTGATCGAGATCTCAGCATGGCAGGCAGAGTCACCCTCTCAGATGAAAACGGCAGCATCCATAATTGCCTGATCGACTTTAAACGACCCATCGCAACCATACCCAGCCTGGCCATTCACCTGGACAGAGAAGCCAATAATAAGCGCAGCATCAATCCCCAGAAGGATATACCGCCTATAATTAACCAGTCAGACAGGCCATTGTCTGCTCTGCTGGAAGCACAGATCGAACAACAACACGGCAGCCTTAATCGCCAACAAGTGCTCTCCTGGGATCTGTGCTTTTATGATACCCAGGCACCTGCCATTATCGGTCAACAAAATGACTTCATCGCCAGCGCACGGCTCGACAACCTGCTTTCCTGCTATGTTGCCTGTGAAGCATTGCAACAGGCTGACTCCAGTATCTCAAGCCTGATTGTCTGCAATGATCACGAGGAAGTCGGTAGCGCTTCAGCAGCAGGCGCTGAGGGTAGTTTCCTCAAGGATATTCTTGAGCGGATTATCCCTAATACAGAGAACAGACTAAGAACCCTGGCCAAATCGATGCTGATTTCAACGGACAATGCCCATGGTATACATCCCAACTTTTCTAGCAAACACGACCCCAAGCATGGTCCAACGCTGAACCAGGGCCCCGTCATTAAAATCAATTCTAATCAACGTTACGCCACCTCAAGCGAAACGATGGCTTATTTCCTGTCACTGTGTCGCAAACTAGATATCCCTAGCCAACAATTTGTAACCAGAACCGACCTCGCCTGTGGCAGCACGATAGGACCCATCACGGCAAAAACAATCGGTGTCAAAACTGTGGATGTCGGTGTGCCCACCTTTGCCATGCACTCTATTCGTGAGTTAGCTGGAGTAAAAGATGCCTATTTGCTCTACCAAGCCCTGAACGCTTTCACCAATGCGGTGGACCCGATTTCAATCGAGTAGTCTGTCGCAGAACTGAAATCAATGGCGTGTACACTTATAACCAAGCCTACTGACATCGGCTGGGTCCCAGCACTCATCAGTGGCGTTGGGCAATATCAACCTGATCCATCTGCCATTGCAGCCGGCGGATCAGACTTCCAATTATCGGATCCTCTTTCGTGTCGACAAAACTCTGCTCAGTCCGTTTTTGATATTCTCCTATCCGGTTCCGGGTAAGCCATCGATGCCGCTTAAACTCCTGCCACCTGAGGCTCTCCTGTTCATCGAGATCACTGGTAAAGTTTCTCGCCTTAAAGCGAAAAAGTAATTCATCCAGCCTCTCATCATCAAAACTTCCCGACATAACAGCACAACCTGATCTGAGATTTCGAGCCTCAGTCATTCTGCCCGCGTCCGCACTCGAAAAAAACTCACCACCATATAACCGATAATCGGGATCTATCGAATCGTTTTCAGTTGGACTGGCATACACTTCCGTAATCGTTTCAATCAGACCCGCTGTATTTTGAAAAATCTTTTGTCGCTCAGCACACAGGTCTAAATCAATTCCCAATTCCGTCGCTTTAACCGGGGAAAGTGTCGCTATAGGCGCTATCGCTGGACACCGGTTTATCTGCAGCGTTTGTAACGCAGGTCGACCGCTTTTGCTATAATCATGATTACCCGCAAATAACCTTTCTTTAAGTTGTTCTGAATTGAGCCCTAACAGAGAGTCTGGATCACGTAACAAATCAACACAGATAATACTGTTACGATTAACAGGATGGGCTGCCACAGGAAGCAACACACCCATGTGCGCTCGGGATGCCGGGTAATAGGTGGCGACATGAACGATCATCTGTTTTTTTAAGGGGTAGAGTTGGTCGAGCACAAAGGATTTGAGACGAAGCTTAAAAAAAAATTCACAGAGCTTGGGTTGAACTTGGCGGAGCTTTTTGGTCACGCCTATCGTGGCAACTACATCCGACAAGGCATCGTGAGCATGATCATGACTGACCTCATTAGCAACAGCCAGATGTTCAAGTTTAAAGCTGGTCGTACCATCGGTTTTTTTAGGCCAGGAAAAACCATCGGGTCGCAAGGCATGCGCCATCCTCATCAAGTTAATCACATCCCAACGCGAATTTCCGGACTGCCATTCACGGGCATAAGGATCAAATAAATTCCGATACAGTGCCTGCCGAATAAATTCATCATCAAAATTCAGATTGTTATAGCCGGTAACGCAGGTCTGCGGTTGCATGAACTCAGCCAGTATCTGACCTAAAAAATCGACTTCCAAAAGCCCATCGTGCTGCAATGCGTCCACATTGATACCGGTGGTTATAATAGCCTCAGGGTCGACGAGAACATCCTCTGAAAGCGTCGATAGAATGTTCACGGGCTCCGCAACAATCTCTAGGTTCAAGTCAGTTCTTACCCCCGCGAACTGAATTGCCCGATCCAGGATCGAATCGAGACCCGTAGTCTCCAGATCATACCAAAAAAGGGTATCTTTCATGGTATTCTCAGCAGCATGACAGAAAGAACTGTTCCATAATCACCATTATAACGAATACCCGCATGACATTCGAAGCCTCGTCAAACACCTCTTCAACGCTATCCGCTCGGATCCTGTTCAGCCTATTGGGTCCGGTGCTGGCAATACTCTTATACAGCACCCTTGAGATCTGGGACATCCCCTTCGTAATCAAGGCGACTGCTGCAATATCCATATGGACAGCAATATGGTGGATTTTCGAGCCAATTCCCATACCCGTAACCTCGTTGATTCCACTGGCACTGTTACCCTTTTTCGGAATCTTATCTCCCGCTCAGGTCGGCGCCGCCTATGGTAGCCCATTGGTCCTACTGCTAATGGGCGGGTTTATTTTATCAACTGCCATGGCAAAGAGTGGCGCGCACAGGCGCATCGCCCTAACCATGGTCAATGCATTCGGATCACAAAGCAGTAAACGCCTTGTTTTTGGATTCATGGCGGCGTCAGCTTTCCTCTCTATGTGGATTTCCAATACCGCCACAACCTTAATGTTGCTGCCGGTTGCAATGGCGGTCCTGGAAAAGTCCAACGACAAAGCCATGGCAATCCCTTTACTGCTCGGTATCGCCTATGCAGCCAGTATAGGTGGTATTGGCACACCCATCGGCACTCCGCCTAATCTCGTTTTCAGGGAAGTTTATGAAATCAACATGGGGAGTGAAATTGGCTTCCTGACCTGGATGTCCTGGGGAATTCCGGTGGTGCTACTGATGGTTCCCATAACCGCCCTTTGGTTAACCAGGAGCTTACACTACAAAGGCCATTTTGATCTTCCGCAGGTGGGCAGCTGGACTAGCCCTGAAATAAGGGTCCTACTGGTTTTTTCACTGACGGCCTTTACCTGGGTGACGCGAAGCCAACCCTTCGGCGGCTGGTCGGAATGGCTTAGCCTCCCCACTGCCAACGATGCCAGTGTCGCCATGATTGCCGTCGTCTGTATGTTCCTTATCCCAGATGGTAAAGGTTCCAGACTTCTGGATTGGGAGACTGCCAACAAAATTCCCTGGGGAATGCTGATTTTATTTGGGGGAGGTATAGCAATAGCGACTGCATTTGTACAATCCGGGCTCTCAGCCATGCTCGGTGAATGGCTCTCTGCGCTAGCCTCAATGAATATTATCCTGGTGGTGTGCCTGATTTGTTTTACCATCACTTTTATGACTGAAATGACCAGTAACACAGCAACAACCACGCTGATGCTGCCGATTCTTGCGGCAGCCGCCCTCGGTGCAAACCTAGATCCCGCCCTGCTCATGGTGCCAGCGGCGATGAGTGCCAGTTGTGCCTTCATGTTACCCGTGGCGACTGCGCCCAATACCATCATGTTCAGCACGGGATTTTTCCCGACTAAAACCATGGCTAAGGAAGGCTTGATCCTGAATCTCATAGGTGTCGCAGTAATCAGTTCCTGCTGCCTCTGGTTACTGTAGAAAAATCATTCGGCAGCTCCACACTTTCCCATCTGCCCTTATCCACGGTACTTCACGCTAGCAACCAACCAAATTACTGGCCGTGCATGGCAGAAAAAGCACCCTGGTAAACCTAGACGAATAAACAGGCACGTCTCCGTCACCATTAGAGATCTACCATCAGTCGACAAGATCACCGTTGCGATAGAGCCGATTATTAATACGAGCCAATCGTGATTCCTGAGTCTGTGCTTCCAAATCCGGATATTTAGGGGCTGTCATAAATCGGGCAAACCAATCCTCTATCAAACCTTCTTCCGACAACAACTCTTCCAGGAGTGCCTTCGCCTGCGCAATAAAGGCAGGATGGATATGTTCACTTGCCATCTCTACATTGAGCTTGGGATCCCGGTAATAAACCTCGTTATTTTTCGCGACTAATTCGATAGCCAGGTCCGCCAAAAGGTCAGTCATAGTCGGGGATCTAAAGCCAACCGAAAAAGTCATCCCCTCAGTTTCCGCTATCCCCCAGTGGCCTACCCCGGGAGGGAGGTAAAGCATATCACCAGGCTCCAGCACCCTCTCATCTACCTGACGAAAATCCTTTAGAATCCGCAAATCGGAATTATCCAGTAACGACGGGGGTTCATCTTCTCTTCGCCCAATCTTCCAGCGCTTGCTACCTTCGACCTGAACGAGAAACACATCGTACTGATCAAAGTGCGGTCCCGCACTGCCCCCAGCTGGTGCATAACTAACCATCACATCATCCAGTCGCCAACGAGGAAGAAAACTGAAATGGGAAATCATTGCTTCTACATCTGGAACCCACAGATCAACGGCCTGTACCATTAACGTCCATCCCGTCTCTGGCATGGCCTTGAAATCAGCTTCTAAAAAAGGCCCTTGTTGCAGGCGCCAGGGGCCAGACGGATCTGACCCAAAAACTATTCTCGATTCCACATCCGGTTCTAATGCAAGACCAGCCAGTTCATCTGCGGATAGGGGTGATGCATAGCCAGGAAATGCCTTCGGTACCATCAGGGGTTTTCGCTGCCAATACTGATCGAGAAATTGCTGCCCAGTTAAATCACCTAGAATATGGGTAAAGACCGTCATCATAAGAATCCAGAAAGGTTCGATGCTGATCTTATCATCAGACCTAAAAAACAGTAGTTGCTGAACGGAAAAATGAAACCGAACACATCAAGCCAGATTGGCAGGACGTCCCTGCAAACGCCTCTAATTACGCCTTAACAAGGCTTGCGCAACAACCAAACAAAAAAAGTAAGCCGGCAAGTCGACCCAGAATCGATAGTCATCTAAACCCCGATCTGCCAAAATAGCGGTAGCGGGGCGTGTCACCTATCGAGCTTGTCTAATGGCAGGAGAACCATGTGCTTAGATTATTACCAGGACCAGTCAAGGGTTGCCTGAGCCTTGTATTAATGTGTTTTAACACCTTATTTTTCTGTATTCCCCTGTATGCGACCGCGCTCGCACGCGCGCTTCTTCCGGGCTCTTGGCAGCCCACCTTTACGCGGTTTTCAATGGCCACTGCTGAAAACTGGATTAGTATCAATAATTGTATTCTGGATTGTTTCCAGGAGCTGACTATCACGGTAGAAGGCCAGCCTGAACTGAGTCAAGAGCACTGGTACCTGGTTATCTGCAACCATCAGAGTTGGACAGATATTCTCATTCTACAACGAGTTCTCAACAGAAAAATCCCATTCCTTAAATTCTTTATCAAGCAGGAGCTCATCTATACACCGATCATAGGACTATGTTGGTGGGTTCTGGATTTTCCCATTATGAAACGGTATTCACGGGAAAAACTACGAAAACACCCTCACTTAAAGGGCAAAGATCTAGCAACAACGCTCAAATCTGCTGAAAAATTTAAGCTTACACCGGTCTCGGTATTAAATTTTCTCGAGGGTACTCGATTCACCCAGGAAAAAAAGACGGTTCAAAAATCCCCCTATCGGCATCTCTTAAAACCAAAAAGCGGGGGCGCCGCCATGGTCATTGGGTCACTCCAGGACCATCTGGATTCTATCCTCGATATCACCATCGCCTACAAACAACGGACACCTACATTCTTTGAATTCCTCTGTGGTCATAAACCTGAGATATTTTTCAGGATCGAGAAAATAAAAGTCCCCAGTGAATCGGATTCCAGCTCTATATCATCCGCTAAAGCCACCCAGCATTGGATTGCAGATCGCTGGAATAGTAAAGATAATCTCCTCGAAGAGTTGCTGGAACACTAGTTGGGAGGCTATTCTGCTGAGATCATGGAGGCTACCTAGTGACAGCTATTTATAATGACTATTTCGGGCTAAAAGAATCCCCTTTCTCAATAGCACCGAATCCCCAGTATCTCTACATGAGCGACCGACACCGGGATGCGCTGGCCCATCTAACCTACGGTATTCAAGGCGATGGT
>CAZGCW010000008.1:38325-44327 GCA_964524295.1 uncultured Pseudomonadales bacterium
CTTTATTTTATTAACTGGTGAAGTCGGCACTGGAAAAACCACGGTATGTCGGTGTCTACTGGATCAGATTCCAAAAAAAGTCGATACCGCATTTATTCTTAACCCAAAACTGACCGCATCTGAATTACTCGCAGCGGCATGCGACGACCTGAAAATAAAGTACCCCAAAACCGCGAGCATTAAAGTCTTGACTGACCGCATGAATGCCTACCTCCTGAAAGCGCACAGTAATGACAGGAAAACGGTTCTAATCATTGATGAGGCACAGAATCTATCCATCGAGGTACTCGAACAACTTCGCTTGTTGACTAACCTTGAAACCCATCAACGGAAACTATTACAAATAATTCTGCTTGGACAGCCAGAACTGCTGACCATTCTCGCAAAACCCGAACTAAGACAACTTTCTCAGCGCATCACTGCACGTTTTCATCTTGATGCTCTAAACAGAAATGAAATTGCATCTTATATTAAGCATCGGCTGGTCGTCGCCGGCGCAAAGGGAACCTTCTTCCCCAATTCAGCGATTAATCGTATTTACAAAATCAGTTCTGGCATTCCTCGTGTCATCAATCTGATATGTGATCGATCTTTGCTTGGGACCTATTCAGAAGGCGAAATTCAAGTTTCTCCCAGTATCGTTAAAAAAGCCGCCAGGGAAATCCTCGGACCTAGCCCGACGATTCAAATTAATTGGCGATATACTGCGATCGCATCCAGTATTGCCCTATTCATTGCCGTCCTCTCGCTAATCTATAGCCAATCCATGGAACAACCTGCACAACGGGCGAATACCCAGCAGAATAATGCACCGGTGATGGAGCCAACTGCTATCAACGAACAAGTCGTAGCCGCAGTTCAACCGTCAGTGGTTCCCAGCGATACCCTAACCAAAATGCCCTCACCTGAAGTGGAATTATCGCAATCGACTGAGGCAACGTTAATGCCAAACCAAAACAGGCCAGAAGAAGCTGATCAACAAGAATCTGCCCTATCAGAAGCTCCTGCCAATAGAACCGAGGCACTTCAGGGCCACGAAAACCCGGATAGAGCGCTCAGTGACCTTCTTGGCATCTGGGGGGTCGGTTTAACGGGTAATGCTAAAGCATCCTGCCGAATGGCGGAAACCATCGGCTTATTTTGCTATTCCAGTATTACCGGTTTAAATGAACTAAATGATTTTAACCGGCCGGTCATTGTCCAACTCAGAAATCAATGGTTTACCCTCACCTCTATCGATCGTGGCAGCGCCGCTCTAAAAGTAGGCATGCAAACCTACCGAATCCCTATATTCGAGTTCATCGATAGTTGGGATGGTCACTTTACCCTGCTCTGGCGAGCCCCTCCGGCCTATAATGGCCCCTTATCTCGAGGCCATCGCGGGCCGGCGACCGACTGGCTTGTTAACCGGCTGGCATTGATTAACGCCGAACCCCTGGTGCTCAGCGCAGGCTACATCTTTGATGGTGAACTGGAAACAAAAGTCAAACAATTCCAGTTATCGTCAGGGTTGGCACCGGATGGTATTGCGGGCGTGAAAACCTGGCTGAAAATAAATGATGAAGACGATAGTGGCACACCTAAACTCTCTGGGGGTAACAGCTAATGTCTTATATCCTCGATGCGCTCAATAAATCGGAAGAAGAAAAGAAACAACACAAAACACCCGGCTTAAACACGATTCATATCCGAGCTGACCGGCAACGGTCCCGAAACAGCAAATGGCTCTGGCCAGCTATTGGTTTGGTCCTGGTACTGATCAACCTTGGTTTCGTACTCTGGTTTACCGCTGATAAAGGTAATACAGTCAGCAATCAGAACATAACCAACCCTCATCAGGTGAGACCTAGCCCAGCAGCAACGACAAATCCTAAACCTCAACAATACAGGCCGGCAAAGCTAATTCAAAATGCCAACAAGGGGAGCTCGAATCAAACCGCTCAAAATCGACGATCAACCTTAAAGACTGTGGACGTCCCCAGGCAAACAAAGGCAGCGCTACCTGAACCGACCCAAGATAGGTTATCCCCGGAAATCCAGATCAATGACATTAGGTTTTCCAGCCATATCTACGCTGAGGATAGATCACTGAGAATGGTTGTTATCAACGGCAAGCGATTTAGAGAAGGTGATCCAATCGCCAGAAACCTCGAGCTACAGGCGATTACGCAGGAAGGGGTTATCGTCAAACAGGGGAATCAGCTTATCCCTATCAGCGTTCTCAGTAACTGGGCTGAGGACTAGAATTAGGGCTGAGGATTGGGCGAGTCCATTCGCTGGGCACTAAGCGCTTGTATCTGCCGCTTCATTTCCAGTACTTCCGTGTTATGGCGCGCCCGATATTCAAGATTAGAACGAATATCCAATCTGGCCTCTTTCAATTGCTTGCTCAACACATCAACACTGCGTCGGTGTGTCTCTGCCAGGTCAGTCTGATCCTGTAATCTCTGATTAAGGAGCGCTATGGTTGTCGCTTGTTCTTCGGATCCCGCGACAAGCCCGCTTTCAATTTCGATCAAACTCTTGTTAAGGGTATCCAGGTTACCCGTAAAACCAGCGACGGCACTTGCGATCGGATCAAGCTGCGCCCTGAAAGCCGTGGTCGAATTCTCCAGATCCTGCGCCAGCGATTCAATTTTGGGTCTATTCTGCCGATAGGCGACAGCCCACAGTTTATCAATTTCACCGACATTAGTTTCTGCCTGGCCTTGCATCTCTTGCAGTGTTTTGGATACATCGGTGCCCGTAGCAGCAAGGCGACCTTCCAGTTCCAGAATGCTGTCCTGGCTCTTAGACAATAATTCATTCGCTTCGACCAGTTTCTTCTGGACTTCATACAAAACATAACCACCGAAGCCCATCACAATCACCATCAAAAACAGCACAAAAACCAATATGCCGTTAAAACTACTCTGCTTGGGCGCGTCCGAACGACCACTCTTTCTATAAGAAGACACTTCATCTGCATCTGGCTTAATGGAAGGCAAAATACCGTGATTTCTGTCATCCAGAGGTCTATTGTCTTGATTCATTTGATTTTCTCAAAAAAACAGGGCCCCAAACAGGGCCCTGACTGAGCTAGTTATCTAAACCGACTTTATAAGGCGACCATTAATCCATACAAAACCGCTGTTAACAGCAGGCCACAATGGATCACGCCCTTAACCGAAGCCATAGGGCCTTGTTGCCCACGAATCGCATTGACTTCCAACGCTAATATAACAACGAAGACAGCAATGAGGCTTGCAGTAGAGGTCGACATTCCATCCATCAGCAGGGATGTCGGCATATGAGCCGAAGACCCCATAAAGAACAGCATTGGTACTGAAAACAGTGTATTGGTTCGCGATGCGAGTGCCGCTTTCGGTGCAGCTGCAGCAGCCTCTGCAAGCGCTTCACCACCACCGGCCACTTGAGTCGCTGAGGCAATCAGAATCTGCTGGTTTGGCCAAATAATAAACCAGACGTTAATCGCCATCAGGGTACCTAGCGTCGCGCCAACAGCGATATCATAGGTCAAGGCGCCGTGCTTTATATAAAGCAGATAAAGCCCGGTGAGGAAAGTAAATGCGGCGCCCCATCTGAACCACCATAAGGCCCTTGGGACTAATTTTTGTATCGCACCGGAGCGATGCTCAGCTTCTGCTTCCTTGAAGTATTCCGTCTGCACAAAATTAAAATAGTAAAGCAGTCCTATCCAGGTGATACCGGCCAGGAAGTGGCCCCATCGAAACAAATAATCAACCCCATCCATGGAAAATAAAGGTATATCCATTTTTCTATCCTCTAATTTAATTACGTCTGTTCAAGCAATTCTTATACAAGACTCATGAAGAACCGTGCAACCGATACTATAGCAATTTCAGGCGAAACAGTAACCCAAAACTGACCCAAAAACTAATCCGAACCATTAACTCAAGCGTGAAATACCGACCAGTTTCGAAAATTCATCATACTCAATTTCGAAATAACCACTGACGCCATTTTCTGTCACAAACTGACGTAAACTTTGCGCCGGAAATTGCAGCCTGGTTCGATCCTCCCCAGTCACAACGACCGTCGTCGCTTCACCCCGATAATACCGTTGAATCTCATCAGGGGTTATATTCAGGAAAAACCTTTTGCGCATGCCATCCCTAACCCTGCATAGAAACCGTATTTTGCAACAAAATCGATAACAAAAAAAACCCCGCACCAGGGCGGGGTTTTTAGTCTTGACTGATGGTTTACATCATACCGCCCATACCACCCATGCCACCCATGCCACCCATGTCAGGCATACCGCCACCGGCGGCGGCAGGTGTGTCTTCTACCACATCTGTAACCATACATTCAGTGGTGATCATCAGACCAGCAACCGAAGCGGCCGCTTGCAGTGCAGTACGTGTGACCTTGGCGGGATCAGGAATCCCATATTCAATCATGTCACCATACTCACCCGTCGCAGCATTGAATCCTTCATTGCCAGACTGCTTTTTCACTTTATCGACAACGACTGAACCTTCCGCTCCAGCATTCTCAGCAATCTGCCTGATTGGAGATTCCATCGCCTTCAGGCACAACTTGATACCGACGTCCTGATCACCGTTGTCACCAGACACACCCTCTACCGCTGCAAGCGCACGAATCAAAGCGACACCGCCACCAGGAACAATACCTTCTTCGACTGCAGCTCGCGTTGAATGAAGGGCATCTTCTACCCTTGCTTTTTTCTCTTTCATTTCAACTTCAGACCCGGCACCCACTTTAATCACCGCAACACCCCCAGCGAGCTTAGCAACTCGTTCCTGGAGTTTTTCACGATCATAGTCAGAAGAGGTTTCTTCGATCTGAGCTCGAATCTGCTTAACCCTGGCTTCGATATCTGTAGACCCACCAGAACCGTCAACAATGGTTGTATTCTCTTTGGTCAGCGTGACCCGCTTAGCTTGACCCAGATCTTCAAGAGTTGCGCCTTCCAGCGACAGGCCGACTTCTTCAGAAATCACCGTGCCACCCGTCAGGATAGCAATATCCTGAAGCATTTCTTTTCTTCGATCACCAAAGCCTGGCGCTTTTGCAGCAGCCACTTTTACGATGCCGCGCATATTATTAACAACCAGCGTAGCCAGGGCCTCACCTTCAACGTCCTCGGCAATCACCATCAACGGACGGCTGGATTTAGCAACCGCTTCCAGTACCGGCAGCATGTCACGTATGTTAGAGATCTTCTTATCAAACAATAGAATATAAGGGTCTTCGAGTTCAGCACTCATATTCTCTTGATTGTTTATGAAGTAAGGAGACAAGTAACCACGATCGAACTGCATACCTTCAACAACGTCGAGTTCGTTTTCAAGGCCGCTGCCCTCTTCCACAGTAATAACGCCTTCTTTACCCACCTTATCCATGGCATCAGCAAGAATATCACCGATTTGTGAATCACTATTGGCCGAGACACTGGCTACCTGTGCAATCGCTTTTGAATCGGTACAGGGAACAGCCAGTGACTGCACTGATGCAACAGCAGCCACTACCGCTTTATCTATACCACGCTTGAGATCCATGGGGTTCATCCCTGCCGCCACGGCCTTAAGCCCTTCGTTCAGGATGGCCTGGGCCAATACAGTGGCTGTGGTCGTGCCGTCTCCAGCAACATCCGATGTCTGCGATGCCACTTCCTTGACCATCTGCGCACCCATATTCTCGAACTTATCACTCAATTCGATTTCTTTAGCAACGGAGACACCGTCTTTGGTGACGGTAGGCGCACCAAATGCCTTATCTAGAACAACGTTTCGACCTTTGGGTCCAAGCGTAACCTTGACTGCGTCAGCAAGGACATTAACGCCCGCGAGCATGCGTTGACGCGCTGAATCACCAAACCTCACATCTTTAGCTGTCATATCACTTAATCCTTTTTATCTAATATAATTACTAATACTTTTAATCTACTGGCTTAACCAACGACGCCAAAAACTTCACTTTCACTCATGATGAGAAGCTCTTCGCCGTCTAATTTG
>CAZGCW010000009.1:0-39907 GCA_964524295.1 uncultured Pseudomonadales bacterium
GAAAAATTCCCGAATCCTGGGTTTAACAACGAACAAAACGTTTTTATTGCTACTGCTGGAAGAGCCGGAGTTTAGATCAGGAGAAGTGACCACCGAGTTCATCGATGATGCACTGCTTGCCAGGCTGGCAGATGATCCCAGCTTGCAGGATATGGCATTGGCTGCAGTCGTCTTGGCGCAGAGTTTCCATCGGCAAGATGGCTGGAGTAATGCCGAGCCTATGCAACGCGCTGAGTTGCTCAGGGTCGGTGATCAGGTGGTTAGTGTGAGGATCATTCGTATAGGTGAGGCTTATAGAGTCACGATCAATGAACATGAATTTGCTATTGACCCGGCAGTTTGTGACGAGGGTGAAATGATTTATCGATTGAATGGGTTAGATCGAGGACTGAGCTATCACCTCGAAGGGGACAACCTGTCGCTTGATTTAGGCGAGCGAGCCCTCAATATCGAGCGACTGACTTTTCAACCAGCAATTTCAGAAGATGCGACAGGAAGCGGCCTCATAACGGCCAGCACAGAAGGATTGGTGATTGATGTGCTGGTAAACCCGGGTGAGGTAGTAAAGCGAGGAGACATACTGGTCTATGTTGAAGCCATGAAGATGGAACACCGCCATCTTGCTGATGGTGACGGGGTTGTTTCTTCAGTGCGGGTTGAAAAAGGACAACAGGTCAAGAATAGGCAGCTTTTGGTGGAATTGGCGCTCGAGGAGACAGAAAATTGAACCGATTGGAAACTAGATTAGATACCAGTAACAGCGAATTTAGAAAAAACGTCGAATTCATGGCTGGGTATGTTGAGAAAATCCGTTCGGTAGAACGAAATATTCGTGCCAGTGAGGAGCGATACCGGGAAAGAGCGACCCGTCGAGGTAAGCTGTTACCCCGCGAACGCCTAGCCCATCTACTAGATCCAGGTGCACCTTTTGTTGAACACTCTTCCATTGCTGGTTATGGCATGAATGGCGATCAAGATGGTTCAACTGCCGGGGGAAATATTATTGTTGGTATTGGTTTTGTCAGTGGACGGCGCGTCCTGGTCATGGTTTGGAATTATGCGATCAAGGGCGGTACGATCAATTCGGCTACCACGAGAAAGAACCTGCGCTTACAGGAAATTGCTTTTTCTACTGGCTTGCCGCTGATTTCTTTAAGCGAAAGCGGGGGTGGAAACTTGGCTGGCGGTGGCGATCCTGATCCCTGGGGAGCCCATGGCTTCCTGGATGGGGGCCGGGTCTATGCCCAGCAGGCGGAATTGTCGGCTGCAGGGATCCCGCAGATTACCGTTTCCCATGGGAATGCGACCGCCGGTGGGGCTTATCAAGTCGCTTTGTCTGACTATGTTGTTCTAGTCAGGGGTCAGACGCAATTGTTTCTGGCTGGGCCACCTTTACTTAAAGCCGCCACGGGCGAGGAAGCAGATCATGAAACGCTGGGTGGGGCCGAAATGCATGCCACTGTATCCCAGACAGGCGAATACCTGGCAGAAAGTGATAGTGATGGAATAAGAATAGCCCGGGAAATTGTAGCCCAGTTTCCTCCGCCTGCCGATCGCTGGATAGAGCCAGATGAAGCGGTGCAACCGCCTTTATATGATGCTGCGGAACTGAGAGGTATTGTTTCAGAAGATAAAAGAATCCCCTATGACATGTGTGAAGTCATCATGCGCATTGCCGATGGTTCGAGGTTCAGCGAATTTGAGCCGAGCATTGATGAGCATACCTTGTGTGGGCATGCTTTTTTTGGAGGCTGGCGATGCGGGATTATAACCAATAACGGTCCCATTACGCCTGAGGGCGCAAAAAAGGCCAGCCATTTTCTTCAACTATGCGATCAAAGTAATACTCCGATGGTGTTCCTGCACAATACAACCGGCTTTCTAGTCGGCGTTGAGGCTGAACACAGTGGCCAGGTGAAGCATGGCTCGAAAATGATTCAATCCGTCGTTAATTTCAGGCCCCCTAAAATTACCATTATCGTTGGCAATTCTTATGGCGCGGGGAACTATGCCATGTGCTCCAAGTCTCTTAAGCCGGAGTTTGTTTTTTCCTGGCCGACTGCACGGCAGGCGGTCATGGGCGGTGCTCAGGCCGCTGCGGTGCTGCGTATTGTCGCTGAGGATAGATCCAAGGCATTGGGTAAGGCGCTGACCGATGAAGAATTGGCGGGGATAGAAAAAAACAGTGAACGCATTATTGACAGCATGGAGCGAACCTCTGAGGCCATGTACTGTTCATCGAGGATGATGGACGATGGTTTAATTGATCCTGCAGATACGCGGGAAGTGATTATATTTACTTTGGAAACCTGCAAGGAATCCGGATACCGAGGGATGCAGACCAATACGTTTGGTGTTCAGCGATTATAGGTAATCAATTGGTTTTTTAGAGGGGTTGGGATTCAGGTAGGCAATTTTTTTTGTGGGCGAATTAAAATCAGGTGGGTGAAGTCCGACTATCATGGATTAAAGTCATGCTTTCAGGATAAATTAGCTTCAATTCGAGTGTTACAGTAAAGTATTGGATTGACCTGGATAGTATAAAAGTGAAATAGTGCTTATTGAGCTAAGTGAAGCGGAATTATTTGTTCAGGCAGGACTCAGGGAGAGAGAAAAATATGAGATTTGAATCACCTACAACGACGAAACAAGCCGCAGAGCTACTGGCAGGAGAAAAGGGCAACGCCTATGTTCTCGCCGGTGGAACTGACCTGCTGGTAAGAATGAAAACAGGCTTAATCGAGCCGGATTTGGTTGTTGATATAAAGAGAATACCAGCAACCAAAGAAATAAACGTGTCGGCCAAGGGTATATCCATCGGTGCTGCTGTTTGCGGTGCTGAAATGAACGAGCATGTGAAATTGAAGAAAGCCTGGCCCGGGGTTGTTGAGGCAGCAGACCTGATCGGCTCGGACCAGATTCAGGGCCGATGTACTGTTGCAGGTAATTTATGTAATGCATCCCCTGCTGCTGACAGCGTGCCAGCATTGATTGCCGCCGGCGCCAAGGCCGTGGTTGTTGGTGATAAGAAACGTCGTACGGTTGCAGTTGAAAAAATCATTACTGGGCCAGGTACGACCTCTTTAGAGAAAGGGGAACTGATCGAGTCGATCCAACTACCCAAGCGGGCAGCAAGATCAGGTGATGCTTATCTACGTTTCATACCAAGAACGGAGATGGACATTGCTGTGGTTGGGGCAGGTATTAACTTGTCTCTGGAAAGAGGGGTTGTTAAATCGGCTCGAGTCGTGCTCGGCGCCGTCGCACCGACCCCGGTGTTGGTACCCAAAGCAGCCAAAGCAATTATCGGGACCAAGCTGGATGCCCAGGCCTTGGAAAATCTTGCTGCAGCCTGCAGGGAGGCCTGTAACCCGATTGATGACAAGCGTGGGACAATTGAATATAGAACGAAAGTGGCTGGTGTGCTGGCACGGCGTGCAGCAGTTATTGCATTTAAACGAGCAGGAGGTGCCTGATGTCAGGGTTTCTAGTATCTACAAAAATAAACGGTGATGCGGTCCAGTTTGCCTGCCCATCTGATGAATCATTGCTGGATTCCCTTCGGGATCGAGTCGGTTTAACCGGTGTTAAAGAAGGTTGCGGCACAGGAGATTGTGGTGCCTGTAGCATCACTCTGGATGGTCGCCTGGTCTGTTCTTGCCTGGTTCTGGGCGCTGAAGCCGATGGCCGCGAGATCAGTACAGTTGAAGGCATGGCCGACGGCATGAAACTGCACCCTTTGCAGGAGAAGTTTATAGAACATGCGGCTTTACAATGCGGTATTTGTACACCGGGCTTTTTAGTTTCAGCGAAGGCCCTTTTGGACAAGAACCCTAAACCTTCGGAAAAAGAAATACGCTATGCCTTGGCGGGTAATCTATGCCGATGCACTGGCTATGACAAAATTGTTCGTGCAGTACAAGCAGCAGCGAAAGAAATGAGGAAAAAGTAACCTGCCTACGCTGCTGATCACAACATGTATTATAGGAATTTGATATGCCACATGACACTAGTTATACCAAACAGAAATTTAAGCTTATAGGGAGCCGGGTTAATCGACCTGACGGAATTGATAAAGTAACCGGACGAGCGAGATATGGTGCAGATATCTCTGCGCCAGGACAACTGGTTGGCAAGGTGCTTCGTTCACCTCATGCCCATGCCTTAATTAAGAAAATTGATACCGGAAAAGCTGAGAAGCTGCCGGGCGTTAAAGCCGTGGTTACCTGTGTGGACATGCCTGATTTAACCGGTGGTAACAGGGGCATGCTCGACATCCTCGAAAATTGTATGGCCCGAGGCAGGGCACTGTATGATGGTCATGCCGTCGCTGCAGTGGCGGCGGTTGATGAGAAGACCGCTCGACAGGCCTTGAAGCTGATCAAAGTGACCTATAAACGCCTGCCCCATGTGACTGACGTAGATAAAGCAATGGAGGCGGATGCACCGATCATCCACGATTGGGTATTCACGTCTGGCGTGGATCCGAAGCCGGAGAAGCCCTCTAATATTGTTCAACGTAACCAGTTTGGTCATGGCGACGTTGAGGCTGGGTTTGCTGAGGCAGATGTCATTGTAGAGAAGTCCTTTAAAACCGAACAGACTCACCAGGGCTATATTGAACCCCATGCCTGTCTTGCCACTGTCGGTCCAGATGGTCATGGCGATCTGTGGGTGACAACCCAGGGACATTTTCACTTCAGGCAGGTGTGTGCATCCCTGATTGGCATGGATGTGGCCAAGCTGAAGGTCACCTCATCAGAGATAGGCGGGGGCTTTGGTGGTAAAACCCATGTATGGATGGAACCGGTGGCTTTGGTTTTGTCCCGTAAAGCAAATCGACCGGTAAAATTGGTCATGAGCAGAGAAGAAGTATTCAAAGCCACAGGGCCAACCTCATCTACTTCGGTGGATGTCAAAATCGGCGCCAAGAAAAATGGCACGATTACTGCCGCTGCGGCTGAATTGAGATATCAAAGTGGGGCTTTCCCCGGTATTTGGGGCATGCTGGGGGCCATGACCTCTTTTGCCTGTTATGATCTCAAGAATGTTCAATCCGTTGGCTATGACGTACTGTGTAATCGTCCTAAAGTAGCAGCGTACCGGGCGCCTTCAGCGCCCATGGCCGCCTTTGGTATTGAAAGTACCATGGACCTGGTCGCTGAAGAGATTGGCATGGATCCAGTCAAGTTCAGAATAAAGAATGCGGCCAAAGAGGGTACGCAGGCTTCCTATGGGCCCGTTTATGGCCCGATAGGCATTGGCCCGACGTTAAAGGCCGCCCAGAATCATCCGCATATGAAGGCCAAACTGCGTAAGAATCAAGGCAGGGGTATGGCGTGTGGGTTCTGGTTCAATTTTGGTGGCCAGACCTGCCCCGATCTTAATATCGGCATTGATGGGACTGTCTCGCTGACAGTGGGAACCGTCGATGTGGGTGGCTCAAGGGCATCGCTGGGATTAATTGCCGCGGAAGAGCTGGGTATTGAATATGACAGGGTAAGAGTTCAGATCGCGGATACTGCCTCACTGGGCCATAATGACACCACGGAAGGCAGTCGAGGTACTTTTTCATCTGGGATGGCAACCATATTCGCTGCCAGAAATGCGAAGGATGAGCTGTGTCAAAGAGCCGCTAAAATGTGGGACATTCCGCTTAGTGCAGTCGCCTGGAAGGAGGGTAAGGCGGTCGCAAAAGGTAAGCGACACAATAACCTGGCGCCGCTGACGCTTCAGGAGATAGCCGCTAAATCGCCAAACACAGGCGGGCCCATTGCGGGTCATAATGAGGTTGTAGCCGATGGCGCCGGGGTGTCTTTTGCCAGCCATATCTGTGATGTCGAGGTTGATCCGGAAACGGGTGCGACTAAAGTGATTCGCTACACCGTTGTCCAGGATGCAGGAAAAGCCATTCATCCTGATTATGTTGAAGGACAATTCCAGGGCGGCGCAGCCCAGGGTATTGGTTGGGCTTTAAATGAAGAATACATCTATGGTGATGATGGCCTGCTTCAGAATGCCGGCTTCCTTGATTACAGGATTCCAGTTTGTTCGGACCTGCCTTTTATTGACACGGAGATACTCGAGATACCTAATCCAAATCATCCCTATGGGATACGAGGGGTGGGTGAAACTTCGATCGTGCCGCCACTGGCTGCAATCGGTAATGCGGTATCCAATGCGGTTGGCGTGCGTATGACGCATGTGCCTATGTCTCCACCCAGGATACTTAAGGCACTGGATGAAGCAGAGGCATAAAAAGATCACCATCCTCCTATGCTGAAGGTGGAGTTTACAGGTGCGTTAAGGGCGAGTGTTAATGGCCATGCACAGGTTCAGGCTGAGGCGGGCACGATTCGTGAACTGTTTGACAGGCTTGTGCAGCGTTATCCAGATTTGGCCGAGCACATTGATCAGGGCATCGCGGTTGCTTTGGATGGTGAGATATATCGTGATGACTGGAATAAACAAATTCCAGATGGGTCAGCGGTGTTTCTGCTCCCTAGAATCCAAGGTGGATGAATTCAGTAGTCCGTTTCTTGAAAATCGAATTTAAGGGCGCCTAACCCGTTACATTAATTCCGGCGACGCGAAGGCAGCGCCGCTGGTCGGTGCTGCTAGGGTCAGTTGTCTTGTGTTAAATCATCTGTCGTAATATTGAGGATATGCACGACGACGCGTCGGTTTTGAGCCTGGTTTGCAGCGATAGGGTTGTTATTAAGGTCAACATTTGGAAATTTTGGCCGGGTATCGGCAAAAGCAGATACCGATAATTTCTGCTTTGAAATTCCATTGTTATTGAACAGGTGTAATACATTGATTGACCGTAATGCGGCAAGCTCCCAGTTCGACGGGAATTGATCGGTATTAATGGGCGCATTGTCGGTATGCCCCTCTATTTCCACTTTGTAAGTCTGCAAAGGCAGATCCAGGATGACCTGGCTGAGCCCCCTCAGGATGGATTGCATGGATTCGCGAATTTCAGCGGAGCCTGAGTCGAAGAACGAATTACTGGAGAGTTCTATCATCAATCCGATATCCGTTAGATTCGATTGAATCTTGCTTTCAAGCCCCTCTTTCTTTATCAGGTCATCCAATTTCATTTGCGCGAGTTCCAGCGGGTTAACCGGCTCTGGTTCAGGCTCGATCACTGGCTCTGGTTCAGGCTCAATTTCAGGTTCGGTCTGGGGCGTTAAGGGGTAGGGCGCGGGTTGGTTCATGGATTGGTTAATGCTCAGTGCCACGGCATCGAATTTCTCTTTGTTTATCTTGGAACTCGAGAACAGTAGCACGAAAAAAATTAGCAACAGGGTAATGATATCGGCATAGGTCAGCAGCCAACTGGTATCTTCAGTGGGGTCGCTATCATAGAGTTGCTGTTCTGGATGGGCCATCAGAGCAATCCTTGCGTGTTAATCCTGCTGGGCACTGTTGAAGCGTATGGCGGGGTCCAGAAAGCTGTTCAGATGATCCTGAATCTGCAACGAATTTGAGCGATTGACGAGCAGCAGGAAAGCGTCGATCATCAGTTGGTTCCTAAACCGGGAAATCTGTTCCTTTTGTTCGGCTCGTCGGGCAGCAGGTTTAAAAACCAGTTGCGCTAGAATGACCCCATACAGGGTTGTAATGAGTGCCAGTGCCAGACCCATGCCGATATTACTGGTGTTGCCATCGAGTTCCGCCAGCATGATGATCAGCCCGACCAAGGTACCGATCATACCGAAACCGGGTGCTATATTGGCCATGGTGTTGAGGATGCCCGCTTGCACCATCTGGCGCTCATACTGGGAGTCCATGGCTGTTGTTAATTTTCCTCGAAGGTCATCCTGACTATAACCTGCCATCAGTAGTTGAATGCAGTGATGCAGGAAAGGGTCTTCATGTCCCTGCAGTTTTTCGAATTCCTTCTCAAGCCCCGGCAGACCATCCCGAGCGCCAATTTTACCCCAGGCAATGACCTGGCTGACTTCCTGGTAAAGCACCTTGTGGTTCACCTGGGTCGGAACAATCACTTGGCCCAGGGTCAGTAGTGCTTTCCAGACATAACGACCTTCGTAAGAAATCATCGTGGCCGCCAGGGTACCACCCAGTACCAGCAGTAAGCTTGAGATGCTCCAGAAAATACCGTAGGTGTTGGTATTGGCCATGATGGAAAAAACAAAAAGTCCAAAACCGAGAAATATTCCGGCTAGGGTACTCAGTGAAATCGATTTCATAGGTGATCGCTTTTGTCTATCACTGTACCTCAGCAGTATAGAGTCGCCTTGACAAAGATCAAGACATGTTGATGCGGGTTTTTGTAACAGAACCCAGCTGCAGGATCAGGTGTCGAAAGGGTATGCAGGTCGTGACGGGGTCATTTTCCCGACTCGTGGCAGCAGTGTCGACTGCGAGTACAGCTGCCTATTTAGGCTGGAATTGAAGTGCCACTGGCATTGAAGTAAACAGGGTTTTGGGTCACGCCAGGGAATATTTCCCGGAATAGACTCAGCATACTCAGGGTTGATCGTCGGTCAGCGGATTCATGCAGCTTTCCGGGTGGACCCAGGCTGGGTGGTAAAGCGAAACCGTGGGGTGTTTTTGCATGATGATGAAAACTCCAATCAACACCGGCGAGATCCATTTCTTCAAAAAAGCGCTGTTTGCTCTCATCAGAGACCAGATGGTCATCTGCGCCATTTTCTATGAGTACCACCGCCTGGGTGTTGTACCGGTTTGGATAGGTCTTCAGTTGAGGGCGTATCGCACCATAGATGGCCGGATTTGGATCCTCTCCCGTTTGTAGCAGACCGTGGAATGAAACAATACCGCCGACATTCAGTCCTCCTCTGACGCACTCAAGCGCGGCCATACCGCCGAAACAATAGCCTATGGCAGCAGGGCTGTATTGGTCGTCAACAGCCGGATGGGCCAAACCTTGGTCGAGCCAAGCCTCTAGTTGAGCCCTGAAAAACTCATGATCATGGTCCAGTGCCACCATGGCCTGGAAACATTTCCTTTGAAAGGGTTCGATTTCTTTTGGGTTTTCCGGCCAAAGACGTTCATTTTCCGGGACATCATGGCCATACATGTCGATTGCCAGGCCGACGTATCCTATTCTCGCCAGGTATTCGGCGACGTGGATATCAAAAAACTTTAAACCCTGGTAATTATGGATAATCAACACCAACGGTCTGGGTCCAACCGACTCAGGTGGCGCCACCAGGTGGCCAAGGTGGTTGTTTCCGCGGAAATGGAATTGAACTTTCGATCTTCGCAGCGGTGTTTCGGGCCAGAACTCAGGACTTAGATTCATGCGAGGCAATCTCAAGGGGGCTTTAAACGACCATAATCCATTGTAAATCCGAGTTCGTCAATGCTGGCTGCAGGCGGGGATAGTGCCCGTCTGCGGGACGATTCTGGCAGGTTCACTCTCTATGCCAGGTTCATGCTATGGTTTATTGATAATCCAGTCAGGGGGTTGGAATGCAGATTGTTATTGCGACTATGAGCCATGAAACGAATACATTTTCTCCGGTAGTGACTGATCTTGCCCGGTTTTCGTCAGGGCAGGAGTCGCCGCCTTCAGGCCCACAGGCAGAATTACGATACCGGGGCACAGCCAGTTGCGTGGGAGGGTTCCTGCAGGCAGCTGAAGAAATTGGCGCTTCGGTGAGTTTGCCGATCGTCGCCGCTGCGCCACCTTCAGGACCGGTTGAAGATGGCGCCTTTGAGTATATCTGCAATGAAATTGTCGCCGCCGCCGCCGAGGCACCCGATGCAATCTTTCTCGATTTACATGGGGCGATGGTAACTCGGTCCTTTGAAGACGGGGAAGGTGAGTTATTAAGGAGGATTCGTAAGGTTGCACCTGAGGTACCGATTGCGGTTGCCTTGGATATGCACGCTAACCTTTATCCGGATATGGTTACCCATGCCTCTGTGATAGCCGGATATCAGACTTATCCCCATATTGATATGGATGAGACCGCATTCAAATCCGGGCGAGTGTTATTGCGAGCACTGGCTTCGGAGGTTGAGCCCGTCATGGCCTGGGGAAACCGACCCATGTTACCCCACGTCATGCGACAGGGGACCGATGACTTGCCGAATAAAGCGCTGCAACAAAGGGCTCGGGAGATGGAGTCCCAGGGCGCCTTGATAGTCAGTTTATTTACCGGCTTTCCTCATGCTGATATTAGTCATGCAGGCTTGTCTGTCCTGGTGGTAACAGACGGTGATCAGGTATTGGCGGATCAGTATAGAGATGAATTGCTGAATATGGCCTGGGATCAACGCGACGCTTTTATTTATGATCCTGAACCGCTTGACGTTTCGGTTGCTCGAGCGGTTAACCTGGCTGACCAGGGGGGGCCGGTACTACTACTGGATCATTATGACAATACCGCTTCTGGCGGGACCATGGATACGACAGAGGTCCTGCGAGAAATTATCCACCAGGGCCTGGAAGAGGTAGCCGTGTTTGGATTCTATGATCCGCAGGTGGTAGAACAACTGGTTAACGCGGGTATCGGCGCGGAAGTGAGTATTTCCTTAGGCGCGAAATTACCGATGCCTGCGCTCACGCAACAAAGTCGCCCGCTCCAACTGACGGGAAAAGTCAAGTTGATATCCGATGGGCAGTTCCCAGCGACCGTGGCCATGTCCAGAGGACTGACCATGAACATGGGTAAAACCGTGGTTTTTTCAACTGGCCAGGTCGATATAGTGATTATCTCGAGGCATATCGAACCGTTTGACCCTGGTTGCTTTAAGAGTTTGGGTATTGATCCAAGCAGCCGACGGTATCTGATGTTAAAATCTCGCATTCATTACCGAGTGGGTTTTATGCCGATCGTCAAGAATGTGGTTGAGTGTGCTGGTAGGGGGGTGTGTACGTCAGATTATTCAGAGTTGACCTTCAGTCAGGTCCGTCGACCCATTTATCCCCTTGACGGAATTAATTCCCTGGCAGGCCTGGAGAATTGAGTCATTGTCGCTGGCATCTCTGTTTGTCTGATTGTTGTGAATAGAGTGGTTAAAATAGGCTTAGGAGGCCTGGAATGAGGCTTGGCAGGTATTTCTATTTCATCGCTACTTTTTTGTTGTTTCTGATGAGTATTGCATTCGTGGTGACAGTCAGTTTGGTGGAGAGGTTGAACGAGCATAAGCTGGCTGACCCTGATAAGAGAGCCATTCGTGAAGAGCTCATTTTAAAAATCAAATCTGGAGAGATTCAGGCAAACAATGATTTGATGCTGAGTTTTGTAAAAAGCAATCATGAGATAGAAAGCACAACAAGCCAATTCGTCAGCTCAGTTCTTAATGTTATAAAATGGACTGGTTATACGATGGTGTCATTATTGGTATTTCAATCGGTCGTCTTTTTGTGGTTTGTACGCCAGCGAAAGGTTCTTGGTGAAACTCAGTCAATAAAGGCAGAATAAGCTGAATTCGTTAATTCAGGTAAACCGCATGGGTGGTTTTCTATTATTGGATGAAAGCAGGTCAGGCTTGATAAGATAGAAACTAAGCTTGAAGCAGGTGTTTAAAGGACCTGCTAGCCGGTGCAGTCTTGTTGAGGCATGGGTTGGATGTCAGCCGGGTTTATTTGGATTTGATCGAACTGAGATGGCTTTATTAGGATGCGATCAATTAAAGGGCAGGAAGTGAGAAATGGCGGTAGAAAAGAAAGAACTTGATTGGGGCAGCCTTGGCTTTTCCTATATTAAAACAGATCATCGTTTTCGAGCACGATGGAGCGAGGGTCATTGGCAGCCAGGAGAGTTGATTGATTCAGAGGTAATGGACGTCCACGAAGGCTCTCCGGTGCTTCATTACGCGCAATCATGCTTTGAAGGTTTAAAGGCACAGAGTAGCCCGGAGGGTAAAATATTATTATTTCGCCCCGACTTGAATTGCCAGCGTATGGCCCAGACAGCGGAGCGCTTAGTGATGCCAGAGGTGCCAGAAGCACTTTTTATTCAGGGCATTACCGAATGTATTAAAGCCAATGAGGCTTGGGTGCCACCGAGTGGTTCGGGAGCGAGTCTTTATGTAAGAGCCTTTCTTGTTGGCCTGGGTGAGAATCTGGGATTACGGCCCGCACCTGAGTATGAATTCAGGGTATTTGTCGCGCCGGTGGGTCCTTATTATAAAAGTGGGGGGTTGAGCCTGATCAGTTTGGCTGTCACGGACGTGGATAGAGCAGCTCCCAAGGGGACGGGTCGTTTTAAAGCCGGCGCTAACTATGCGGGTGGTCTGATGGCCACCCAGTTGGCGAATCAGCTTGGCGCTAACGAAGCGCTCTATCTGGATGCAGCTGAACGGCGTTATCTGGAAGAAGCCGGTTCGGCAAATATATTTCTGGTAATGAAAAATGGTAAGTTTGTGGTGCCAGAGTCGGAGTCGATTCTGCCCGGTGTCACCCGGCGATCTATTTTGACCCTGGCCGAAGACCGGCTTGGTATGGAGGTCGAACGTCGGCCAGTTGATTTGCGCAATGAGATTGAAAATATTGACGAGTTCGGTGCCTGTGGAACAGCAGCGGTGATATCACCGGTTGGAAAGGTCTTTGTCGACGGGTGCTGGCATCACTTCTTTGGTGATGGCGAGGCAATTGGTCCGGTGACTGAGCAGTTGTATGACATCCTGACGCGTCTGCAAAAAGGTGAAGAGAAAGATGCTTATGGCTGGACTGTCGAAGTTTGAGTTTTGCCATTTTTCTGGCCAGCACGAACAGATTTATTTGGGTCTGAGGGGATCTGTGGCGATATCCGCCAGATTTTTCTCATGGTGCTTTTTCAGTTCGGATACTCTGTCTGGGTAGTCCTTTAGTAAATTAAAAAGCTCAAGCGGATCCTGTTCTAGATGGTAAAGGGCAGTGGGCACCTGCTGCTGGGTTAACATCAGTTTCCAGTTGCCTTTCCTGATGGCATGGTCTAATCCGTCGGGTGTGGGTAGCGCCCAGTGTAAAGTGCGTTCTTGAGCCATCTCGTCCCCTGCCAGAACAGGCCCTATGTCGAGACTGTCGATAGGCCGGTCGTGGGGAATCGGTACAGCGCTGTAACTGAGTAAAGTTGAAAACCAGTCCGTGCCGATAACCAGTGCATCTGAGTGCTCACCTGCGGGTAAAACACCAGGATAACGGATGATGGCGGGCACTTTGATACCGCCTTCAGAGAGGAAATGTTTCCTGCCTTTTAATCCGTTAGTACTGCCATAGGCATTGACCTCGTACCAGTTAATCCACTGTTCAGTTACAGGGCCATTGTCACTGGCAAAAACGACAATCGTGTTGTGACGCAGGCCTGCTTCGTCGATTTTATTGAGTACCCTACCGATCTGCGAATCCATATAAGTGATGTTGGCGTAATACTCGCCAGGACCTCGGGGGATGAGGGCTGATTTCGGGATAGCATGTCCGCCAGAGACGATGGGTAGGATGGGACCGCGCGTATATTGTTGGTACAAGGCATTATATTCGGGTGGGTTTTCGATTGAAGTATGGGGCTCGGCCATGCTCAACATAAGAAAGAAAGGCTGTTCACTATTACGGCGGTTCAGCCATTGAATCGCTTCATCTGCATATAACTGAGCTGTATAACCCGGTTGCATTGGTAGCGCCTGGCGATTCCGGTAGAGATTGGTTGGATTTTTGTTGGTTGGAATTTGAAAGGCATTGTGGCCATAGAAATAGGTAAAGCCCTGATCATTGGGTTGGGGTTCAAATGCAGAGCCCAGGTCACTGTTGAGATGCCATTTGCCAATGAGTGCGGTCTGATAACCCGAGTCGTTCAGCAGTTCAGCAAGGGTGACTTCCTCCTCATGTAGGTAAACACCGCTGTCGGTGGGAATCCAACTTTGTATTCCGGTGCGATAAGGTTGGCGACCCGTCAACAAGCTGGCCCGTGACGGAGAACAGAGTGCTGACGGTGCATAATAGTTATTGAGGCTTAGACCTGACTGAGCCAGTGTATCCAGGTTGGGCGTATTGATGACGGGATGACCTGTGTGGCTGAGGTCACCCAGGCCCAGGTCATCTACGTAAATGAGTAGCAGGTTAGGTTGTCCGAAGGCGTTGACGGTCAATGCCGAGCACAGGATGCAGATGATTGCCAACAGGCAGCGCAAGGACTGCAGGCGGATACGAACTGGTTTGATTGCTGCATTTGGTAGCCAACACGCATACATAGTCTGTTCCTCGGGAATGGGCATTATGCTTAAGCTGGATAGTGACATGAAGGGGAAGTGGAGGGAACTCTTTTGGACTCGAAGCGGGTTGATTGAGAAAGGATTAGTTTGAGCCTCAATTCAGCGTAGGCTTGGGCAGGGCAATTCAGGCAATTTAGGGTTTAACCTCCTCTTTGGGGAAGACCGCAAAGGTTGCTTTGCCGATTCGCAGCGTTAACCAGTCATTGGCTTGGGCCTCGATATCGCCGGCATTCGCATCTTCCAGAACCTGACTCAGGTGTTCCCGTGTATATTGGATCGGTAATAACCGATGCAGGACCCATTGGTTGTGTTCATGTGAATACAACTCTAGCCTGGAGGTCGTATTCAATTGATTGAGTTTGAATTGCCTGATGAGGAGATACTCCATTTGTCCATCTTCATTCAGATCAATAGGGCGCAGTACGAGATCGTTCAGAGAGGTCATTTTGTGGTCTTCTGATGAGAGGTCATGAAGCAGTTTTTCAATCAGTTCAGGGTCAGAATGGTCTTGCGGGATCTTCAGGGAAGCAAGTAATGCTGCCCTGTTTGTTGTCTGTTCATCTTGATCAACGTTGATCTCGTGTCCAATTGCCTGGCCGAAATACAGTGCGTTGATCCGGATAATCAGCAACGCCTCAGCGGGCGTTGCATTTTGTTTAATAGACTGTATTGCCAGATAACCCGGTCTGGCAAGATCATTCTTAAAATAGCGTATATCCAGATTTTCGATGTTTCGACTTGATTGTTCGAACCGTTCGATCTGGCTGGCCACCGTGAGCTTCCTGAAATCGAGCAGTGGACTATTGGCCAGGATGAGCAAGCCCAGTATCACCAGTCCCAGCCGCACATTGATCCAACTCAGTGAGTCCAGCCAGCGATCACGTGATCGGGATATTCCCAGGGTATAACCGGCTGAGCAGAGCAGAAGAATAAACCAGATCAGTACCCCCCAAAGCCGTCCTAAACTCAAGCCATACTGGTCAATACGCAGCCACAGACCGTAACAACTGATGACACTGTAGATGGGTAGACTAGCCAGGCCAAAATAGATGATCCTGTGCTGCAGTACTGAGTATATCTGCTGGTTTGGTTTGTCCTGATAGACAAGATTAGCAAAGAATAAGAGTAACGCCTGTATCCACAACACCAGTAAGCTGCCACCTGAGTTCCATAAGGGATCCAGCCCAGTGAAGGGAAGCGTGCACAGGAACAACAAAGAGATGGCCGTCAGGATCAACAGCAAGTACTTGATCAGTGTGCGCAGAATCGTATTGATGGTATCCAGGAACTGCGATGATTGGTTAAATAGCCTGATACCAAAGCCGTTTGCCATTGCTAGAACAGGATAGTAGAAACTGGGCGTGGTAAAAAGCTCAAAGAAAAAACTGATATTAAGGGCCTGGAAAAGAGCCGCCCAAAGCATCAGTAGCCCCCAGACACACAAGGTGAAGAGCAGTGAAAGTGCCAGGGTGAAAAAGCTGCTGAAAGAGTCGTTGTATAGATTGGAATAAACCAGGTTCTTATTTTTGATGAGACTCTTGCTATAGATCAACAGCAGAAATGCCATGAAGATAAAAGACCCGCTATAGATGATAGCCAAAGGCGCAAATTGTACTAGCTTGTAAGGAATAGCCTGACTACCTGTGTAATAGCCCAACAAACCCAATAGTGCGGTCGCCGAAAGAACATAGCGGAGGTTGATGGTAATGCGGCTTTCCCCTCCTAGCAGGAGTAACAGGATAGGTCCTGCAATGGTCATGCTGTATAAACTGAAAAGCCATTGGGGTTGCGTGTCTGGCCAGAAATTGAACTCAATGGCTTGATGCAGTAACAGCAGGCCGAGGGCCTGGGCCAGGGTGATCAGCAGTTGGCTTCTGATGGGTAGGGGCGAAGGTCTGGGATCTGTCATGAACCATTCCTGGTTATGTGATTAAGGCTTCAACGGCTTCGCTGGCGAGGTTTGGCAAGGCTCATATCCATCAGGTTATCGGCGTGTTGCTGGAGATCCTCAAAAGTTGCATCAACACCGAGGTCAACGGGGGTATTAACAAAAACCTGGCTTCGGAAGTAGCGCCCCCCTGCAGCGTTAATGACCGCGCCATTAGGCGCATCTTCAGAGCACATGAATAAGACAGCCGGGCTGACCAGCTTTGGGGCTGATTCCGGCGGTGGATTATTGACATCAATATCTCGGCCTGGGATCGTTGCTATCATGCGGGTGGCAGCACCCGGGGCGAGCGTGTTGATGCGGACATTATTCCTGGCCCCCTCCAGGGCTAATACATTCATCAGGCCAAGCATGCCCATTTTAGCGGCGCCATAATTTGCCTGGCCGAAATTTCCATAGATGCCCGAACCAGAACTGGTCAGGACAATACGCCCATACTTTTGTTCATTGAGGTGGGGCCAGGCCGCATGGGTGACGTAAGCGGTGCCATTAAGGTGGACCTGCATAACGAGATCCCATTCTTCTAAAGTCATTTTTTTAAATGACTTATCCCGGAGGATGCCGGCATTGTTAACCAGGATGTCAATTCGACCAAATGCGTTAAGCGCGTCATCGATGATGCTTTTGGCGCCGGCCTTATCTGATACGGATGCTTTATTAGCAATGGCACTGGCACCTAATGCCTTGATTTCTTCTACAACGATATCAGCTGCGTCTCCAGCTCCGCTCCCGTCGACATCGCCGCCAAGATCGTTAATGACCAGTTTTGCTCCCCGTTTGGCAAATTCATGCGCATGTGATCTCCCAAGCCCATTACCCGCTCCGGTGATGACCACTACTTTCCCCTGAAACTCGCTATTGTCAAAGTCATTCATATCGATATCCTGTTGGCTTCCCATGAATACTAGCAGCATCATTCCGTCACTAAAACCGCGGATTTCCTCCCGGCTCGGTCCTAACATCGGGTTAGTCTCCGTTGACTGATGTTGATTGTCCTCCTTGATGGGCTTGTCAGTAAACGAGCATTAACAATCAAGAGCAAAGGCCGGTTCAGGCAGTCGGTTTTTTAGGTGTTATGAGCAGACGATTTTCAACAAGCGGTTTGATATGTTATTGCGGTGGTGGTGTACTAGTGCGAGTGATGTGATGGTGGGTAAGTGACCGGTAATAACAGCGGAATATCGATTCGTGACAGGTTATTCTGTATTGCTAGATTCATCTAATTGATTAGGCTGATAGGGCACGGAACATTGACCAAGCGGAACATAATTTGCTTCAAGTGGGGAAAGAAATACTCAGCTCGATATGTCAACCATTTGTACGGTATGGTGGCACGGCAGATCTCAAGTCCTTTTGATCTTCATTGTTTTACCGATGACAGGAAAGGGATCAAGGCGGAAGTGGTTTGCCACGATTTACCGGAATTGGGCGTCGAACATCCCAGGAATGTCCCAGGTATGTGGCGTAAGACGGCCGTCTGGAGTGCTGAACTGGGCGGTATGACTGGAATGGCCCTATTTGTCGATCTGGATTCGGTGATCGTCGGAAATCTGGACTGCTTTTTTGATTATGGTGATGAGAGTGATGTCATTTTAGCGCGAAACTGGCTTAAACCCTTCAGAAGATTAGGCCAGACGACTTTATTTCGGTTCAAGGTGGGGGCGCACCCCTATCTTCTTGAAGAATTTCGAAGGGCGCCCCAAGCGATAGCTGAGCGCTATCAGTTTGAGCAGCATTACGTCACTGCAGCGGTTCGCAGCGGGATTAAGTTCTGGCCATCAACCTGGGTCCGACATTACCGAGTGCATTGTTTACCCGGATATATCGGCCGGTATCTAAAACCGGCAAAAATACCTCAGGACGCGCGGGTGATAGCGTTTCCAGGAGAGCCCAAGCCAGAAGATGCGATGCGAGGTTGTTGGACTGGAGCAGAACCGGTGACCGCAGGTGTGCATCTCGCCAATGTGTTCACTAAGGAAAAGCGGATTCATGGCAGTATTAAAGGTCATTTGAGCCGTTTCCAGTTGCCCTGCCCTTGGGTTGCAGAGTATTGGAAGGAATGATTCCTCTATAGAATTCGGGTTTTCAGTTGAAGCAAGGTAAGTCGATGACGGAGAAAATAGGTTTAAGTCAACCTGACCCACTGGACGATTTTGATTGCCAGCATCTGAGTTTCCTGGGTAAGAAAAAACCAGTTTATATCGCTGGACACGGCCCTGCAGTGATGATCATGTCAGAAATGCCAGGTATTTATGATCGAGTTGCCGATTTCGCCAGGCAAGTCCGAGATGCTGGATTTACGGTCCTGATGCCGAGTTTGTTTGGTGAGCCCGGGCGGCCTCCCACGCCGGGTTACACGGTACGCACCCTGGTCAGGGCCTGCATCAGCCGCGAGTTTCGAGTGTTGTCGTCCAATCAATCCAGTCCCATTGTGGATTGGCTTAGAGCGTTAGCTCGCTATGGGTATGAACACTGTGGTGAGAAAGGGGTTGGTGCCATTGGTATGTGTTTTACCGGTAATTTTGCCGTTAACCTGATGCTGGAACCCTGTGTTCTGGCCCCCGTGTTATCGCAGCCGTCATTACCATTGGGGCAGGCGGCGGGTTTGCACATTTCCAAAGAGGAACTAGCCCAAGTTAAGAACAGGCTTAATGAAGAGAATCTGACGGTGAGGGCGTATCGCTTCTCCGGTGACCCTCTGTGCAGGGCAGCGCGTTTCTCTGCGTACCAACAAGCGCTGGGTGATCGTTTTTGTGGCAAAGTGCTGGCAGATGAGGCGGCCAGGGAAGATACGGGTATGGCACCCCATAGTGTTGTCACCCTGCACTTAATTGATGAAGCAGGGCAGCCCACCCGCCAGGCCCTGGATGAAATGATTGAGTTTTTTTGCGACCGGCTGAAAACCTAGGCTCAGCCCCCACAACAATGCCTCACCCGGCAGAGGCTGGTGAATCTGCAGATCAGGTTATTTTTTCTGGATATAGTCCGAAAGGAACTCGCGGGTAGCCAGGTGTTCATCTTTGCTGGTTGCGAATATGGAAGCGGCAAAATCAGTCACTCCGCCGAGTTCAAGACCGTGTAGCTGGTCCTCAAGCTGGGATTTTGAACCCACCAGCGCAACCTCTCCAGGTTGGTCTACTCCCTCTCTTTCAAACATGGCCTGATAGGAAGGCAGTTGTGCGTACATCGCCATGGTTTGTGAGATGCGAGATTTTACTTTGTCGGGTTGGTCACTTACGCATACCGGTAACGTGGCAATAATTCTAGGTTGGTGGCTTTTTCCCGCTTTGCTTGCTGCAGCGCCAATGGTAGGCACGATGTGGTTCCTGATGGTCTTGCTGCCGACCCAGGCCAGGGTGGTACCATCCGTTCTCGTGCCCGCGACGCGTAAGGCCTGAGGACCAAGCGCAGCCACGACGACACATGGTCTTTTATCGGGCGTTTGGAAGAGTTGTGCATCACAGCTCAGAATATCACCCTTGAAGGATACTTTCCCGGTTTCCAGCAGGGGCATTAGGATTGACAGGTATTCTCGGAGATGGCGAATGGGCTTGTCAAAGTTGATGCCCAACTGTGCCATCATGACCTGGTGCGAGAGCCCGATTCCCAGGGTGAATCTATCTCCTGTGGCAGACTGGGTGGTGAGGGTCTGCCCTGCCAATACCATTGGGTGGCGTGGGAAAGTGGGTATGATGGCAGTACCAAGTTCAATACCCTTGACTGCTTGGCCCACCACCGCCAGAATGGTCAGGGCATCGAAACCGCCGCTGGGGTGTTCAGCTAGCCAATAGCTGTCAAACCCTTCCTGATGAGCCTGGTGGACATCTTTTTGAATGAGTTCGATTGATGCCTGTTGGACTAATCCTGTTCCGTTAAGACCGATTTTCATGGCTTTTCCTTATCAATTTTCATGATTTTTCTTTATCGCCTTCAAGGCTTTTCCGTATAGGATAGTTGACCAATAGAGAGTTGACCAATAGAGCATTGACCAATAGAGCGTTGGCGAATAGCGAGTGGATGAAGAGAGAGTTGACAAGAATGTAGCGGAAATTTTAAGTTCAGCACCCTTGCATGACTTTCTGTAAAGATCCAGGCTTTTATCTCGATTGATTTTCCAGCAGGAAATGCATCCTGAAGTCTCCAGGCTATGCCATTGAGCTATAATTTCGTGGTGAGATGACAGATAGGGCCTGCTATTGTTGACGATTATGGCCGACAGCAGGGATGGGATTTATTAAATTTATTAGCTCAATGAAGTGCAGGTGTTATGGCGTTTAATCATGCTTTGCTGGATTCTTTCGAAAATCTCAATATTCTTCTGGTGGATGATGATGCCTTTGTGATCAGGGTGTTGGAGAAGACCTTAAAATTGCTGGGCTTTTCTCATCTTTACCAGGCTGAAGATGGGCTTCAGGCTCTGGAAATTCTCGATGAAGTCGCTATTGACCTGCTGATTACCGACGTCGTCATGCCGAATATGAATGGCCTGGCTTTACTGAAGGCGGTTAGAAGCGGCCAGTCTAAGGCCATACCCGATCTTGCTGCCATCGTCGTCACCGCACTGACGGATTCTGAAACCCTGTCGACCGCGATGGCATTAGATTGTAACGGTTTTCTCACCAAGCCATTCAGTCCCGCTATTGTCATTAAAAAGTTGTTGTTAGCGCTAGCAGAAGAAGAATTTAAGACAGCCCGCCCGGATTATCATGCAATTGTAACGGATTTAGATCATCTGGCTGAAAATCACAATTTCAAGGAAAATCACGCGGTTAAATTTGATCCCGGGGATGATGATAAAGGTCAGAGGTCATCCTTGGTTACGTTGTTCCAGCTTCGCCCGGAGATGCAGTTAGCAGAAGACATAAGGACCCGAAACAATACAGTTTTGTTGTCAGCTGGTTTTACCTTGAATCAGAAGAGAATTCATCGCATATGGGAACTGGAAGATAACCTGGAGAAGAAAGATTTTTTGGTTTTTGGAGGATGGTAGTCGGGTTCGGACAGGCTTGCTTCTAGCCGCATTGAAACGTGTGGCAAGGCTGGGTTGAGCTGCTGTCCGGGCGCTCCATTGGATCTCCCTCCAAGAGGTAAATTGAAAAGGCAGCAAGGCGTGAGCCTGGTATATAGGTTATTCCCTCCGATCAGGGCGTGTCTGAAGCAGTAAGATAAAAGGAAGTGTTATGGCAGTTGATGAAAAGTTAAAGCTACTGAGTCTTGCAGAAAAGGTTAAGTTGGTGTCCGGGGAAAGTATGTGGAGAACGTTCTCCGTTGAGCAGGCAGGTATCCCCATACTGAAAGTCAGCGATGGGCCGAATGGGGTTCGGGGTGATGGGGGTAAAGCAGCGGCTTGTTTCCCGGTTGGTATCTGTATGGCATCCACTTGGAATATGGCTTTAATTGAGCAGGTGGGGTCTGATATTGCGGATGAAGCCAAAAGCAAGGATGTGCAGGTGGTGTTAGGTCCCACCATTAATATTCACAGGACACCCCTGGCAGGTCGGAACTTTGAGTGTTATTCCGAGGATCCCTACCTGTCCGGTCTGCTGGCATCCGCTTTCACGGTTGGAGTCCAGGACAAAGGCGTCGGGGCTTGCCTGAAACACTTCGTCTGTAACGACTCTGAGTTTGAGCGGCATACGATTTCAGTAGAGGTAGATGAACGCACCCTAAGAGAAATTTATCTTCGCCCTTTTGAACTGGCCATAAAGAAAAGTCAACCCTGGACAGTGATGGCCGCCTATAATCGTATCAATGGGATCTATGCCTGTTCGCATCACTACTTGATTAATGAAGTGCTTAAATCCGAATGGGGATTTGAAGGTTTGGTGATTTCAGACTGGTTTGCAGCCAAAGAAACCGTCGAAAATGCGAAGGGTGGACTGGATCTAGAGATGCCGGGTCCTAGCATCGCCTGGGGCAAATCCTTGTTGGAAAGTATCCGTGCGGGTGAGCTTGATGAAGGCGTGGTCGATGATAAGGTTTCTCGGTTATTGAAGGTTCTTGAATGGAGTGGTCGTTTTGACCAACCAGATGAGAAAAATGAAATCGCCAGAGACCAGCCGCAGCATCGGGATACTGCTTATCAGGCCGCAGCAGAAGGGATGGTTCTTTTGAAGAACACCGGTCTGCTGCCTTTGCAGGCGAAGCAGATAAGTAAAATCGCCTTGATCGGGCCCAATACCCATAGCTTTAGAATAATGGGAGGAGGGTCCTCGGCGGTTCGGCCTCATTATGTATCATCGCCAATGGAGGCCCTTGCGGAGCGGCTGCCGCAAACGGAGCTGGTCTCATTACCTGGGTGCCTGACGCATAAGTTTATTCCGGAACCTCCCCGGCGATGGTTATCGCCGGCAGCAGGAGATGCTGATTCTGTTAACGGGCTGCTGGGTCGGTTTTATGCCGATACCCAACGAGAAGAATTAGTTCTGGAAAGAGCCATCGGTGCATCAACAGTTCACGCTAGAGACGACATCAGGGCGGTCGTGCTTGAGGGGAGGGTGTTGTGTGAAACCGCAGGAGTCCACACCTTTGGATTGCTGTCGACGGGAAAGGCGCGGTTGTATATCGATGGAGAACTATTAATAGATAATTGGCGTCATGTCTCGCCAGGAGATGCTTTTTTCAGTCAGGGTTCTGCGGAACAGCGGGCGCAACTGGAGATGCAGACAGGTCAGTCTGTCGGCTTGAAAATTGAATATGAGGTTGACCCGGATAAGAACTTTAAAGCCGTGCGTTATGGTATTTTGGGTCCGCAACCCGCCGATGGGATTAAAGATGCGGTAGACCTGGCCCGGGATGCTGATGCTGTTTTATTGATGGTGGGAACCAATGACGACTGGGAAACTGAAGGCAATGATCGGTTGTCCTTGGCGCTTCCTGGTGATCAGGACGAGCTCATCAGTAAGGTGCTGGAGGCCAATCCGAATACCGTCGTGGTCAATAACAGCGGCTCACCAATCAGTATGCCCTGGTTGGATGACGCCCCGGCGGTGATACAGACTTGGTTTGCGGGCCAGGAATTTGGGTGTGCATTGGCGGATATTCTGCTGGGAGAAGTCAATCCGTCGGGTAAGTTACCCATCACCTTTCCAACTAGGCTTGAAGATACGCCGGCATTTACCAACTATCCCGGTGAATTTGGCAAAGTCCATTACGGCGAAGGGCTGTATGTCGGCTATCGGTGGTATAGCAGTCGAGGTATTCAGCCCTTGTTCTGTTTTGGACACGGTCTTTCCTATACATCGTTTGAATACAGTAGTCTCAGTATCGTTGAGCAGACTGTTGACGGTTCGGTCACCATTGAGTTTGACCTGCTCAATAGCGGCGAACGTTCGGGCCAGGAAATAGTCCAGGTTTATCTGCAGGCGCTGCAGAGCTCTGTGGCGAAGCCGAAATTGCAGCTGGCCTCTTTTGCCAAGGTGAGTCTGCAGCCCGGCGAAAAGCAGAGATTAAGGCGGGTTCTGGAAGCAGAGTCTTTTGCCCATTGGGATGTCGAAAAGGGGTGCTGGCAATGGGATGCTGCCGTTTATTCGGTACATGTAGGCGCATCCTCGATGGATTTGAGGTTGGTCGCTGATCTTGATTATAGCGGTGCTGATTTTGATTAGAATGCGGTGGCCGTACCAAGCTCAGTCCGCCTTGATCAGCCCGTCGCAGGCAAGCTCTATTCTAGGCCAGCTGAATTGGGATTAAACTCAGGTGCTAATCAGTGGCGATAATCGGCCTAGATGGGGGCAGGAAAGGGCCGTCTACGCATAGGCGTTGGCCGTCTGGAGTCGCGCAGGCGCCACAGATACCAACCCCGCATTTAGTCAGATAATCAATGGCGCTGAAAATCTGCTGGTCCGAACAGTATTGACGTTGGACTTCAATGGCTGCGTGTACCATGGGTTCCGGTCCACAATTGTAGAAAGTTAGCCGGGCATGCTCAGCGGGGCTCATTTTACTGAGTCGTTCCTGTAACAATTCCGTCACTCTGCCCGAATAACCCCGAGAACCATCATCCGTGGCAATGTGTACGGTAGATATTTTCTCGCATTCGTCAATGAAATACAGTCTCTCCGTCGTTCTTGCGCCCGTGAAAATCTCAGCACGCTCGGCATCTCTTGCAAGCTGGTAGACGGCCGCTAGGCCAGTGCCGCCGGCAACAGCCATGACATGTTCTTTTTCTTTAATGGGCACGGATTGACCATAGGGCCCCCGGATGTAGATTTCGCTGCCGGGTTCGAGGTCCATGAGATGGTGGGTGAAAATACCAACATCAATCGCGATCAGTCTGAATGGGCCGTCAGTGAGGGCAGAAAACGGTTTTTCTCCAATTCCTGGAATCCACACAAAGAAGAATTCACCGGATTTAACCTGGATGTTTTCAGCAAAGGTCAAGAGTGTAATATCGTCGCAAACAGGCTCATTGGTGACCAGCGTGACGGGTCTGAAATCCATATCTAGCTGGTACTGGATGCGGCTTTCTGCCCGGTTCTGCTGATCTTTGTCATCGAGGCTGAGGTCATTGAAATAGGCTTGTATCTGCTGTGTGGTCATCCCCGTCAGCGCAGACCCGATACCAACAATATTGGCGCCGGTTTCGCGCATCGCCGTTACATCCCGGGCTGAGCTGGCACCGCCACAGCCGATGATGGGTAATTCAGTCACTTGGCGAATTTCGCTGATACATTTTAAAGCGATAGGCAGCACGCCTTTGCCTGACAATCCTCCTGATCCGTTACTGAGTACGGGATGGCCAAAAGAACTACTGTGCCCTGGGCCCAGGGTATTGATGGCACAAAGTGCATCTGCGCCGGCGCGTTCAGCGGCTAATGCGATGCTGGTGATAGCATCGGTATTGGGGGTTAATTTGGGAATAATGGGAATGCTGACTACGGCTTTGACAGCGGATACGATCTCATAGACCAGATCGGGATCCTGACCCATCGCCATACCGTAACCGGCCGCATGAGGGCAGGAAAGATTCAGTTCCAGGCCATCAGAATAGGGTGCCAGCATTTGCGCCACAGTGACAAATTCTTCCACGCTGCCGCCGAAAATAGAGGTCAACAGGAATCGATCTTCGGGAATGGACAATCTGGACAGTAAGTCTGCAGACGCCTCAGCGCCGGGATTGGTTAAACCCACCGCATTGACAAAACAGCCGGGTGCATACTGACTATAGACGGGTTCGCGGTTACCGAGCCGGGCATCCAGGCCAATACTTTTCGTTGTCATAACCCCTACCTGGGGCACTTCGTCCAGGAAATATTGAATAATTGAAGGTGCTGTAGTCACAATACCCGAGGGGATGGTGAAGGGACCGGAAAGTGTTTTGCCAAGAAAAGAGTAAGTCAACGAAGCATCTCAATAATTGTGCACGGGGAGACTATGATGGTGAGTAAATTATACGGGTCTTGGCAGGGTTTATACAAATAAGTTGCAACACTTTGTTGTGACAGGCAGGCTGCTAGTGAAGGTGATCGGTGTATCAGTCTGGCTTCAAGCCGAATAAAACAGGATGGCGGGCAACCATAGAAGAGTCCTGGCGTTATAGACAGGACTCAGGAATCTATCAGCACAAGGGTCTGCTGAAGTCTGCGGCCACTGGCTGTGATCAAAAGCGATGCACCTGGATTGATAAATTTTTAGTTTGTGACGAAGCAGGAGTCGGTAATGATGAAGGGTTTGTATCAGGGTATCGTGTGCTTGTTTTTGATCGGGGGTTCGGGCGTGGCAATATCAATAGAAACGGTAGAGGAGGCCCGAATCACGTTAGCGCAAGCTGCACTCCCAGAAGTATTAGACCAGCTTGCCCCACAGCTGGATTTGTTAAGGAATCGGCTTGCCGACATCGTTACAAACGCAGAGTTGCATGAGGTTGTTCGTGATGCCGGTCAGGGTCTTTGGTTAAGTGCACGGCAGCAAGTAGATGCTGGAAGGACCTATGACGATCGCAGTCTCTATTGGAATCGATTAAAGGCGACTCATCTGCTGCGTAATTATGACTTTGATTTTGACCTGACAGAAACGCAAAGATTGCAGGTCATTGAGGAATTTGAATTGACCAGTCGCGGCCATGATGACCTGGTCTTCAGTGGTTCGAGTGATTTTCAGATTTTTATTACCGGGTTTGATCCTTTCCATCTGGATCGGCGCATCGCCCAGAGCAATCCCTCCGGTGTTGCCGTCTTAAAGCTGAGTGGTCGGACTATCCAGCAGGGTGGATTGAGAGCGGAAATTCGCGGCGTGACCATACCAGTTCGATACACTGACTTTGATGAAGGCGAAATAGAGGCTGTGCTCAGTCGCATTTACGCTGAAGACATTGCAGACCTGATGGTTACGATATCTATGGGTCGAAACCAATTCGATTTAGAGCGCTTTCCCGGACGTCGCAGGAGTTCATCTGCGCTGGGCAATTTGAATGAACATACCGGTGCCAGTGAGACGAACCCGCAGGTTCCGTTACTTGATGGTCAACCCCTGACTGGCCCCGAGTTTGTTGAATTCAGTTTGCCTGCAGAGGCAATGATGCGTGCGACCGGCTCCCATAAGATTCGCGATAACAGAAAGGTGGCGACGCTGGCAGGCTCCTTGTCAGCAGGTTCATTGGCAGAGCTGGCTGATCATATTGCGGTTAGAGGTAGCGGTGGCGGTTATTTGTCTAACGAGATTTCCTATCCCAGTATCAGGCTGAGGAATCAGCTGGGTTCGGCTATTCCCACAGGCCATATTCATACGCCGAGTATTTCACAATTCTCGGCAGCATCCCTAGAGGAGATCGTAGATCAGATTGAGAACATGCTGGCTCAGGCGTTGCCCGTCCTGTGAAACAAAAGGCCCTCAATCAGCCCGTTATTGTAGCTTAGTACACGGACAAAAGAAGGTTGCGGCCTTATGGCAGTCAACCGGCAAGCCAATTGCCTGAGCGGACCGGGATCAGATGCGGTCCCGCTCCAACTAAGTAAGAGAGACTGCCCTGTCATGACTCGAGTGGGGGTTAGTAACGAGTGGTATTTTCAGGCTCTTGTATTACTGTATTTTCGATGTGACCGAGACCATCTACTTCTATTCTGATGGTATCACCCACCACGAGCATCGCTGGCGGCTTCTGGGCAAAACCGACGCCACTGGGCGTGCCTGTGGCAATGATGTCGCCAGCTTCCAGTGTGAAAGCGGTCGATAGAAACTCAATGAGATCATAACAATCAAAAATCAGGTCATTGGTATTGGTGTCTTGTCTCAGCTCGCCATTAACATAAGTTTTCAATTGAAGATTGTGAGGGTCAACCTCATCGGCTGTCACCAGAGCAGGGCCAATAGGGCAGTGTGTGTCCCAGGATTTACCCATGGTAAAGGAAGGGGGTGTGCCACGCATTTGCCAGTCGCGGACGCTAACATCATTGAGGATGCAGAATCCGGCGATGACACCGCTGGCTTTGTCCTTGGGTACCCGTCGGCAGTCCTTGCCGATCACAATGGCGAGTTCACCTTCATAGTCCAGGGCTTTAGAGTCCTCTGACCAATGTATGGGGTCATAAGGACCCTGGCTGGAGGTTGACTGCTTGGTAAACACCAGCGGCACCTTGGGAATGGCCATATTGCTCTCCTCTGCATGAGCACGATAGTTCAGGCCGATGGCTATGATCTTTGGGGGACGCTTAATGATAGCTTCAATTTTTACCTCATCAGAGGAGAAGTGTGGTGAGTTATCCTGGCTGGCTTTGGCCATCGCCATGGCTGTTTCACCTTGTTGGAGGAGCGACAGCATATCCGTTGCAAGGTCTGGGTTGGACTGGGATAGATCGACGATGCCATTGTCTTGCAGTAGGCCTATCCGGGAACGGCCACTTTCCGTGAAGCTGACGATTTTCATTAAAACCTCCTGAATTTGCTATTCGCCTAAGAATGTAAGCACTAATGCCCCAGGTCAGTCAAACGAAGATGCTGAGTGCGCCATTTGTAGCCGGTATTCCGGGTTGATATCGATCATGGCCAAGTAATTATTGGCTAGACAGCAATTTAGTCCGCTTTTGCCCGGAGGCAAAGGTTGGCAGGGCCTGTTAATCTGACCAGGCTGTTATCAGTGGCTATTGGTTCACAGGTAACATTGGGTTACTTTCTCTTGAGATCGGATGTGATGAGTGGGTCGCCATTTTTCTTTTACAGCCTGGTCATTTAGTGATCTATCCTCAAGGTGTCATGTAACCCAGCGGTTTCGTAACCTATGTCTTTTCGATGATCCTGTCCACATGATCGTGAAAATGCTGGACCCGGATCTCATCATCACTCAGAAAGACCCGCTCAAAGCCTTTCGATGCCATGCCGTGTTGCACACCTGCTAGTAAAGCAACGTCCTGATTGATCGTATCTGTCATATCTTTCTCGCCACGGATGACCTGGTCATAGCTAAAGACATCTCTCTCAGGCCGATCGCGATGACTATTTGTTGTTCCTGCAGCGTCCAGAAGTCGAGCGCTTTTGCCCGGCCCCAGAATATCTTTGTCGGGATTAGCGCTATCGGCAAATTTCACCAGGCTGATTTTATCGAATTCACACTTCTGAGGGTCTGTTGGATGAGGCCGAGGCCTTAAAATCCAGCAATGTTCAGGGGTAAAGGACAGGATCCCATTGGGGAACAGGTTGTATTGCCAGACATCGGATAATTGATCGTCACTGAATCGGTGATAGTTCATGCCCAGGTCGGCGTTGATTAATCTTTTTTGCTTTTGTACTGCCTGGCGAATTTCCAGAATACGACCTTTGAAATCAGCTGGGTTCAGCCCCAGGCTGGTTAACTGGCTGGATTGAATGTCGGTGGGATAATCAGGAACAGGGTATCGGGGGTTGACGGTCGCACCGGGTACTTCGACACCGGTATGGCCATGTTCAAATAATCGGACGGTATCATTGTGGCAATCCACCATGCGCTTGTGTTGGGGGTGGAGGAAGTCGACGTGATAAAGCTCACCAAAGTTGTCAACCACGGCTTTCCAGTTGCAGTCGAGGTGCACGGTCTGATCCTGGACCAGGGTCATTTCTTCGAAGTGATAGGGTTCCAACAGGTCAGCGACCGGGCCAAGATAGCTTTCAAGAGATTCTGTCTGTTCGGCCAGGTTGAAGAATACCAGACCATTCCAGCAGGCGCAGTGCACTTTTTGCAGCGCCAAAGCATCACACCTGGGATCAAGTTTAAACTTATCGACCGAAGGTGCAGATTTGAGATTTCCATCGTGATCATAGGTCCAGGCATGGTAGGCGCAGCGAAAGCTTTTTGCATGGCCTCTCTGGCTGGTGACCAGTTGATTGCCCCGATGCTGGCAGACATTGTAAAAGGCTTCAATGGTGCCTTTGCTGGTTTTGCTGATAAGAATTTGTTCAGTGCCGATGCTGAAAACAAAGTAGTCGCCGGATGTTTTAAGGTCGCTGGTCAAACCTGCCAGTAGCCATGTACCCTGCCAGATACTGTTCCATTCCTGTTCCATAATGTCGGAACTGATATATCTTGCTTTGGAGTAATTAGTGATCGTTGTTTGTGACTGCGTATAGTCAACTACTTTGGCGGTCATGCCTTCTCCCTGGCAAACGTTTCTAGCGGTGCAGCCTGTCGTTTGTCATCCAGTTGGTAAGAATGCTATCAGATTACCTGCTAGCTGCGATCAATTGGCTGCATCAAGCTTGTCTTATAAAGGTTGTCTTATAGAAGTTGCTTTCCATTATTGAATTAATGGTCCGAGATAAACCCGTTAACCTGGTTTAACTTTAATCCACTCGATTATGGCATGAACGCGAGCCCCTGGGGTGTTGGATACCAGGGGCTGGCTTAACCACTGTTGTCAGCCAGGAAATCGAGGATGGTTTGATAAAGTTCAAGCTGGTTTTCCTCCTTATAGAAACCGTGTTCCTCCCCCCTTTTTGTTAGCCAGCGATAAGGATGCCCTTTTTTATCCAGCGCTTTTTTCAGTTTTAAGGCATGCCCATAGTGGGCTTGTTCATCTTCTTCACCATGAATAATAAACACGGGGATGGTGAGTTTATCCACATTTCTCGCCGGAGATTGAGCAATTAATTCATCTGGGTCAGTCCCTAAAGTTTGGTGCAGGTAGGCTATGCCGCCTCTGTAGTGTTTTACATTACCTTTTGCGGTCATGAAAGGTAGGTCGTACACGCCGACATAACCAATGGCAGATCTGAATAGTTCGGGAGCAAGGATTGGGCTCTGCAACGCGGAATAACCTCCAAAGCTGGCACCATAGATATGTATATTTTCTGGATCTGCTAGTCCTGCTTTGATGGTCCAGCGAGTTGCATCGATAATATCAAATTGGGTGGTCCCGCCCCATTGGCCGTATCCAGCAGCCTGGAAGGCTCGGCCGTAACCGCTTGAACCGCGGAAGTTGACGCTGAGCACTCCAAATCCGTGAGCAGCAAAGATCTGGTGCTCTCTATTAAAAGACCAACTGTCGCGGGCGTGGGGGCCTCCATGGGGAATAACAATCAAAGGATAAGGCCTGGCTGCGTCTGCAGCGGGTTCGGTCAGGTAGCCGGTAATGGCCTGGCCATCTCTGGCAAGAAACTCAATGGCTTCCATGGGATAGAAATCCTGCTCGGCTAACCAAGGTGCGGAATCAAATAACTTGCTGAGTTTGTTTTTTGATTTGTCAAAAATGAAAAATTGTGCCGGTAATCTGTCTGACTGGACGACGAGAACAGTCTCGTTGTAGTCATCTGTGCTGCTCAGTCCACCAACCCAGGAACCTTCGAACGCTTGTGATACTGCGGTTCTAATCTGGCTCTTGGTGTTTGTGCTGTCGAGCGTGGTGTATTCCGGATAAAATTCTTCAGTCCAGGCGCCGATCAGAAGACCTTGGTCATAAACTGGGCTGGGGTCTACCCTCGGGTGCTGAAATACCTTGCTGATTTCCCCAGATGCCATGGATAGCTGCCAAATCGATGCGATTCCTTCTGTGTTTTCCTTTTTGTGTCCTAGAAGATATACACCATCATTGTCTTTGTTGAACCCCAGTGGCATCAGGTCTTTGTAGAATGGTGTCGTGAGTCGTTGCCATTGGTTATCATTGTCAAGGTAAGCAATGACGGTATCTTGCAGGTTATCACCCGAACCCACTTCGATGCGCGGCTTATTATTGTGATCAACCAGTATGCTTGAGCCTCTCAGGCTGCCGCCGCGAATTTTTTTGATTTTGCCACTGATGGTATCAACTTGAACCAGCGTGTTGTAATTTTGTTTACCGCGAACGTTACCCCATGGTCTGGACATGACAAGAATTTTCCGGTCATCTATCGCCCTGATAAAGCTCCCAAAAACTGGTTTTGGGTCTCTTTTTGCTGTGTATCCAAATATGTCAACAGCTTGTTTGCCATTGGCATTGACAGCCCATAATTGACCAGTGCTGCGTGGTGCTTCATAGCCGGGTATAAAGGTGGCTTTTGCTATGAGGAGTCTTTTCGGGCTAATCCAGTGAAAATTAGCCACCATAGTGCGACCGCTGAAGTGGATAAAATTGATGGCTTTGTTGCCTTTTTTTCGGTCCAGTACAACGACGGCTCTTTTTTCTTCGTGAGTCACCAAAACAGCAAAGTAATCGCCTTCAGGGGAAATTTTTACAGACTGGAATTGAGGTTTTTTAATCAGTTTTTCTATCAGTTCGGTTTGTACTATAAGCTCAGCTGAAGAAATGGAGGACAGACACAATAAAAATGTGCAAACCAAAGCATTAACAAGGTTACAATGAGTTTTTTTCTGGTGTGCTGAATGCGCTTTCATATTGGAAATCCGAAATGGTAAATCAGACTCAGAGTTTAGGTGGTTTTTTTGGTAAATTCGACTGTTTAACGAGTGTTGAGAAGCAAGTTGGCAGTGAGTCTGTCATTTGCAGCAAAAAGTGACAATGGTCCAGATCTGCCTTGCTTCATTTTCGAGGAAAAATTCTAGGATATTGAGCCCATGGCAGTAGGTGATAATGAGACAGTAACGCCCATTCTCCGTGAAGCGGTGTTGGCGATGAAAGGAGCGCAGTTTGCGCTGGCTGCGGATAAACTTGATTCTATTGCATCAGAAATGCAGGCAGATGCTAAGTTTCTGGGATTGGCTGCCGAAGCAAATATTAAGGCCAAGCGGCCTGAATTCGCGGTACCATTTCTCGTCTCGTTATTAAAGCAACGTCCCAATAGCCACGAAGTCCTGAATAGCATTGGGGATTGTCTGCGAAAAGTGGGTCGTTATCATGACGCCGTTAAGTACTTTGATCGCAGTATAGCCCTTGCTTCAGCCAAGCCTGAGTACTTATATAATTTCGGGCTATGCCTGATAGAAATGCAAGAGTTCAGTCGAGCAGAGTCGATTTTCAGGCGTTCCCTGGAACTCAGAAGCAACTACGTAAAAGGTGCGCTGGGGTTGGTGAAAGCACTTGAAGGCCAATACAATTGGAATGCGGCCAAACGGGTTCTTGAGAGTATGCTGATTGATCAGACCTCGAATGCAGTCGTTTGGTTTCGAATAGCCAAGGTCAACCAAGAGTTAGGTGACAAGCAAGGGGCCATCCGTTGTCTCTCGAAAGCTTTTTCGTTGCAGCCTACAGAATCAGGTCTTTATAGCGAGGCCGCTGTAGTCGCGGCGGCGCTGCAGGAAAGTGATCTGGCTATTGAATGGCTTGAAGTCGGATTGCAGCGGTATCCTGAAGATGCAGCCATCAACTGGGTTTATGCAATAGTCCGCTATGAACTCGATGATGAAGATTATTTGAGTCATTATCAGAATCGTTCAGTTGAAAATCAAAATCCTCGATTAGTAAGTGATTACGCTACTCTTTTGGTTAGTTTGAACCGAACGGAAGAAGCCGCCCAGCTCTTGGCTAGCTCTGACTATGGTGAAGCCTTTGAAAATGCGGATATTCTTAATGCGCACCTTAGGCTATTGTTGAAAAAAGCCAGCTACCAGCGGATTGTTGATCTTGCTTCCTTTATTGACAGGCCATTGTCTAAAAGAATGCTTGTTGAGGCTTATCTAGGTCTCGGGTTGATGGCCGAAGCTGATTCCTTGACTGATGCGCTGTTGGCAGATGATCCTGACAATCAGTATCTGATAGCGCTTAAAGGTAATATCCAAAAGGGGGCTGATTTGACCTCTGCCGAAGCAAGTTTGTATGAAAGAGAATACCGGTCTGAACGCTTTGTTGTTGAGATCAACCTGCTCGATTATTGCGATACAGCAGAACTATTTAAGATTAATACCCTTGTGAGTGGTTTTGTTTCGGATTTGCATGTCTTCAAGCGTAACCCGCTCCACCAGAGTGTAATAGGCGGTACTCAATCAGCTGGTAATTTGTTTTCACAGCCAAACTTTGCCCTGAATAAGTTGAAGAACCTACTTCTTTCCGCTATCGATAAAGTGATGGATGCCAAATACTTTGATGAGCTCGCGCCAGTTCAGGTCTCCAGGCGGCACTTGGGGAAATTCCAGGTCGAGAGTTCCTGGTCAATCCTGCTAAAGGACAGTGGGTACCATAAGCCACATGTCCACAGTAAGGGTTGGTTGAGTTGTGTCTATTATCTTGAGGTTCCCGATGGTATCGAAGCCTCATCGGGTGCCGATGATAAATCAGGCTGGTTGGCCCTTGGAAGACCTGGGGTGGAGGTTCCCTATGCGACAGAGCCAGAGCTGTATCTTACCCCGGTAGTCGGTAAACTGATCGTGTTCCCTAGTTATATCTGGCACGAGACAGTTCCATTTCAGTCAAGTGAGCCCAGAATCACAATTGCATTCGATCTCATTCCATCTAAATAATAAACCCGTAGTTGGAGTTGATAGGCCTGGTTTTGGCCTCCCGTGTAAAGACGAGAGTTTTGCTAGGATTCAGCGATTAAAAGCACCCCCAAAGGTCAGTTAGCGCTAGTCAAGTACAAGAGAAATAACGTGTAGATAAGTTTTGATTTATTTCTTTTGTTAATCTAAGATTAAGATTCTCGAGGCCGGGGGAGTTAGCCGTGAGTAGGCGATATCTCATTAATTTGATTGAGATGCGCTATCAACAGTCGAATAAAGGATTTTAAACTATGTCAAAAAACTACAAATTACAGTCTGGGGTTAGGTTAGCTCTAGGCCTTTCATCTGGTCTTGCTATGGTCGCCGGGTCGGCCGCTTTTGCTGCTGATGAAGAGTCAGCTGAAAGCATGGAAGAAGTCGTCGTTACTGGTTCGCGAATCAAGCGAACTTTGAAAACGGCTTCTCAGGAAACACTGGTTATTACTGCCGAAGATATGGAGATTTCTGGTGATATCAGCGTAGCTGATGCCCTTAGGACCTCTAATCTGAACTCGTTGGGCTCCTTCCGGGAATCTTCAGGAAGTAGTGCGCAGTCAAATGCAACCATTAACCTGCGTGGTGTAGGCTCATCTCGGTCATTGATTTTGATCAATGGACGAAGAATGACCGGTTCGCCTTCATTAGGCGGTGGTGGTTCCGTTAACCTGAATATGATCCCTTTTAGCGCCTTGGATAGAATCGAGGTTGTTGCAGATGGTGGCTCGGCAGTTTACGGTTCTGATGCCGTTGCTGGTGTTGTTAATATCATACTCAAAAAGAACTATGACGGTTTCAGAATGAAAGCGCGTTATGGTGATCGAGAGCGGGATAGCGGTGTCGAGGAAAGCTTCTCTATCCTGGCAGGTGCCAGTTCTGACCGAGGCAGCGTCACATTCGCTTTGGAGTTTGATTCTCGAGACGAGATATATGACAAGGATCGAGATTTTACTAAGGCACGTAAGAGTGACTTGAACGGTAACGGCCAGATTGATGGATACCAAGAGACAGAAGGTATATCAATCTATGGTTACACACTAATTAACCCGGGTTATGCCGGTGGTGCGGTTGACCCTAATGACACCAGCACTTGGTATTTCCACCCTGGTGATAATTGTACTGAGGAAAATGGTTTCCAAGGACCCATGAGCTATTATGGTTATGGTTATTACTGTGGTTATGCTTATGCGTTAGATTCAGCTAACAGAGCCAGCCTCAAAAGGGTTAATTCCTGGGTCAGTGCAGAATATGAACTCACTGATGATGTTGATGCCTTCGTAGATGTCGTCATTTCAGATAACCAGTCTTTTGGCCGTTATGCGCCGCCAGCGGCTCCAGGGCCAGTTATTCCGGGTGATCCCAGGAATACAATTGGGGCAACCTATGGTTATTTCCGTTGGACTGATATTGGTACTCGAGATAACGTCGTCAATGATACGTTGATCGATATTAATCTTGGCATTAAAGGGGATGTTTCGGACGATGTTAGTTTTGAATTAACTGCTTCGAACTCGGAATATACCTCAGCTTCAATCGGTTCATACTATTTGAGTTACTCAGGCCTGGCATACAATATTGCCTATGGTGTTAATGACTTTGATGAATTCGTAGCTAACTTAAAGACCACTACGCTTCAGGACGAGAGTCAGTCGGTTACTCGATTCTTCGCCGGGTTGCAATGGGATATGTTTGATATGGCAGGTGGTACGGCCTCAACATACTTCGCCGCAGAGTATTATGAGGTTGATTATGCAGCGTTAGTGGATGCACAGTCTGAAGCAGGGTTAGTCGGTGGTTCGGCAGGTAATTCAGCCGAAGGCTATCGTGACGTCAAGGCGTTTACTGCGGAAGCAATATTGCCCGTAACGGATTGGTTTGAAATAGATGCAGCTGTCAGGGTCGATGAGTATTCAGACTTTGGTAATGCAACATCACCTAGAATCGGTGCTGTGATGAACGTGCCTGGATTTGAACAGGTCACGATCAAAACATCTTGGGGTCAAGGGTTCCGCGCGCCTGATTTGTCAGACATGTATGGATTAACTACGTTCTCTGCTGAGGGTGCTACGGACTACTGGGGTTGCCAACAAAATGGTGTAGATCCTTGTCCGACAGAGCAGTTCAGCACCTATATTGGTTCAAACCCAGACCTCGAGGCAGAAGAATCAGAAACCTTTTCTTTTGGTGTCGACTATGAGTTTATCGATAACTGGATCGTTGGTATTAACTACTTTAATCTGAAAATCGACAATGCGATCGAGTATACCTCTGCTCAGGACCAGTTGAATGTTGATTATCAGACGTCAGGTGGTAATGCCGCTGTTGTCCGGAACTCAGCCGGTAAGGTAGAGGAAATCTCTGCTGGATACCAGAATGGTTATACCGAGTTTGAATATAACGGTGTCGACTATGCCTTACGTGGTACCTTGGACACTAATTTCGGTGAATTCCGATTCTCTTTTGACGCGTCACAGTACTTAGAGTATTCATATGAAATAACCTATGGAACTGGTGAACTGGGTGATGGTGTTGGTGATTTGGGCTTCCCAGAGTGGCGCTCGAATGCTTACATAGCCTGGTCCATGGATAAGTGGTCGGCTAGTATAGCGATGGACTTCATTGGCGAATCCAAGGAAAGAAATGGTGACGAGAAGTATGACAGCTGGGAACAGTTGAATGCATCAGTGAGTTACGATTTGGATTCCTATGGACGGATCAAAGTTGGTGCAAATAACATAACGGATGAAGATCCGTTGTTAAATGATGCTGGCAGTATGGCTGATGAATACCAGTACCCTCTTACGGGTCGGGTCGTCTACGCTGAATATACATTAGAGTTCTAAGCGGACTTGGAGGTAACCAAGGCCCATCTCCTATCAGGAGGTGGGCCTTTTTTTAACTATGAAAAATCATTGGTCAGATTTTTGGAGAAGCGGCCATACGACAACCTTCGGCGCTTACTATGAAAAAGGTTATGAAGGCTCTATAGGTGAATGGTGGCAGCGAGTCCTGTCTGGAATGGAAGAAGGCCAGACCCTACTGGACGTTGGTTGTGGTAATACAGCGCTATTGACTAATCTTCTCCAGGACGGCAAAGCACTGAAATATATTGGCTTGGATGTGGCCGATATCCAGATAAATTCAATTGCCCAAGATCTTTTATGGCAAGCCGTCTATCCGCCTGAAATTCTCTCTGGTACGGCTGCTGAGGAAATTCCCCTTGCTTCTGCTCAAGTTGACCAAGTCGTTTCTATCTTTGGTCTTGAGTATTCGGATCTAAGTCGATCGGTCCCTGAATTGTTTCGTATCTTGAAAGCGGGTGGTGGGATTAGCTTTCTACTGCACCATAGCGCATCCATTGTCACCCAGATGTCCAAGAAAGCAGTAGATGAATATATTGAAGCGGATATAAATCAGGCTATTCAGAGCCTGCAAGTTATAGAAGATGTTCAGCGAAACAAGGGCAAAGCTGCTTTGAAAGAAAGCCCTGAGGCTGAAGAAGCGAGGGGGCAGATTAATCAGTTAGCTTCCAGATATCTTTCTGATACGAATCCTGCAACGGCTAATGCGACCATGTTTGAGTTCATGACCCAAGTGTTGAAGTATTTCCGGATAATTAACCAAGACCAAAAGCAACGCCAGATTTTTATTGATGATTTAGGAAGAGAATTTGTCTCCTATCGATTACGCTTTGAGGAAATGGTTTCGGTAGCTAAAGATGAAGCAGGAATCAGCCAATTTCAGGCGCTCTTTCAGCAAGTAGGCCTAGAGATGTTAGAATGTAAGGAAATCTATGATGAAAAAGGATTGTTGGCATGGAGCGTAACTGGAAAAAAATAATTCTTGGATTATTGCTATGTCTGGCTATTCCTTCAGCCTTTTCTGCCAGCCTGCTTGAATGTGCAGCCATAGAAGATGTAGATAAACGCCTTAAATGTTATGACAAGATGGCCAATAGAGTGCAGACTGAAATAACCGAAGTTGAAGAAGTGCGTGCGTCAACCGAGGTTAAGCAAGCGCTTAGGCAAGAGGTCGTTGAAACCGTTATTTCAGTAGAGCCTGATGTCGATGAATTCAAGATTGTTGAGGTCTTTCGTAATCGATTTATGCGAGTTACTTTTATTGCTGAGGATGGGCGTCGCTTCTCTAAGGGGTCAACGACACCCAGTGTATTTAGGAAAGACGATCGAGTTCGGCTTGAAAAGGGTTTTATGGGCTCGAAGGTTTTGGTCAGGTCAGACGGATTGCGCATCAAAGTCAAAGAAATATCTGCAAATTAGTGGTTAACCGGCAATACGCTGTGCAGACCGAGAAGGTGTTCAATCGCTGCACAACTGAGATTGTGAATCCATGAATAATCCATCGAAATTACTTCTGGTCACGGGTGTGGGCCCAGGAACAGGTAGCGCTATCGTCCGGCATTTTGCTGCTCAAGGCTATCGTGTTGCCATGATGGCCAGAAACGAAACACGCCTGCAGCAACTGGTTGAAACCATTCCGGGGACCTTTTCTTTTCCTTGTGATGTCAGTGATACCGAGCAATTAACCCACCAGCTGTCTTTAATAGAGCAAGATCTTGGAAGCCCCGATGTGCTGATTCATAATGCGGTGGGCGGCACTTTTGGCAGTTTTATGGATATTGATCCTGCTGTGCTACAGCAAAATTTTGAAGTGAATACCATGGCTTTGTTGCACCTTGCTCGCTGGGTTACCCCAGCTATGATTGAATGCGGTGTCGGTAGCATTTTAGCAACCGGTAATACCTCCGCCTATAGAGGCAAGGCTGGGTTTGCCGGTTTTGCCCCCACAAAAGCGGCGCAGCGGATTTTGCTTGAAAGCATGGCCAGGTCTCTTGGGCCGGAAGGCATCCACGTCGCCTATTGCGCGATTGATGCCGTGATTGACCTTCCGTGGACTCGTAAGCGATATGCAGACAAGCCGCAAGGGTTTTTCTGTCAGCCCACGGATATAGCAAAAGAGTGCTATCGACTGGTTAGTCAGCCTCGATCTGCCTGGAGTTTTGAAAGTATCATCAGGCCTTATGGTGAGCCATGGTAAGCGCCGGTATCGTGCTGGGTAGCGCCAAACCTATTCCATAGTCCTTACTCACTCGATATAAAATTATTCCATGTTATATTAACGCCTGAATGCCTGGAACGCGTAATCGTTCGGGTTGAACCCTAGCCAAATTAGACAAGGAGTTACAGATGGCCCAGACTCATGACCATGAAATAGTATCGGTTTACCCATTCACGGAGGATCAGGTAGACCAGCTGATGTGTCACTCCATGGAGTGTGTGCTGATGTGGGCCACCCGGGACTCCTGGCCGGTGGGTGTAACCCATGCATTTGTCTGGGAAGGAGGGAAGATATGGATCACCTTTGCCGAGCATCGACATCGTACCTCAGCCATCAAAAGAAACCCGAAAGTCTCTGTTAATGTCAGCAGTATGGGTTATGGTCAAGGGGGTGCAGCGGAGCTGCCTGGTGGCGCGATTACGTTTAAGGGAACCGGCGAGTTTCATGACGATAAAGAGACTAAACACTGGTTCTATCAGTTGCTGGCGAAAAAACTAAACCCCGGTAACCCCGATGGCGAAGCCTATTGGGTGGATTTTCTTGATTCACCACTCCGTACGGTGTTATCCGTCACCCCGGTCAAGAAAATCATGTACAACAGTAAATTGGCCGGGCAGCATATGGCCGGGACGGTTGACGAAAAGGATTTGGGCGAGAGGCTCGGCGTTGATAAAGACCGAATGAATAAAGTTCGGGCAGAAAAAGGCCTGGCGCCGCGATAGACTGGGTGTAGAACGGCTCAGGGCTTGAGGTGAGTGCAGGGGCTTGTGTCAGGTTCAGTTAGAGGGATGTTGAGTTGGACTGAAGGGCGGAGGTGGAGCTGTTATTTTTCTGTCGTTGCAGCCGCGACGATATCTTGCAACCCTTCCCATTCGTTC
>CAZGCW010000010.1:0-29901 GCA_964524295.1 uncultured Pseudomonadales bacterium
GCACTTTAACTGCCTCCAGTGGTGAAGCACCCGGTGTAAACCGATTGGAAATTGTCGGCGACCGCGGTAGTCTCATCCTCGAAGACAACGTCATTGACGTGCGTAAGGCCGGCGAAAATGTTCAAACCCACTGTCGAACGACCCATGAGATGTTTGGTATGCCCGCCTTTGACCGTGAAGTCATTGAAATCACAAAGAAACCCGACCAGCACGCAGCCGTATTGCAGAATTTTATCGATTCCCTGGAAACCGGTAGCGAACTGCTAACGCCAACTGAACAAGGGCTTGGTTCGTTACAGATTGCGAATGGAATTTTACTTTCCGCCTGGAACAACGAAACCGTTGCCGTGCCGATTGATGCAAATCAATACGAAGCCCGGCTGCAGGAGAAAATACAGAACGCATCGCTTCGAGCACCCAAAGATCTGCCTGTAGAAATTGATATGGAGAAGTCTTACCAATGACCTCGATCTTAAATCTGATTAAAAGTGGCGGCCCTGGCTGGCTTCAAGGGGCGATGACACTGGGTGGAGGCTCAGCTATCACTTCGCTTTCCATTGGCGCCCTGTTTGGCTTTGAATTTCTGTGGATACAACCTGTGGCCATGATTATCGGTTGCGTTATGTTGTTCGCCCTGGCCCACCAGACTCTATCAACAGGTAAAAAACCGTTCACTGCAATGAAGCAACACCTTTCACCCAGCCTAGCCTGGCTTTGGGCCATCGCTGCTTTGGGTTCAAGCATCATTTGGGGATTTTCCCATTACCCCCTTGCGGCAGGGATGCTGGAAGAGGCAATAGAGGTCAGCTTCAGTTTTTCCTTGAAGAATGAAGAAACCGACACTGGCAGGCAAGTCTATTTATTTATGCTTGCAGTCCTGGTATGGATCGGGTGTGCCACGACGGTGTGGAACTACGGGAAAGGCAATCATGGGGTTCGCCTTTTTGAAAATGGCATCAAAATACTGACTGCCTTGATCGCCACCAGTTTTGCCTGGGTCGTAATCAGTGCCGGCCTAAATGGATCAATCAACTGGGCAGAGGTACTGTGGGGTTTTGTTCCTCACTCGCTTCCTGACACCGGCATTGGTGTAACGACTATGATGGCGGCGCTGGGCACAGCCGTTGGAATCAACATGACGTTTGTTTATGGATACACAATCCTGCGCCGCGGCTGGGGGCCAGAAGAAAGAGCGCTGGCTCGGTACGATATCGTACTTGGACTGGTGCTTCCCTATCTAATCATCACCAGTCTGATTTCCATCGCCGCCGCCGCATCACTTTATGATGGAGCAAGCACGATTCAAAACAGGCTTGCTCCGGCACAGGCGGGTGTTATGTTTGCCCAGGCAGGAATGGGTGACCTTGTGGGTCGACTCATCTTTCCGCTCGGTGTTCTCGGGATGGCTGCAGGGTCCCTGGTCATGCACATGCTCACCTGCGGTGCAGCTGCCATGGAGATGTTTGACCTCGATGAAGATTCAATCGCTTATCGACTGGCCTGCTTGATACCCACGCCCGCGGTCCTAGGGGTGTTCCTTTGGTCCAGCATGGGCCCTTATGTCATTTTGCCAACTTCAGCATTTTGCGGGCTACTGTTACCCATTGCCTACGTAGGCTGGCTGATACTCAACAATCGCAGCGATTATCTTGGCAACAATATACCCACTGGCAACAAGGCATTGGTATACAATGGTGCGATGAGCTTGTGTGTCATACTGGTTGTGTCCAGTGTGTTGTATAGCACAGGGGTAGCATTGGGCTGGCTCTAAGTCGGTGTTTCAAGCATCCACAAGCCTTTAAACCCGGAAGATACACAGCAAGCAAACAGTTAATGGTGAGTAAGAGAGAGACGTGGTTAAACTTAAACCGATTGATACTCAGGAACGCCTCTATGTCAGAGTCGCAAGACGCATTGCTGAGCTTGTCCTCAGCGGCGATGTCAGCCCTGGTGATAAACTACCATCCGAACGGGACCTTGCAGAAATGCTCAAGGTCAGTCGCCCATCCGTTCGCGAGGCTATGGTAGCACTTGAAGTTTCTGGGCTCATTGAAGTTCGCACCGGTTCAGGCATCTATGTCGCAAACCAAAACCTGCAGCAACCGCCTGTGGTTTCCGATGAAGGAATCGGGCCGTTTGAAATTCTGGAAATGCGTTTACTGATTGAGCCTGAAGTCTGCGCATTAGCCGCCGAGCGAATCAGTGATGATCAACTGCAACAACTTCACGATATCTACGACGAGATGTGCCGAACCGCGGGAACCCAGGAAATGGAAGCTTATGACAGCCGGTTCCACAAGTTAATCGCAGAGGCGGCAGAAAACACCCCCATTGCCAGAACGATTTCATGGTTGTGGGCACTGCGTGGTCAAAGCGGATTAAGTCGCGGCTTTCATCGCTTGATTATCGAGGAAGGTGTTTATCCCGTGTTGGACGAACACGAAGCCATCTTTAAGGCGCTGGAAAATAGAGATCCGGTCGCCGCCAAAAAAGCCATGTTAAAGCATATCGAGGCATCAACAGCGTCTGCTGCCCAACACTTTTCTAACTAAAAGTGCCTAAGCGCTGACCATCGCCGATTGTATTATCGTGTAAATAGAGTGCTGCTTCAGGTCCGCCACTGCCTTATTAAGCTGATGCCTAAACTGTTCATCTTCCCAGATAATACCTAATGTTTTTGATTCAGAAGACAGCCAATGGACAAGACTGTCTCCAGAGTAACCCCTGACAAGGTCAGCAACTGGGTCGCTAAACAAGGAAGCGTCATTCCGAACGCTAAGGCAATGCAACCAGGCAGCAACGACGAGTATCAGGCCCGATGAACCGGTATCCATTTTCAAATGTTCAGCAAGCGTCGGATAGATGCGTTGTTGTAGCTTAAGCGAACCATCATTGGCTACCTGCGCCGTTCTATACTGGATCGAGGGATTAGTAAATCGCTCGAGAATACTTCGAGTATAGTGCTGGAGATCAAAACCTAGCGGGGACTGAATCATCGGACTTATCTCTTTATCCATCAGATAGGCTACAAACCTAGCCAGTACACGGTCTGCCATGGCCTCATGTATAAATGTATAACCTGCGATCAGACCAAGATAAGCCAAAGCTGAGTGGGTCGCATTTAATAAACGCAGTTTAATCTCTTCATAGACTGCGACGTCATCTACCAATTGCGCTCCCGCTCGCTCCCACTCCGGTCGCTCACCGGTCATGGTGTTTTCAATCACCCATTGACTGAACGGTTCGCAAACAACCAGCCCGTGATCTTCCATACCGGTTTCATTGATAAAACTCAATACATCCGTGTCGCTGGTTGCGGGCACAATTCGATCCACCATCGTGTCCGGAAAGCTGGCATGGTCACTGATCCAGTGAGTATTTCCCGCACTGAATAAGCTGGCGATTCCTGTGACTGCCTGGCGGGTACTGTGGCCATTGCGTGAGAGGTTATCACAGCTAATAATGCTAATAGGGCCGGAACCTGTTTCCATTCTCCTTTGCAGGCCTCTGGCAAGCAGCCCCGGCGCAGAGATCGGAAACCTCGGATTACTGAGGTCTTTCTGAATGTCGGGGTGGGCTTCATCAATCTCTCCGCTTGATGTCAGGCAGTAACCTTTCTCGGTAATCGTTAGGGAGATGATTTTAATCTCGGGTGATGCAATCAGTTCAACGAGTTGGTGCTGATGTTGCGATAGTGTCAGCACATCTTTTATCCCGCCAATCACTCGATACTCATTATGATCAGCGTGCCGGGTACAGAGGGTGTAGAGAAAGTCCTGCGGCGCAAGCCGATGTCGCATGGTGGAACTACGCAAGCTAGCGCCAATAACACCCCAACGATGATCTCCGCCATCCAAAATGTCTTCAGTGTAAATGGCCTGGTGAGCACGGTGAAACCCGCCAACGCCCATATGTAGGATGCCAGGCTTTAGTTTGCGGCGAGAATAGACTGGCCTTTGAGCGAGGCCGAAGCCATTCAAGCTGTTTTCAGAAAGTCGGTTTTTCACTAGAGCATGTAAGCTTGTTTGGCAAAATTATAAGCAAGCAACCCAGCCAGCTCAGAAGCCTCATTTTCATCCATTCGATGTTCAGCAACAAGCCGGGCGAGGAAACCACAGTCGATTCGCCGCGACATATCGTGGCGAGCGGGAATGGAAAGAAACGCACGTGTATCGTCATTGAAACCAACCGTATTATAAAATCCCGCGGTTTCTATGGTCTGTTCCCGAATTCGACGCATCCCCTCCGGGCTATCGTGAAACCACCAGGCCGGTCCCAGTTTGAGCACAGGGTAATGTCCCGCTAAGGGCGCTAACTCACGGCTGTAAGTCGTCTCATCCAGGGTGAATAAAATGACCGAGAAACCTGGCTCATTACCGAAACGATCCAGTAACGGTTTCAGGGCCCTGACATATTCGGTTTGAACAGGTATATCGGCGCCCTTATCCCGGCCAAATGTTTCAAAGAGATGGGGATTATGATTTCGATAGGATCCCGGGTGAATCTGCATCACTAAACCATCATCCAGGCTCATCCTAGCCATTTCAGTCAGCATCTGGGCGCGAAATAATTCAGCTTCGGCAGCAGAAAAATCATTGCTGGTGACTTTCTTAAAGAGCGCTTCTGATTCCGACGGGGAAAGGTCGGCAGTACCAGGTGTTGGATGGCCATGGTCTGTGGCGGTAGCACCATGCGCCTTAAAGAACGCTCGGCGATCTCTTAATGCCTCCAGGTATTGTGAATAGGAGCCGGTATCTTTTCCAGTGATTGAAGCCAATGTCGACAAATTGGTCTTAAACCCTTCGAACTCAGGGTCCAATACGGGATCGGGCCTGAAAGTCGTGATGACGCGACCCTGCCAGGCACTATCTAATATTGCCCGGTGATGTGCAAGATCATCCAGGGGTGATTCCGTCGTAGCCAGTAGTTCAATATTGAACCTTTCAAACAAGCGGCGTGGCAAAAAGTCTGGTGTTTGTAACTGGGTTGCAATGCTATCGTAGTAGTCATTAGCGGTATCCCCTGTTAGCGGATCCGACCTATGGAAAACTTCTGCAAAAACATGATCCAGCCAGAGCCGTGATGGGGTGCCCCTGAATAGATCGTAATGCGAAGCAAAGATATGCCAGACCTCTTTCGGATCTATCGACGAAACAGCGTCCTCACCCTTGGGCGAAATACCCAATTGTTCCAGGGCAATACCCTGGCTGTACAGCATCCGAAAAATGTAATGGTCCGGTGTTATCAGCAGGTCTGTTGGGTTTCCAAAAGGCTGGTTGTCCGCAAACCAGGCCGGGTCGGTGTGGCCATGGGGGCTGATAATCGGCAGGTTTTTAACTTGAGCATATAAATTCCGGGCAATATCACGCGTGACGGGAACGGTCGGTAACAGGCGATCGGGGTGGTGCATTGGTCTAGGTCAACCTCCCTGCGCCAAAGTCGACAACGTATGGATAACACCACGCAATTCAGCCAGACCTTTGAGTCGTCCTGCAAAAGAGTACCCGGGACGAACAGCTGGATCGTCTTTCTCATCACCAATGGCATGACCGTGATCTGGGCGCATCGGAATCTCAGCCAGTGGGCTGTTGCTAAGCCGGCGCGATGATTCCTGTTCCAATAGAGCCCGTATGATACCGACGATGTCATTATCACCGACCAAATGCTCTGTTTCATAAAAAGAACCGTCGGCTTCTCGGTGAATATTTCGAAGGTGCACAAAATGAATGCTAGGACCGAATTCATGGACCATAGCGACAAGATCGTTATCTGACCTGGCACCATAGGAGCCAGCACACAGTGTTAAGCCATTGCTGGTACTGGGCATCGATTCTAGAATCGCCCTGGCGTCCTGCGCTGTCGAAACGACTCTGGGTAATCCAAACAGGGAGAACGGTGGATCGTCAGGATGGATAGCAAGGACCACACCAGCCTGCTCAGCAACCGGGATGATGTCCGACAGAAACAACTGTAGATTGCGCTGGAGACCAGTAGTGCCGATGCCCTGAAAGGCGTCGATTGCCTCCTTAATACCTTGGCGGTCATAGGAGCCTTCGCCGCCCGGCAATCCCGCTATGATATTAGATTCCAGATGCATCACCTCTTCTTCACTCATAGCCGAATATCGCTGTGCTGCTGTGTCTACCTGGGCCTGGCTATAATCAGATACCGCACCGGGTCTCTCTAGAATATGAACGTCGTAGGCGATAAAATCCGACATTTCAAAACGAAGTGCGCTGGATGCATTCTCGAGTTCGAAACTCAGATTGGTACGAGTCCAGTCGACGACTGGCATGAAGTTATAACAGACTCTTTTGATGCCCAGTCTGCCAAGGTTAACCAGACTTTGCCGATAGTTGTTTATATAGGTTTTGTAGTGACCTGTTCTGAGTTTTATATCCTGATGAACAGGCACACTTTCTACGACAGTCCATTCAAGCCCATTCTGAGTCAGCAGCGATTGCCGGGCTTTGATTTCTTCAAGTGACCAGACCTCACCCGTATTGATATGATCAAGCGCAGTGACGACGCCACTCGCACCAGCCTGACGTATCTGTTGCGGGGTCACGGTGTCAGCCGGGCCAAACCATCGCCAGGTTTCTTGCATTACTCGTTACTCATAATGGGTACATCTTATGGTAAACTGGCCTGACCAATTAACCAAGTAATTTAACACAGACTTAGGATGGGTAGGTATGAGGTTAGCCATGCTGATTTAATCAATGTCGAGATAGTTAACTCACAACCGAACAAGGAAGTCAGTTGGCAGCCTTAGCTCCAGCGAACTAACTCAATGCATGATCGAGCTACAAAGCATCTCCAATAAAAACAAACTATCAACTAACATGAAAGACCTTATTCTTAGCCACATCAAGCAACCTGGACTGCACCCGCGCAGGACATCAAAGGATGGAAAGATTCGGAATAATCAACAATGCATTATGTACCTTGCTGAACTCGATTACTTCGGATCGCATTAAGGGAGCTACGTTGACCAGAAAATAACTGTCATCCCAAATAATATTGATGCGGATGCTCGACTCTCGCTCAGGTCCCCGGCAGACCACACAGTTCCAGAAGACACCTCTCCTGCCTGCGTTACGCCATTGAGGAACCATATTGTTGTGACGGCGAAAATAAGCCCTTTCCGCGGCATTCAGATTACCGCGCTCCGCACCCGTTGGATTACCTGAAGAATCAAGCCAAATCATGTTTAATTTTGCGTTAGCCGATATACTATGAGGTGAACCCTCGTAGGTCGCAGCGGCATCAAAGATCCGTTCCAGCCAGGCTTCAACTGAATCTCGCTTATCAAGCACCCTATTTTCTCGCATAACCCATACCATCAACGCATGAAAGATAAACTACTAACTCTGTTTAGTTTGAGTAACAATCAAAACTTTTCCCATACTCAAACAGCCAACAAAAATGAAACAAACCCATTCTAGTCATCAAACTTCTAACCATAATCGAACCATGCTTGGCTGAATAACCTGAGCAGGTTACTTTGACAGATATCAAAACCAAAGGACATCCAAAATGAACTTTTTCAAACTGATCGCGCTCATGACCATACTAAGCTGGGGACTACAGAGCCAGGCTAATCATCATGAGAAAACCGACGCCGACAGTAACCATTACGTTCTGCACTCTATTTATGAAATTGCCCACGGCCAGGATCCTGATACCCTTGAAGCGGAACTGGTTACTTACCAGAAAGGTCAGGAAGCCCTTGGCTTCAATAACTGCGGACTTTACAAGCACGAATACGGTTCTCAACGCGCGTTTTATACGTTCTGCTATTTTAATGACTTCGATCAATTCGGCACCATTATGAAGAAAGCCGAAGCCGCGGGAACCGGCACCGGTGCGCAGAATTTCGCCACCCATAACGACAATATCCTTGAAGTGCAGCAACGGAATTTAAAGGCTTCGCCGGACCGGGTAGCCTATATGACCTGGCGTTTTGGACCTTACCTGAGCCTCGCCGAACGCCAGACCAGAGCCGATCAATTGTTCGATGTATTCAGTCGCGCTTTTGGTGCGTGTAATCTGTATCATCACGCCTGGGGGTCAGATTTAGGGCACTATATGTCCTGCGGGTTTAAGGACTATACAGACTTCGGCAAAAAATATGCCGCTGTGAATCAAATTCTTAGCGAAGAACTCATCAACGCCAAACTCGACATTCTTGAGCATTCCGATGAACTTCTAATCAAAATTATGGATTAACCGTTCTGGTAAAACCTGCACGCTCAGTGAGCCAGCACCTTATGGCTCGTTGGGTATTTCAGCACACTCTGCCACCAGAAATCGATCATCAAGGACTGGACGTAAAACTAACCCAGCACCCAATCACAAGCGCTGTGATCGGATCGATACAAATCCAGCCAAAGGGCTGCTAAGCAGGAACGCGACTCTAGCCCGGTTCCGTTTTTGACGCTGCAGCTTGTTGATAGCCTCGCCAACTGAAATGCAGAAAAGCGACCCAAATTAACAGGTAAGCCAAAATAAATCCCCACTCATAGCCCCCATAACCGAATGCAACGCCAATCACTGGAAACATAGCCAGAAAATGCCCCTGAACCCAACTATGGGTTAGCAAGCTAATCAGCAAAGCACTGACAAAAGACAGCAACATCATGGCAGAGAAGCCATGCACTGCCCAGGCGAAGCCATCAAAAAACATGAATGCACCAAGAAACAGGCAGAGAACACCTGCACTGCTGTGGATAATGACATCCCAACCAATGGTCGGGGATTTTTCCTGAGATTTCGCCAAAAAATTCCCTTCCGTTATTTGTCTTTTCACTTAACACGCTAGCACAGATATCCGCGCCAGTCGTTACTAATCACTGACTTCAGCAGAGGCAGTACCATACCAGCCAACAACCCATATTGCTTTCTCGAGCGCTTCGAGACAGGCCAGCGAAGTCGCCTGGTACGCACCACCATTTGACATCCTGACCCTGACATGGATGCTTGGCAGGGTGACACACAGGCTTTAAACATGACAGCAATACCGCCCCGCCTCCCATCACTTGATGATTCTAAATGGTTGAGGCTGATCAGCCTTGCATTTCTTTATGCCGGGCAAGGGCTCCCCATCGGAATTTACCAAGTTGCTCTGCCTGCCTATATGGCGTCTCTGGATATGTCAGCAGCTGAAATCGGTGGCTTCATCGCGTTCGTCTTCATCCCCTGGAGCTGTAAATTAATTGCTGGCCCTATTATGGACAAATTCTCGTTTCCCGCGATGGGTAGGCGAAGACCATGGATTCTAATGGCGCAGTCGGGCCTGCTGTTGAGTTTTCTCGCACTTTGTTTTCTCAATCCAGAGCCAGCTTCCCAATACTGGCTGCTCGCTGCTCTGGGATTTGTAAGTAATATATTCGGCGCCCTACAAGATGTCGCCGTTGATGGTATGGCCATCGACCTGCTCAGGGAGGATGAACGCGCCCAGGGCAATGCCTTCATGTATGGTGGTCAAATGACCGGAATCAGCCTGGCGGGTGCGACCAGTAGCTGGGCCTTGATGAACTCGGGACTGATCCTGGCAGCCGCTCTAATGGCATTGTCCGTATTCCTAATTCTATTGATCCCTTTATGCCTGCGAGAACGCCCAGGTGAACGCATTCTACCGTGGACCCAGGGTATTGCAGCCCACCGCAGTCTGTCATTCATTGAGGCAAGTTGGAGATCTATCCTGGTTCGTATATTCCAGGCCTTGCTGCTTCCCATGAGTATTTTACTGGTTCTGATTGAGGCACTGAACCGCATGACCTCGGGTCTTCTAGTGGCGCTCAGTCCCGTTCTCACCGTCCAAGAACTTGGCTGGCTACAGCTCGACTATTCAAACTGGGTCGCCATGACCGGCGTCATTGCAGCGATCATGGGCGTTATTCTGGGCCCCCTGATTGATCGCATTGGATCGCTCCGCATCTTAAAATGGATTGTCCTGTTTCGCCTGCTCTCCTTCCTGGTCATGGCCTTCCTTGAAAATAGTTGGGGACGATTCTACTTATTCGAATCGTTCATGCTCATCAATGCTATTGCAACCCAAATCGTCACCGTTGCCTTGATTGCCTTGTTTATGCGGCTCTGTCTGCAGCGGGTTGCCGCATCACAATTCGCCGTCTATATGGCTCTGGCGAATTTCACCTACTCCATGGGATCAGGACTACTGGTACCGCTGAGTCACTGGACCGACTTTAGTGGCATGATGCTATTTTCCGGCTTCATGATTGGCCTCATGTTATTGCTACTGCGATTTGTTAATTTTGAACGTCATGATGAAGATCTCTTGAAACTAACCTAACGCCAACAGCAACGCTGATATAAGCTCACCTGGCCAGTGCTGATTGAAATTAAACAGACCCGTCTTTATGCCGACTGAAGAACACTAACGCGTAAACCTGCAGTGGCTCATTCCTGCCAGGACATCCTCTTGCATTTAGCGCTGAGGCATCACAAACTCAATGCTGCTATGACTAATACTACCAAGTTGAGCATTGTTACAGCACCCATTCAGACTACCGCCCTGCTGGAGCGATGCTGGCCATGGCTGCACACAAAACGAACTGGAATGCTTTTTCTTGCTTTGGTGTGCGTATGCCACCCATCGAGCTTTGCTGCCAACCCGGCTGAAAGTGACATTAATCAGTTTATGGTGGTTGATTGTCTGTTGCCGGCCCAGATAAGAAGACTGGGCAACATGACCTATGCCGCAGCCCGAAGGGCAATCAAAACCAATACCGCTGAATGTGCTGCACGTGGAGGTGAGTATGTTGCGTACGACCGCGCCAGTTCAGCAACCACGCTGAAGGTTTGGCTACCGCTTGCCGAAGAAGGTGATGCCGAAGCCCAGACCTATGTCGGGGAAACCTACGAGAAAGGACTGGGTATAGATCCCGACTATTCGCTGGCAGCCTACTGGTACCTGATGGCAGCAGAACAGGGATTCTCGCGGGCAGCCATTAATCTTGGCAATCTATTTGAACTCGGCCTTGGTCTGGAAAAGGATCTGGAAATGGCTCGCTTCTGGTACCGACAGGCTAGCGGTGAGGGAATTCAGCCCTTGCTGGAAACCCAGTATGAACCGCCAAAAATTCTCATCATCGAACCCGAGCTCAGCCAACGTGGTATCAGCATAGACCCCAAAGTAAAAGCAAATCCGCCTACTGGTACGCCCATCCTGGTTATCGGCCAGATTCAGACGGAGATGGCCATTAAACAAATTACCCTGAATGGCAAACCCGCAGGACTGATCGGTAACGCCCTGTTTCGTGGCGCCGTCGAACCCGACAGGGGACGCATCGAAATCATGGTTCTGGATGAACAATCCAGAAAAACCCATCTGTCCATTATGACTGACGGGTCAATCTACTTCGAAGATAACAATCCGGGTGGAACGGGTCAAACAAGGAACCTTGCGGAAAATTACATCCGCGACAACCCGCTTGACGCGAAACCGACTACTGGTAACTACTATGCTCTGGTCATCGGCAATAACGGCTATCAGATATTACCCCAACTGGATACCGCGGTCAGTGACGCCAAAGCGGTAGCTGCTGTATTACAACAACAATACAGTTTTTCCGTTGAAGTCATGGTTGATGTGAACCGGTATGGACTGCTATCGGCCCTCAACGACTTCAGGAAAAAACTCAACCCCGAAGATCGTTTGCTGGTTTACTATGCAGGTCACGGAGAACTGGACCGGGTAAATAAACGCGGTAGCTGGCTACCCATCGATGCCGAACCTGATAGTCCAGCAAATTGGATTTCCAATGTGGCTATTACCGACCTGCTTAACACCTTGCCACCCAAACAGATTTTAGTGATTGCTGATTCCTGTTATTCGGGGATGATGTCTCGTTCGGCCTTAGGCGTCATTAACCAGGCCATGAGCCCGGCCCAACAACAGCAACAACTAATTAGCCTGGCTGGAGCCAGGACCAGAACGGCATTTACCTCCGGGGGTGTTGCGCCGGTGCTCGACGGTATTGGCGGTGCCCATTCCGTATTTGCAACCGAACTGCTTACCGCCCTGGAACAAAATCAAGGCGCAGTGACGGGCTATGACCTGTTCAGGACGGTGGCACCTCAGGTATCAGACACGGTTAGCAAAGTGGGTTTTGTTCAGGAACCCGAATATGCACCTCTCAAATATGCCGGTCACGAGGCCGGTGATTTCGTTTTTTACAAAACATCCCACTAGCAAGGAGATAGATGTGAGACTCACTACTTTACGGCAACATCTGTACCATTCAACACAGCTGGTCCTACTAACCCTATTCCTATCGACCTCCAACTCTTTTGCAGCCTCGCCAGATTTCCAGGATTTCCTCTTCGGTGCCTGTACCACGGCAGACCCTAACAGTGACTTTAATACCCGGTGCAATATTGATTCCGTGGGCGGCGATCTATCTGGTGATAGCGAAGACTCGCTGGTACCCACTCAATCGCTGGCAAATGGTACTAATGCCTTGGCAGAGACACGCTCCCGAATCAAAGCACTCCGTGCAAAAATGCAGGAAGAACGAGGTGAACCCGGCGAAACTGAAGACAGCGCTTCGTCTACCGATATTAAAACCACCTTTGGCACCTCCGGCATTAGTCTGCTGTTCAATGCCACTGACGGCAACCTTGAACGCCTGAAAACAGACCTGGAAAGAGGCTACGAAACAACCTCCACTAAAATTCAGCTGGGACTGGATTATCGAATCAACGACGACTGGATGCTGGGCGCACTGCTGGGTTGGGACAGATACGACACCCGCTATGATGGCGCAGCCCCGGGACGAAATTTTATCCCCGGCGATAGTGAAGGCAGCAGCAATGCTGACAACTTTAATTTTTCTGTATTCACAACAGTCGTGATTACCGATAACGTCTATGTTGATGCCCTGGCATCTTATTCCTCCTCAAACTATACCTTTCGGCGTATTGGTTTGTTCCAGGAATCCACTAGAAGTACGCCAACGATTGATGTCATAACCGCCGCTAATACGGATGGCAATCAGTTGGCCTTAAGTATCGGCACCGGATGGGACAAATCTTATGGTGCCAATCTGATTCAGATATATGGCCGGCTGGGAAGGTTCTCGTCCAGCGTTGATCCTTATTCAGAAACAGGCGGTGCTGGATTTGCAATGTCAATCGAAAACAAAGACAGCAGCGAGACAATCGCCACCGCTGGGTTCAAATTTAGCCGATCAATTAACACCAGCTTCGGTGTTTTAGTGCCACAGATTTACGCCGAATACGAAAATGCCCTAGATTCTGAGGTCAGCCGATCATTATCCAGTTTTGTAGCTGACGCATCAGGCACCCGTTTTGAGACGCTGGGAGATACCCCGGATGAAACCTCCGCCAGGCTAGGCGTCGCCATTCTAGGTAGTTTTCCTGATGGTTGGACCGGTTTTATCAGCGTCAACAAACTCTCCGGAAACGATTATAGGGAAGAGCTAAGGATTACGGCGGGGATCAGGGTTGAACTCTAGCCCGCCGCTGAAACTGCACCAGTCACCGGTTGTTAACGAAAAATCCATCTCTCTGAAACCCAACCTGCCCCTGCCAGCCGCAGGAGGCTATGGCTTGTACAGGCTCATGATCTGCTCACATTCGCCAGGGAATGCATTAACCGCATAATAGGATCGGGGTAAAACTGTCGTGCCCGTTCCCAACACACCTGAAATCAGGCATCCACCTGAAAAATCGAATACCTATCTTCGGAGCAGACCATCGGTAAGCGCTTCTTCCACCCCCTTTCTATCACTATCATAATCTGAAGCAATTGCATTCTCTCCACCGAAGACAAAATAGCCAACACGCCTAAGCAAAGGACCGTGTGATAACCCGTAACCTGTTTGGTCATCGTTGGCTTCGCGGCAGAAAAATCGAGTAGTTTGAATACTCGGCTGAGGGTTCTAAAGAGATTTCAAATTCTATGAAATCCAGTGGATTTACCCATGAGTACTGCCATTCAGGCACATTCAATCACCTGACTTAAAGTATCCACTGTTTACTACCGGCAAGATGATTTCGATAAGAAACGATGAATACCATCCTCGTTTCGATGCCCGGCAATTTTTAACCCGCACGGGCTCTCTCTGAACCCTACTTAAGTGCAGATTAAAAGAAACCGCTCTTTGCAGACCGATAACTCATTTATTATCTTTATGATAAATATAAATCAATAGGCTACTATGTTAATTGCTCAAAAGAGCAACCAAAAAAATATGAGGAGGTACTTATGCTCAACAATAAAATATCACATAGATTTAATTTTTTACCTTTATTGATGCTGTTTACTACCGCCATTGCCAGTGCTGACGATGTCGCCGACGTAGAGGCGGTAGTGCATCGATATATTAATTCAGAGACCCTGGATTTAAGCGAACAAACAAAACTCATGGCAAGTGATCGCACCTTTATCTCCAACGGTATAAGATACACTAATAATGCTAAGTCCATGGCCATACAAACGGCGGGTAACAATGTCCTAAAAAAAGCCCGGCCTGGCGTCGAGAGAATTGCCACGGTCGAGGACATTATGGTTCGCGTCAATGGCGACTCAGCCGTGACCAGTTTCTATCGGGTCATCAATACCACCAACAGCGCGGAAAGTGTTCGGGCCGGCCAAAACGCAATGACCTCAATGTACCAGACTGGAACGATGGTGTTATTTAAGATTAAAGGTGACTGGAAAATAGTGCATACCCATCTTTCAGCGACGAAGTAAGGTCACACTGACGGCAATGGCTCACTATGCCGGACTACCCGTTCTATTCCGGTTCACTTAATTGTGCCCTTGCCCTCTGCCGTGCGCTCAAGTAATGGCAGGGTAAGGGTGGTTGGATAGCCCGGCAACGGCCATTTCTTCACAGCGCGTTACCCTCGGTGAGCAGCCGAGGGTAACGCGCTGTGGGGTTGTGTATGGCCTTGTATCCGTTCAGCGTTAGTTCGACAAGAGGTATATTGATATTCCATACGTGCCATTTTTTTAGGTCAATTCTCAGACCTGATGCGATCGTTCACCCAGAGAGATGGATACCATCGCGCGGGATTGCCTGCATCCTGGCTTACTCAAATGCCTTAGTACGAGCTTGGCTGGAACGCCATAAAGCGAAGAAAAACATGCCAAAGTCAGATCCAGTCTGCGCTAAACTAACCACATCGATGCCAGAAATCAGATTCAACAGAAGGTGATATAGACATGAAACCCGGTGAACAAGGGCTGACCCGCATTATTTCAGCAACAAGGTACTCCTGGCTTGGTATCAAGGCCGCCTGGCACAATGAAGCTGCATTCCGGCAAGAGGCAGGTATAGCCCTAATTGGACTGCCCCTGGCCATCTGGTTGGCGCGGGATGGGGTGGAATTTCTACTGCTGGTGGTACCGCTGTTATTACTCATGTTGACTGAATTAGTCAACAGTGCCATCGAGGCTGTTGTTGATCGCTTTGGTGGAGAACTGCATGAACTCTCGGGGAGAGCCAAGGATATGGGTTCGGCTGCGGTGTTTATGGCCATTGTCATCACGGGTCTAAGCTGGGTTACCCTGCTCGGTCGGATTTACCTGTGACAGCGATACCACTACCGCGATGCCCGCCTATACATTAACAAGTCCAACAACGAAAAAATCGAAAATAACAGCAGGCCAAGGACAATTCTGGCATCACCAGAATGAAGCACAGGCTCAACCGGAAATGCAATTGTTTTAGTTAACGCCGCCATTTTATAATCATGCCTCTCATCAAAAGCCGGGTTGGTCCCAATCGCAATGATGTCGCGTCGGCTTCGGTATCGAAACAACGCCCCCTGATCCCAATGGTTCGCGCCGTCGATCCCTGAAATATCCATCGCATCTGCCACTGCCCCACCAAAAAATATTGGATGACTGGCCCGTTTGAGCTGCGCTGGATACATGTGCTCCATGTAATGACCGATTAATTGCATGGCATCAGCTCCTGGCCCAGTGGCAGGTAACTCAGGTGGCGACTCATTCATGTCTAACAGGTTGACCATGATAAAATCATTACCTGTATCGGTGCGCATAAAATCTTCCAGTGTCCTAAGGGCCTGCTCTGAACGTCCATTCTGCTCAGCCTGTTTTAGCACTTCCTCAATTTCATCTTCGCGCATGGGACCATCAAAATTGGTATACCAACTGAAGAATGCAGCATAAAGGAGTACTGCAATTAACCAAAGGTGATGTCTTTTCATGAGAAATTCCTATCTGGTAATGAGTAATTTAGGCAAATTCAACGAGGTACGCCACCGAACCCAGCCGCAACTCATGTCGATGCCATAAAATGAATCAGTCGCCTCGCCAGCTCTTCACCCTGAGTCTCCTGAATGAAATGCCCTGCCGGTATCCTGTCATGAGGCAGACCTTTTGCGCCGGCCACATTGTTAATGAGTGCGTCCTGTATTTTCTTCGAACCGACCAACAGGTCGTACTCGCCAAACACGGTCAAAAATGGTTTTTCAAATCGTTTCAGCGCTTCCCAGGCCGCCAGACTTTTGCCCGTATCAATCATTGACCCCATACTGGGTAAGGTTCTGATTCCAGTCATGAAAATCTCATCTGGAAACGGCGCATCATAGGCCCGCGCTTCATCGTCCGTCAGTTCAATTCCACCGAAATCTCTACGCAGGTTATCACTGGCCTTCAACTCAGGCCCCGTCAGCGCATACAGCATCCAGGCACAAAAAAATTCAGACATATCTTCCCTTATGAGTCCTTGCGCTGCACAATCAGTCGCGAAATCATCGAAGGTTCTTATCTTCGCATTAACCTCAACCGGATACTCTTCACGATTAATCCCCTGCGGGATGTTCAAAATCGGCTCAGGCATGAGGAACAGAGCGCTGTTTGAGATCAATACTCGACTGAAGTAGTCCGGATGATGCGCAACCACCTGCAAACCGGTAAATCCACCCCAGTCCTGACCAAAAAATGTGATGCGCTCGAGTGCCAGCTCATTGATCAAATCAAGCCACCAGGCTGCGTGTGCGTATACCGTGTGCGTATGAATATCTGTCGGCTTATCCGAGCGCCCCATACCAATCATGTCAGGGGCAATAACGCGATAGCCTGACTCGACTATCTGCGGAATCATTTTTCGATAGAGGTAGGACCAGTCCGGCTGGCCATGTAACAACAGCACCACTTCGCTATCTTTGTGGCCTTCATCCACATAGTGCATACGCAGGCCATCAACTTCCACATAGTGCGGCTCAAAAGGGAAGTCTGGCAGGTTATCAAAACAGGCATCGGGCGTGCGAACGAAGTCACGACCATCCGCCGTCGTCAATATAGGGTAACTCACGACAGGTCTACTTTTTCCGGAAGCACCCGGCCTAGCATCTTTGAACAAGCTGCCAGGTTTTCTACAAAACCCACTCGTTGTCGCGTAGCCTGAGTATGGCTTGCAAGTCCTGGCCAACGGGTAGGATCAGGCAAACCCACAACCAGATCCAACTGAGTGAGCTGCGCACCGATAGCGATATCCGCAATCGAATATCGATTACCGACGAAGAACTCATTACCATCCAACACACCTTCAAGGTAATCGAAGTACCTAGGCAACACTTCCTGATAAGTCTGTCTTGCTGTTTCGAGATCCGATTCCTTGCCGGCAAACCGCGGAAACATAATGGGCCGAAACAGCTTCATGCCTAGTGGCTGCGCTAGTTCCGTGTCAGCATATTCTTCCAACCACACGACTCGCCCAGTATCAAATGCTGAATCTGCATAAAGACCCGCAGTCAGTTTCTTTTCCAAGTAAGCACAGATGGCTGACGAATCTGCGATGGTTCCCGGTACCCCTTCAGCGCCAATAGACTTATCCCGTAACACCGGGATTCTGCGTGCTGGGCTGATCTCAACATACCAGTCTGGCATGGCCATTATATTAATATTTTCAAACTCATAGGCAGCATTCTGATGCCTCAGAAAGGCTTCAACTTTCCGTACAAATGGGGATACGGGCGTACCGTAAACAATCAGATCGGCCATCGTTTTTCTCCGTGTAGATCAGCTTCTGCTCTTGGACACCTTTAGTCAGTCTGACCTTAATAATGCTATACATTAAATTGTGAATCAACCAGGGGGCTTTATTTACCATAAATGAGCGACCGGATTTTCTGTTGTCCCTACCCGAGCGCAACATCAGGGTCGATTACCCGTTACTCGACCCCAAGCTTGTGTATCTTAAGACTGGACTGGCCGGAATTCGCTGCACCCATCATCTAGAACGACTGGCTTTCATCCTACGATAGTGCCGGCGCCACCTTCAGCAGTCCCACTTTCTACTCGGGAGGCAATACACCTCCAACTGCCACCCTTAAGCTCATCAGCGTTCCGTGCAGCGATACCTGAAATCCAGATGTGCTCTTATAAGGGTTTCGTGATTGCCGTTCGGTCCTAACCCAATAGGTACAACAACCCTATCAGCGTAAGCCCAGCCAACCAGACGGTTTCCAAGCTCATTAACGCAACCGGGCCCCAACCTAGCGCCATTAGGCTTTTCAGGTTCGACTTGAGTCCAACTGCTGCTATAGCAGCAATTAAACAATACTGAGATATCACATTGGCAGTGCTGGTTAACCATTCAGGGAGATCGAAGAAACTGTTAGCACATGAAAAAATGAGGAATACCACCAGGAACCGAGGCAGCAGTGGCGGTCGTTCTTGCATTTCTTTCTTTGATTTTCGATACACCAGCCCGATTATTAGCACCACGGGCAGGAGCAATGAAACACGCAAAAGCTTAGTAACCGTCGCAACGTCACCGGTTGCTTCTGAGACCGAATAACCGGCACCGACTACTTGGGCAACATCGTGAATGGTGGCACCAATAAAGATGCCAGCAGCCGTATCTGATAATCCAGCGGATGTACTGACAATGGGATAAATGATCATAACCAGTGTGGAAAGCGTGGTGACACCAACGACGACAAAGGCCGTATCTCGATCCTTGGTCTTGTCATTCGGCAGCACCGCCGAAATAGCAAGGGCAGCTGATGCCCCGCAGATTGCAACCGCACCACTGGATAAAAGACCGAATTGTTTATTCAGTCCAGCGACACGAGTCACCACCAAGCCAAAATAAATAGTCATTATTACGCTACCCAGGATAAGTACCAGCACCTCCCAGCCCAATACTAAAAGGTCTGTCAGGGCAATTCTAAAACCCAACAGAGCGACGGCAATTCGCAGGACTGTTTTCGCACAGAAATCGACTCCCTCGGCTGACCGCCCATCCTCATAAATAAACCCGAGTGAAAGGCCAAGCAGGAGTGCGAACAACAACGATGGCGCACTATAGTGCTCGCCAAGGAAACTGGCGGCGAAACCAACCGTAAACGCGACCATCAATCCTGGAAATAAACGCTGAAAATCCGTTTGCAATCCAGGTAAATGGGTTTCTACAAATGACTTACCCATGTCCAGTCAGCCTTTCCACAACGAGCCTTAGCACCTGCGCTGCCTTGCGGACGCCCAACCCTTGGTCCCGTCGCAGGCTAATCCAGTAGTCAATACCAAGCAAGCCATCTATCGCTTCAAATAGAAGCCGGTCCTGTATTATTTCCCTGGGTAGCACTTCCATCAGTCTTTTTCTTCGCCGTTTTATTCCACTGGCCCTTTGAGATCCTGAAGTCGATGCACGGTACCGGCTCCAGATGGTAGAAATATAGAGCGGCAGCAGTGACTCAAATACCCGGACACGCCTGGTAATAACGATCTGCATCTGGTCTCGCCAACTGCTTCCGGTTTGATCGGGGAAAGGTTCATCCATGACCGCCGAGGCTTTTTCCCCTGCATCTTCGATTAGGCTGCGCTGCAGGGACTCCATGTCGGCAAAATGCCGAAACAGCGTTCTGGTGGTGATGGCTGTTGCGTCAGCAATTTCACGCGCGGTAGGGTCTATATTCCCGGTCAGAATCAATTCACGGGTGATACTTAGAATCTTTTCATGTGTCGCGGCAGTGCGTACCATGCGCCCGTCTAACTTTATCGCTCTGACTTCACTCATTTGGATGACACTCACTGCGTCAGATTTAATTGTTTTTTATTATGTCACTAATAGTGACATTTGTTTTCTTCTATGTCAATATCATTCCATGAATGTGACAACACCGGTCAGAATACACACCGTATCAGGCTATAGATCAAGCGTCGGAGCCGGCCTGTTTTTTGCCCGCACCTGGCGCCTTCTGACCACACTCATCTCCGAGAACAGTTACCACTTCTGGCTCCTCGGTAGGAATTTGAACCATTCAGAGTCAACAATACGAAACGGAAGTACTAAACCATGGTAAGACTCAGGGATCTCCCCGATTACGAACGCGAGCATCTTAGCTCAAAAGCCCAACCACCACTAGGACCCCTGCCATGGACTCAACTGACTAAAAATCTAGCAGACATGCGCATAGCGCTCATTACTACCGCCGGCCTACATTTTCGGGATGACCCTGCTTTTGAATTTATGGATTCAACCTTCAGGCCGATTTCAGGAAGCGATGATGCCAACAGCCTTGTTATGTCGCACAGCTCAGTCAACTTCGACAAGACCGGGTTCACCGAAGACGTCAACCTGGTGTTCCCTATCGATCGGTTTCGAGAACTCGACGCTGATGGCAAAATTGGCTCCCTGGCAGAGTTTCACTACAGCTTCATGGGCGCAGGACTGGACCCGGCTGCTTATGAGCAAAGCGCATCTGAGGTTGCCCATCTTTTGAAACGGGACAAGGTCGATGCGGTATTCCTGACCCCTGTCTGACCCAATTGCACGCGCGCCGTGTGCGCGCTCAGCTACTTCCTCGAACGGACAGGCCTGATGACCACGGGTATCAGCCTGGTGCGAGAGAACACAGCGCATATGAAGCCTCCCCGAGCCCTTTGGGTGAGCTTTCCCCTCGGCCGTCCACTCGGTAAACCCGACGATGCCGCATTTCAACATCGCGTGATTGAGGCTGCCCTGACGCTGTTAACGATGCCAAACGGTCCTGTCCTGGCCGATTTTCCAGAGGATGCACCTCTAGCAGGGCTTAGTGAGGCACCCGCCTGTCCGGTGTCCTTCAGCAAACCCAGCAAGGACACCGATTCATGGAAAACAAAATTACTAGACGAATTACAATCCCTGCTACCCTGGCATGATCTCGGATTACGCCGGCGGGCCGGCCGATCCCTCGTTGGCGTATCCGGATTTTCCATGACTGAGAATATTGAGAAACTCGGCATCCTACTCGACAATCAAACCCTGCCCATCACTGAACTCAAATGGTTCAAAAACGCGATTGAAGATGCCAAGGTTTTCTATCTGGAGGCCCTGACTGCTCAACCAGGTCGTTACAACCAGGAACAGTTAGAGAAGCTAATCTGGCACGAGACCACCCTGGGTGCTGCGCTGCTTAAATTCAACGACCTGTTTATTGCCCACCCTGAGTTATCCTACATGGCTAGAATCATTACTCCGAGAACGGTTTTAACATGAGCGACTCAAACCAATGGAACCTATCATGAAAATCAAACCGATTAGTCTAAACTTTGGTGCCGAGATATCAGGTATTGATGTAAGAACAATCACCAACGACGAGTTTAGCCGGCTGTATAGTGCCTGGCTCACCTACGGTGTCGTCCGCATTCGCGGCCAACACATTAATGAAGAAGAACTGCAGGCATTCAGTGCCAGATTTGGTCCATTGGAAGAAATCCCCATGGGTCGGTTGCCGAAATCAGAGCGAGCCAAGATTAAAAATCGCTACGTCACTCAACTGTCAAACATCATCCAGGATGGCAAACCCATTGGCGGACTCGGCAATGCGGAAGCCAGTTGGCATTCTGATATGACCTACGTCGATAACCCGCCGCCGGCTAGCATCCTGCTCGGTATCGAAATCCCAAACGAAGGTGGCGATACTTATTTTTCTGACCAAAATGCTGCACTTACCGCAATCCCGGATAATCTGTTGGAACGTCTTCGCAACCTGTCCATCAAACATGATGCAGCGCACACCAGTGTTGGCAAACTTCGACCCGGCTTCGAACCATTCGATGACCCCCGTGATGCGCCCGGTGCGACACACCCAGCTATTACTATCCACCCAGAGACCGGGGAACAGGCTTTGTATCTTGGGCGACGAGAGTGGGCTTACATCCCGGGACTCAACCTCAAAGACAGCGAGGCCCTACTCGACGAGATCTGGTCCTATGCTAGCCTGAATGAGAATGTATTGCGGCAGCAATGGCGCCCCCATGACCTGGTTATCTGGGACAACCGCCGAGTGCTACATCGCCGCGATGATTTTGACCAGAATGCGCGTCGATTGATGAAGCGCTGTCAGGTACTGAGCAAACTTAGTTAGGCCAATGGTTATATTCATCGCCTGCTTCAAAGTATTCCGCCAACGTTTTGTCGATAGCGACTGCCATCTCCGCCACAAAAGGGTAAAGCGGCTTTCGTGCCGATGCCTGATGAGCATCCAGTAAAGCCATCAGTTCGCGACGCTTTTCCAAATTGCTTTCAGCAAGATTATTCTGCTCTGTCGGATCTTCTGCCAGATTATAGAGCCACTGCTTGTCCGGACTGTTTGAGACCTGAAGCTTCCAGTCACCATGCCTAACGACCCGGTAGTATCCACTCTGCCAAAAGAGGGTCTGTCGACCCCACTGGCCAACAACATCACCCGTCGCCAGCGGTAGGATATCCACTCCATCAATTTCCACGCCATCCGGCAAAGCTGCGCCTGCAGCCGCAGCGAGCGTGGGCATTACGTCGATATGCGCAACTGGCTTATCGACAGTGGTTCCGGCCTCAATCCGCTCTGGCCATTTGATAAACATCGGTACTCGAACCCCACCCTCAAAAAAACTAATTTTCCAGCCACGGTAAGGCGCATTAATATCAGGTAAACCAACATAACCTGGCCCACCATTATCACTAGAGAAAACCACGATCGTGTTATCAGCAACCCCTTCATCTATCAGTGCTTCATTGATCCTGCCGATACTGCGATCCAAAGCGCGCACCATAGCAGCATAAACGCGCAGCCGATGCGGTTTGATATCGCCTACCGCTTCATAGTCCGCTTGAGTCGCCTGCAAAGGGGTATGAACCCCCCAGTGTGCCAGGTACAGGAAAAAAGGCCGGTTCTTATTGGCCTTGATGATATTAATCGCTTCATCCGTGTAGTAATCCGTCAGGTAACCATTGGGCTCAAAGCGTTCGTCACCGCCATTATTAAACGCAGCGGCATAACTGAGTCGCGCCCACAGAAACTGATCGATGGGATCAAAATCAAGTTTGGCATTAACCACATTTGGGTCATCTTCCGGCAGAAATAACCCACTTGCCATAAGCAGGCTATCATCAAAACCCTGGTCATTAGGTTTGAAACCATCACCTCGGCCAAGGTGCCATTTACCTACATGGGCTGTGTAATAACCTCTGGCTTTCAGAATCTCAGCAATAGTCACTTCCGAAGACGGTAAACCCTGCTCTTCGTATGATTTAGCATTTTCTGAAGCTGCTTCATTAAACCGACCAGACGGCAGCCCGTTATCAATAGTATCGCTAATGGTTGAGATCATCGGCCCCATACCAGATGGCGTTGGCGTGAATTCAAATCCGGTTCGCGTCGGATATCGTCCTGTCATCAACATGGCCCTTGAAGGTGCACAAGTCGCATTACCGGCATAGGACTGTTCAAACACGGCCCCTTCAGCTGCGAGTTGATCGATATTCGGTGTTTTAACCCGGCCGCCTGCCACTCCACCACCAAAAGTCGATATATCGTTGTAGCCCAGATCGTCGGCTAAGATGAAAATAATATTAGGTGGGCGGTCATCTTCGCCAGCCACTTCAGGACCTCGTTGCCAGTCTATCTCTCGTTTGGGCCCGATTTCATACTCGCGATCGCTGCGATATTTAACCATCGCCAGCATCAGGTCAATTCGGTTAATCCATGCAATCGCCCCCCCGAGAACGGCAAAAGCAATGAACATTAAAAACCCTTTTTTAACCATATCCCCGATGCCCCTTATCTCAGCCTTGCCTGACCGCTCCTACCCATCAGTCCAGGTTCTCACCCGACTGCAACCCGACACGCTCTAATCATGCTTAACCTCATTAAAACTAGACCGGCAACAACAGATTTTCGCACCCTGACCCCGCAAGAATATCGTCAACACAGCGCCGTTCCTCAGCGGCCAATGACTGATACTCTTCATTGATCCACTCCAGGCAACGACCTTGATATGGAAACGTTGGCTGCTGCCAGGGTTGGTCATCAATCATGGTTTCCATTTGTTTCTGGCCTGCCTGCATTGCACGAGCATTCGCCAGCAAGGCTGGCGCGTAAACTTTGCCAATTTCGGCGAGCAGATCACCTAAGACTGCTTTGACTGTATCCCGCGACATCCAGCCATCATCAGCACACACCTGACCACTGAGGTCATCAACCACATCTGTCCAGGCAAATACCCGGGGGGCTTGCTGCAGGCAAATCGTCATGGGTGTCGGGTCAAACTTTGCCAACTGGGTCAATTGAGCATAGATCCCAAAATCTGCTGAAGCAGGTCGTTCACCAAACAGGTAGGACTGGCGCATAATCAAGCGATTCATGATATCCAGAAAGCGCCTGTAGCTGGCCTCAATCACCGGTGCGGTCAAATCATTGGAACCCACCACATAAAGCCGTGAAATCTGCCTTCCCGCAACAAACTCAGCTGCTTTCTGATGCTGCTCATCATCCATCTGGAGACCTCGCCAGAGGGGTAAAATATCACCTGCTTTCTTGATGTCAGCATCGTAGTACCACCGATAGTGGAACATCGATTTAGTCAGCCATTCATCCGCATAATCCTCGATTAAGTAGTTAATGAACCCTAACACTGGGTCCATCGGCAGCGCTTCTCTTCCAGAGAATGCCCGTTCAAAACGTCTAATCAGCGGTGTGGAATCAACCACAGCATCGATCTCACCTTGCTCATTAGGTAGATAAAAGGTCGGTAGTAGATCGACCTTCGCTTTTGGCAACTCCATTCCTGCTACCAAATGGTCACCGATGAGTAATTCATAAGTAATATGACGATAGCGCATATACGCCAGCATCTTGCGGGTGTAGGGCGAACCAGGCGCTCCTTTCAAGCGCAGAGGTTGAGTCAAAGGCATCATTGCATTCTCATTTCCAAAACCAACTTATAATAATGCCTTACATTAATATCTGCAATCTGCTAATTTCTTCGTTATGAATTTGCGATCAACAAAAACGCGAAGCAGACCCAACCTGTTCAAAGTTCTCCTGGGCATGATTGCCGCACTGATTCTTCTGGTGATTTTCGTATTCTGTTTCATCTTCTTTTCACCAAGACCACCCTTAACAACCGACCCGCAGACACTCTCCGGTGACGGAAGCACGATAAATTACTGCCAATTACCTGTTCTGGATGGCACTGGAAAAATGGCGGCCGATATTCCCAAAGGCAATACACCGGGGTGCAGCTACGATCATTTCCCTCTACCGATTCTGAGGCAGTGCACCGAACCCCTACCTGAGGATGCTGACGACCTACGCGGACTCTGGGTCGGCGTAACAGGCCGGGTTGGCCATGTGGAACGCGTCGAACAATGCGGCTCCCGCGTCATTGTCACCAGTAGTGGCCTTATTCACGACAGTGGTCCCAACAGCACGGCGGGACTTAACACCAACGATACGGAAGGTGCCGTTCTATTCACGATTGGCACCAGGCAGTTTTGCCCCAGGACCTCTGCAAGTATGACCTGGAACAACGGCATACTGGACTTCCATGTCGTCGGCTGGGGACCGTTGGTTGTGCGACGTTATATGGACGGCAATCAACTGGTCTGGGAATATATCGATGGCAGCACAACCCGAATGGATCGACTCTGCCAGCTACCAGAAGCCCACAAGAGGCCGACACCCCGAGGACCGCGCATTGCACTTTTTCCGGGATAGAAACCAAACATCTCACAAGGAGATCCGCAGACCATGTTGATACTCAGAACCCCAGACGAACGATTTGCCAACCTAGCTGACTACCCGTTTTCTCCAAACTATACGGTCGTTCAAACGGAAGACAGCAGCAGTTTGCGTATACACCATCTGGACGAAGGACCCCAATCAGGTCCTATCGTCCTTTGTATGCACGGCCAACCCGTATGGAGTTACTTGTACCGCAAGATGATTCCCTACCTGACACAAGCAGGTATGCGCGTCATCGCCCCGGATCTGCCAGGCTACGGTAAGTCAGATAAGCCGGCAGCATTAGAGGATTATACCTATGAACGTCAGGTTGAGTGGATGGGAAAATGGCTAAAACAAAACGATTTTTCCAACATCACTTTCTTTGGGCAGGACTGGGGTGGACTAATTGGACTCCGCCTGGTCGTCAATCACGCGCACCGATTCGAGCGTGTAGTCATTGCTAATACGGGCTTGCCCTACATCCCGGACCTGCCTATCGACATCATCAATGAAGTCGAAGACTTTCGGGCGAACTCACCCACACCCAGCCTAGCAGAGATGCAACGCGCGTTGTCTCAAATGGAAGGTAATCAGGCAACCAAGTTCGCTTACTGGCAGAAGTTCTGCTGGGAAACCGAAGATATGCCAATTGGTTTCATGATGTCGATGACAATGGAAGCGCGTTCAAACCTGGCCAGAGCGTTCAAATTCATGCTTCATGCCGCCGGCCTGCACTCGCCACTACCAACGCAGCTCGCCAAAGCCTATGATGCGCCCTTTCCCGATGCCAGTTTTAAAATGGGACCCCGTGCCATGCCCAGCCAGGTACCCACATTGCCGACTTCACCGTCTCTGGAAGAACAACGCAAAGCCTGGGAGTTTTTCGACCATTTCGAGAAACCTTTCCTGTGTGCCTTTTCAGATAACGATCCAGTCACTGCCGGGCAAGCTGACCAATTCATCAAACGTGTACCCGGGACACAGGGATTACCTCACACCACCATCAAGGGAGGTGGGCATTTCGTACAGGAGAACGAACCGGAGCAGGTATCACAAGTCATTATTGACCTGATCCGTAGGACCTAACGAGAAAAGTTGTCTTGATTACAAAGATACGTTCTGTTTACTAGGGTGCTGGCAGCAACCAGCCGAAACTGAATAAAATCCGCCTGGTTCCAAGACTAATCGGTTTTCAAACCATCCTTCTGCAACCGCCACAGCAGTACATCAAGACGATCCTGCCCAAAAAAGGGTTCTCCCTTGTATACGCAAGTGGGAACACCCCAGTGACCGGCCTTATCATGAGCTAACTGATTAGCTTGAATAGCAGCTTCTAGACGGTCAGATTCCGAGTCAAGACACTCATCCATATCCGCAAGGTTAAGTCCCGCCCTGGCTGTCGCTTGAGCTAAATGATCACCTAGTTGCCAATCAGCAGTGCCGCCCCAAACAAGCTTGGACACCTCATCCGCAAATTCAATACCACGACCAAGCTCTTCGGCGAGAATACCCAGTCGAGTTAACCGATAGATATAGGGTTGTTCATCACCCGTTTGCCGCAAGCCACTATCATCAATGTATTGAACGACCGGGTCCGGGTTCGGCCAAGTAAACGGAAGTTGTAAAAACTCGGCAACTCGAAATACATCTGTCCTAAAGTAAGAGAACCATTGCGGCTGTACACTGTGAAAAAATTCTGGTGTACGTACAGCAATCGGATAGACCGGCCTGAACCTGACCGTCAGCTCATAATTCATCTGCCAGTCACACAGTCGTTGAGTCGCCAGGTACGACCAGGGACTACGAAACGACCAGAACACGTCAATCGAAAAATTATCACTCATATCGGATCACTCCTGAAACGTTTACAGCCGAGCTTGTCTTATGTTGAGGGCACGTAAACGACACCCTGAGTGACATCAGGTCACTCCTGTGAATGAAGCCGGAAGAATCAGCGCGCTAAGCCTGCCAGAATGGCCATGACGTTAATCCGTCGTCTCAGTTTCGCGACCTCTGATTATCATGAATAAAATCAATTACGACCGTTGAGAACTCGGCTGCCGCATCATCCTGCAGGAAATGACCTGCCCCCTTGATGATGGTATGCGCCTGCCCTTGCGCACCAGGCACTAATTCGATAAAGCGCTTTTCGCCACCCTTTGTTACCGGGTCGGAATCACTGAATACAGTAATAAAGGGTTTATCAAGCTTGGCTAACTCTTGCCAGGCCGCCTGGTTTGCAGGAATCGCCGGGTTATCTGGAATAATGGGCACCAGCGTGGGAAACTGACGGGCACCCGCCAGATAGTCCTCCGACGGAAATGGAGCTGACCAGGCCCGATATTCTTCTTCATCACAGCTATTCAGGCTGCCTTTAAGGACTTCAGCTGGATAAAAATCTGGATGCGCATCGCAGTGCCGAACCCAGTACATAAATTGAGGCCGGTCCTCCAGGGGACCTGCCAGTTTCATGAACATCTCCTCAGCAGGCAGCACAGGGGTATCGCGAAGTAACTGATTTAACTTTGCTGACATCTCTACCGGTATCCCGGTCCCATCAGGCAAGCCGCCATTAGCCAGAACAACACGAGCAAACCTTGCCTGGTTCTCAGCCACAAGGCGAAGACCAATCAAGCTGCCCCAATCCTGGCAAACTAATGTAATGTCAGCTAACCCCAGTGATTCAATAAAACTTTTCATCCAGGCAACATGGTTGGCATAAGTGTAATCTCCCCGCTGGGTCGGCTTGTCTGACTTACCGAATCCCACCAGATCAGGCGCCACCACACGAAACCCGGCTTGGGTCAGAACAGGAATCATCTTCCTGTAAAGATACGACCAACTCGGCTGGCCATGTAAACACAGGATGACCTCGCCTTCACCCTCATCAACGTAGTGCATTCGCAACTGTTCACCTGCACCAGCTTCAATTTCCAGGTAATTTGCAGTGAAAGGATAGTCCTTAAGGTTGTCGAATCGGGAATCCGGTGTGCGTAGAATATCCATAGGGTTCTCTGGTTTTCTGTTATCACTGGGCCGAAAGCCAATTGTCTTTCATCCAAGTCAGCAACGATAGCAGCCGCAATTTTAATGCGCAACATTATTAAGGGGACAATCCGGCATTCAAACTAACCCATTCTATACCGCCTTCAAAACGCTCTCTTACCCATGCCGGAGTGATGTTGGGCATCCAAGCGCCCACTTCCACGCACAAGTACGCCCGGTAAGTCGGCCTTATCCAGGCACAAGCCGCAGTAAAAACACACAGTCTGTCAGGCATCCCTTCTATGGATCAGCTTTCTCTCGCTCTGTATCAGTCACACCAGTCTTCTTACACACCCATGACCAGCGGATCGAAATCGCATATAATTTTGGTTTTTGTGCAGTGATTTACTATGGGTGCTTCACAGGATGGTCAGAAAATACGAAGTCTAGCCACTCAGATTTCAATGATGGAATCAGCTGAGAAATTGATCGCGTCAAAAGGCATCCAAAACGTATCGATCAAGGAAATCGTAAGAGAAGCCAAACAGAAAAATGAATCAGCCCTACAGTATCATTTCAAGAACCTTCAGGGCTTAATCGATGCCATTCATCGAAAGAGAAATGCGCAAGTCCAAGCAAAACGGGCTGAACTGCTGGCGCAACTCCAACCAACAATTAAGGCGCCATCATTACGCGATCTTTGTCACATTATGGTAATACCTACCTATTTGATTCTGCAAACTGATGACACCTTCCGCAGTTACGTCAGCGCCTTCAGCCATGAATTAGCATTAGCGGAGGAATCCGCATTGAGCAAAGTGAGAAAAAGTGGTGGCGGCGGTGAAAGCGGAGCGCAAGCTGGCAAGTTGCTTCGAACAGCACTACCCCATCTTGATGAGTCAGCCTACAGCCAAC
>CAZGCW010000010.1:29911-39482 GCA_964524295.1 uncultured Pseudomonadales bacterium
GGCCGTACGAATGATCTCCATTGCCATGGGCCATCATGCAAGACAGAACATCGCTTTCCCTGCCCCTAAATCCGATCTTTTTATTAGTCATCTCATCGATGCTTTGGAAGGATTACTCAGCGCCCCTGTTTCAATAGATACCAGAACATTCTTCTAAACAGGCCTCTACACTCCGTGTTGTACTGTCCCATCAACCTGACCCAAAAACTGGCCTCTTTCAATTAGCCCTCTGAGCTTTAAATCACCAATGCGTACACACTGATTATTTTCTAGCCAGGTTAAAAAACGGCCTCAAAGACAAATCCAGCTAGAGAACCCAGAATCAAAACATAGATGGGTAGCATACTGATGACTAAGCCTATCTGGCGTTTAGCTGCTTCTTGATAATAGCCACGTGCATACATAAGCCGACCCAGCGGCCAGATGATTCCTATGATCGAAGCCCAGATTGGGTCAACGGCGATAGCAAAAAGCCACAATCCAGGAAGAAACAATACTAAATGTTCAAGCGTATTCTGATGGGTTCTGACGTAACGCTGGTACTCCTCTGGACCATCGTGAGAAGGGGCCGCCACATCAAAGCGTCCACGAGCGAGCCCGGACATCAGCAGCGTGTAATAATAAATGAGCAGCGCGATACAACTGACGATACCGGGATAGATGAGTTCGGCCACCGTTTTTCCTCTTCATCAATATCAGGCGATAATTCAGCCTAGCAGACTAGTCAAGCAGGCGCGAGTATGAATCCAATCACTAACCAGGCAGGGCACTTTGATCATATGCCCACACCTTTCTGATATCACCTGATCTGCCTATTTCACCAATAGAGTCAAATTCATTGCGCCATACACCAATAACTTTTCACGATCGTTGTCCTGATAAACAAGTCTCTTGTCGCATTTCAGAGTTTTGTTTCGAAGCTCGGTTGGCCCATTCAAAGCCAGTCCCTCCTCGATACACACCAGCACTGCTGACTCGAACTTTTCCCCCGCCGGAAATAACCCCAGCAGCAGCCTTGCTGACTTTGCTTCCGCTGCACTCATTCGATGGCCCGGATAGATTGCCGCAATGGCAAGACTCAGTAAAATCATCCAAGCGCTACCCACAGCACGGAAATATTGTCTATAGTGGCAGGGTCAGAGGAATAGACAAATCACGACTTCAACGGATTAGAACAGTGACAAAAAATTTAACAGCGCCACCTGGCAATCGTGGAAGAACGTTCCTCGACGTTCCTTTTGCTGCGGACCTCGATGAATTAGAGGCCGATTTTGCTATCCTTGGCATCCCATTTGGCATGCCTTATGACCCCTCATCAATGGCCAATGACCAAAGTACCGCCCCTGATATCATCCGAAACGCGCCGACCACGGCAGACATCAAATACACCAAAAACCACTTCGACTGGGACCTCGGTGGCCCTTTGTTAGCCGGTAAGGATATCAGGATCGCTGACTGTGGTAATGTCAACGCTGATGCTGCGGATCACCAAGCGCATTACCGCCATGCACAGCTTGCGGCAGGAAAAATATTTTCAAGCGGTGCCATACTCATCACGCTCGGGGGTGACCATGGCGTTCCCATTCCGGTGATGCGCGCCCTTGAAGTCTTAAACGAGCCGATCACGCTCGTCCATGTCGATGCGCATCTTGACTGGCGGCATGAGGTGAACGGCGAAACACAAGGTTATTCAAGTCCCATCCGGCGGGCGTCGGAAATGCCCTGGATTAAGCAGATTGTGCAGATCGGTTTAAGGGGAATTGGAAGTGCCCGCGAAGGTGAAGTTGAGGATGCCCTTGCCTATGGGGCTGATCTCATTTCCGCCTATGAATTACACGACATCGGGATGCAGGCAGTGCTCAATAGAATTCCCAATGGAAATCCTTTTTATTTGACAATTGATGCCGACGGACTCGACCCAACCATCATGCCGGCGGTCATGGCTCAGACTCCCGGCGGCCTAAACTGGGTCCAAACGAGGCAGCTTCTGCACGGCCTCGTTAATAAAGGCCGGATTGTCGGTATGGACTTAGTCGAAATAGCTCCCAAAAATGACGTTGCCGGCATTACAGCCATCCATGCTGAGCGGCTTATCTGCAATTTTATCGGTGCTTCAGTGCGAGCGGGGCACTGCGATTGATGGCGCAAACTAATACCATTCGCCGCTGGGTCGTCATGGCCGTGCTCAGCTTGTCAGGTGGGGTCATATTTTACCTACCTTTTCTACAAGAAGTTTATTACAAGCCACTGGCTGATGCTTTACACCTTAATAATGCCGAAGTCGGATCACTACTCAGCGCATTTGGTATCACAGCCATGCTCTCTTATGCACCTGGCGGATGGTTAGCTGACCGTGTTTCACCCCGGATGCTGCTAACCTGTTCCTTGCTTCTAACCGGCGGCTCCGGATTATACTTTGCCACCTTCCCCAGTTACCCCATTAGCTTGGCTCTACACGCCTTGTGGGGCGTTACCATTACACTTCTCTTTTGGGGATCGATGATTCGAGTTACTAGGAACTGGGCACCTGCAACCGAGCAAGGCAAAGCATTTGGCATACTTGAAACCGGCCGCGGCTTTGGTGAAGTGCTCAGTTCAATGGCGATTCTTGCTGTTTTCGGCCTACTAGGCAGTAATACCTTCGCACTTTCAATGGTGATCGTGCAGTTCTCTGTACTGATTCTCGGGCTTGGTATTCTTGCCTGGCTCACCATTGATGATGCGGCCGGCGGCCAGAATACCGTAGAAAACCAGCCCGAAGTGGGTATAAAAGAAGTTCTGGCCGTACTGAAAATGCCAACCGTCTGGTTAATTGCGGTGGTCATTCTCTCCGGCTACTGTGCTTACTGGGGTACCTTTCGCTTTACATCCTACTCATCCGATATTTTTTTAATGAGCGTTACCATGGCCGCGGCACTTAGCGTTGGCAAACTATGGATGAAACCGATAGCCGCCTTAGGGGCAGGATTTATCGCAGATAAATTCGGCATCGCCAGGTCCATCGCTTGTTTATTCTTTATACTGTTCGCCTCTTTTACCCTGTTTGCAATACTACCGGGACTGCCCTCCCTGTTACCGGTCATGATTATCAATGTTGCCGTCGCTTCACTGGCTATTTTTGCCATGCGCGGTATTTACTTTGCCTTGCTGGAGGAAGGGGGTATACCCATCGTGGTGACAGGGACAGCGGCTGGCGTTATTTCAGTCGTTGGTTTCACACCGGACATTTTCATGCCGCTTCTGGGCGGAGTGCTAATTGACCGTTTCCCTGGCCCGGATGGATACCGGTATTTCTTTCTAACCGTTGCCGGAATTTGCCTGGTCGGGCTGGCAGCGACAGTACTTTTACAGGTAAGGGTTAATACTGAAGAGAAACACTAATGGGTAACACCAAAGACAAATGACCCTGCACGAACCTGTTCGTCGCAGCAGCGCACGTTCCACCGCCATCTACAGTGGCGAAGGCGATTGAATTTCTCAACGGCCGACCAGGACAACCTGGTGTGCAATGCGAAAAGCCGTTATTGGCTTGCTGAGATACGCCTCACCACACTGGCAATTCCTAGCGGTACTTGACCATGCTACAGCAAATGTGGTTATTTACGCTCAATCAGGTGATCGTGCCCATCGAGAAAAGAATCCTGGCTAGCAGCCTGTAGCGGCTTGTAACCACACTAAACAACTGAAGTCGAATCCATGCACTTTGATGAACAACAACGATTATTGAAAATACTGGTTAACGGCATTGAAGAGGGTAGCAGTGCTGATGCAGGGTGCATTCTTCGTGCCCCGGTTACAGATTTTACCTGTACGGAACTCCTGGCCAAGGAACAAGCCGTATTCTTCAAGGACACCCCGCTGTTACTGGGATTGTCGACTGATCTGCCGGGCCCCAACACTTACGTCGCCACCGACGAAACGGGTATCCCATTGTTATTAACCAGGGATGCAGACAATCAGTTCAGGGCCTTTCTGAACGTCTGCCAGCATCGGGGTGTCCAGGTGGTAGAAAACGGGCGAGGTAAGAAAAACCGGTTTAGTTGCCCATTTCATGCCTGGACCTACCAAAATACCGGAGATCTGATTGTCGTAACCCGGGAAGATAAATTCGGCAGCATCGATAAAAAATCGCATGGTCTGGTTGAACTCCCGGCCGAGGAAGAATTTGGCATGCTCTGGGTCCGCCCATCCGTCGGTGAAGGATTCAACGTCGCTGAACGACTGGGAGGCCTGGATGCGGACATGCAAAACTGGCAACTAGCGGATCATGCCTATACTGAACAACAGACCATCTATGCCAATATTAACTGGAAGCTGGCTATCGATACGTTTGGCGAGAATTACCATTTCAATATCCTACATAAAGATACGCTCGGATTGGAGATCTACGCCAACCTGCAAACCCATGATACGTTCAATCAAAATTACAGAATGGTTTTTGCAAACAAGGCAGGTTTCAAGCAGGTACAGGAGCATCATGTTCCGATTGAGCAATGGCCATATCGGTGGATTACCACCAATGTATACTTCCTTTACCCCAACGTAATCTTCCTTGTGGATCCAGCCGGGGTGGATATTCTGCGCATGTACCCTGACAACAATAGTCCTTCAAAGTCGCGCACTCACCATAGTTATTACATGAATCCAGACTTCGAAGAGGAGGCTCGACGAAGCAACGAACCCGTAGAGAGTCGCTTTCCGGGTTTTAACAAAATCATTGTCGATGAGGATTACCTTGTGGCGGCATCTACGCAAGCGAATGCATTGTCAGGAGCACAGAGCCATTACCTATTTGGCCGCAATGAACCCGCCTTACATCATTATCATAATACCCATCGGCGAGGCCTTGGTTTGCCTGAGCTTACAAAAGGATAAAAAATGAGATCGCCATCAAATGTGACGCCCTTAAGATTGCCCTTGTCACCGGCACAGAACAGAGATCGCTAATCCACCTCCATCACCACGGATCTGAAGCAGACTATGATTAAAGACAACCCAAATGGCATCAGAACCCGGCCTGCTAATGCATCCGACCGCGAACGAATCTATACGCTAGTCGAAAAGTTAACTGGCGAAGCGCGCACCGATCAATGGGACAAGGTGTACTCGTCACACCTTGTAAGTGAACGTGGCGCTATTATCGTCGCCGAGAATGAAGACGGAATCCTCGGTTGTGCGAGTGTGTCTTACAATCTTGCCTTACGCTATGGTGGCGAATACTGCGAGCTTGAAGAACTCATCGTCGATGAATCAGCCCGTGGACTCAATCTGGGACGCCTGCTAGTGCAGCGCGCTATCGATGAAGCAAAGCAACGCGGCTGTGCTGAAATGGGACTGTATCTGGTGCCAACAACCGAGGGCAACAAAGGCTTTTACGAGAAACTGGGATTTAGGGTTCTGGGGACTGAAATGAGACAGGTACTTTAATCAGCGAAGGGTCAACGGCGAGTCGAAGCAACACTTTCCTGGCCGAAAATCGGCACTTAAACTTACTTAAATCTCAGGCAGTATTCTGGACTAATCAGAACATCAAGCAGTGATAGTATCAAGTCGGACCCAAGCACACTAACAGGGTCATGCCAGCTATGCCAGATTACGCCGCCTCAACTATCTTCACGATACCATTGGTACCGTCTACCTCCAGCAGATCACCATCTTTAATCATGTCGGTTACCCCGGGCAACCCACTAACACAGGGAATACCATATTCACGGGCGATAATAGCGCCGTGCTGTAGCCCTCCTCCGACTTCAAGAACCACTCCAGAGGCATTCACAAAGACGGGTGTCCAGGCGGGTTCCGTGGCCACAGTGACCAGTATCTCCCCTGGCGCAAGTGGCTTTTCATAGGGACTTGTCAGTACTTTTGCTTTACCTGTAACGACTCCACTGGAAACAGCCTGCCCTGCCAGGTCACCATCTTCGGCATGGTTAATTTTTCGAAAAATTTTACCGCGGCTATCTATAAAGCAAGGATAGTGCTTCACATGCTGCATTGCCTGGTAAGGCCTCAGGTTTTGTTCTATTAACGGCAAGAGTTGCAAAGAGGGATCTTGCTGGGCTTGTCCAATCTGTTCTTTGTGCAAATCAAAGATCTGCTCTCGATTTTGCAGACGTCCTTGCGCTATGAACTCGTCTGCAATCTCCAGTGCGACTCGGCGCAGGTTCCCGTTCATGATAACCACTAGATACTTTGGCGTTTCCCGATGACCATAAGTAAGATTAACGGTATCTACCGCTTTGTTAAATGCTTTCAGCTTACCTTTCTTGTTCGCCACCGCCTGCATTCGCGTGAGTGCCTCCTGCTTGCGCGCTTTCACCCTTAGCATCTGATTCTCTTCCAGGTTTATACTTTTGAGCTGAGCAAAAAACTCCGAGTGCTTTTCGTACATGCGCATGGACGCCACATCAATTTCCTTGAATCCGCGTTCACCATACTTGTAGTGATAGTCATCCCAAGCCGACAGAAAACCCGGTGAATAATTCCGTTCTGCCAGCCGCTGTTCAAATTCAGCAGCATCAATGGTGGCTTTAAATTCCTCAAAACTCGCCAGAGCGAACATAGCATGCCCCATCGCACTGGTAGGATTACTCGACACATCCATCAGAACCGAATCAACCAGGTCTTCAACTTCCGTCCCCATAAACATCTTGGTTACTTTCCGGTCCGCCAATAAACCCGGCAGGAAAATAATCATCTTCTCAATCACCTCCTGAAAGGCATCAAAAACAGAATCCACCAGTTCGTTATAGGGGCGATCATTCTCCAGAGCCTTGAATTTCCGCATTAACCCACGGACAACATCTTCAAATTCCTCCGCCCGCTTAACCGGATTCAAGATAACCTTCACCATGGCCGGCAACAGGGTGAAAATCATACGCAGTTGCGCTTTCTTACCTTGTTTCATCAAGCTGGTGACATGCTGCGCTACATACTCACGATAAGTCTCTTCTTCACGTCCCTCAAAAGCATTGTCGTAGCTACTAAGAATCTTCTTGCCAAGTTTTTTACCCAATCCTTTAAATAAATTATGCAGCAGGAAATATTGCCTGCCATGCAGATTGAGCAGGTAACCATCCTCGCCAGCCGGAAAAGAACCCTGCTTGAGACGATCAAGCACCATGGCCCAGATATCACCACCCAAGACCGATAACGGTGCATCAAATCCCTGGGTGAGCGGCATAATGTCCATATAAAGCCGCTTTGGCTCACCAGGCAGGCTGCGTAACTCAGGAAACAGTGGTACATAGCCAGTAACGGGCCGGGCTTGTAACAAATGCAATGTATCGTTTTCAAATGCCCATTCGATATCAACGGGGAATTGATAATGCGACTCGCACAGCTTAATCAATTCAGTTAATGACATTATCTGGGAATCAGTCAGTGCTGGTGCTGTTGGCTGAGGATTTTCAAATTGCTCGATGCCCCCTCCATCTGCCAGCTTCAGTGCAATCGTTTTATGGTTAACCGTTTTTTCCAGAAGCTCCATGCTGACTTTCTCAATCACATAATGATCTGGCGTGACAATCCCACTAACGATGGCCTCACCCAGTCCAAAACTGGCGTTGATCACTGCCTCGTCATAGCAATTGTTTAAGGGGTTCAACGAAAAGCCAACACCGCTAACATCGCTGGCAACCTGTTGCTGGACTACGACACTGATACATGTACCTTCCAGCTCTAGCCCATTCTGTGTTTTATATTCCATCACTCGGAAATCCAACATCGATGCATATGCTTTGGCGATGGTGCCTTCCAGTTGATCTCGTGTCGTACCTAGAAAGGTTTCGTACATTCCGGCAAAACTACTGCCCTCCAGGTCTTCTTCTGGAGATGAGGACCTCACTGCAAATACGCTGACACCCTCAAGTTCGATCATGGCCGCATTGAACTGGTATCTTTGCTCTTCAGTGAAGGTAAACTGCCGAGCCATCGCTTTAAGGGCATCACAATGTTCCCTACTTGGATTCTCCATCAAAGCACGCCAATCACGGCCTGATTTGATCGACTCAGTCCATGGTTGAAAAAAGGCAACACTCAAAGCCAGTCCCCTTGGGACAGGTAATCCCGCCAGCGTAGAACGAATCAGGCTGAGGGCTTTACCGCCGACTTCACTTTGCTGCGGCAATTGTCGGCTACTAAAAGAAAATAATGTCGACGCCATGCTAATGCTCCTTGTCCTTAAACTGACCGGTCAGGCCCGATTTTAAAAAATTGATAAACACTTCGATGGCATGATCCAGTTCGCGGGGTTTTCGAAGTAGTTCACCCAGGCTATCAACGCCTGCAGGTCTAGACAGGTATTGCTGAATCATGTAGGTGATATTGGTCACAACGACGAATGCAAAGTCAGCATCCGAGTTGATTTCACCTTTTTCAATCGCCCTGGCAATCAGCGGCTGAAACAGCTCTTCTTCCTTGCGTCTACGAAACCGATCACGCACATTAGTGTCCCGATGATGATCAGGGGCCATCTGTTCACTCATCAATAACACATCGTCACTGACGCTTTTAATAAAGGACACACTCGCCATACAGATTAGGCGATATTGTGTAAAAAAATCAGCTTCATCATGTTTGCTAAGTACTTCATTTATGAGCGCCAGTTTTTGATTTGCATAGAGCTCCAACAGGTGAAAATAGAGATCTTCGAGATTATCAAAATACTGGTAGAAACTACCTTTGGCGATTCCAGCACGGGCCACAATACGGTTGAGTCGTGCTCCGTAAAATCCGTAGGCGCCGAACTCTCGGGTCGCAGCTTCTTCGATGGCGATCCGTTTTGATTCTTTTAGATTGAAGTAAGTCGATTTTGGCACTTTAGCCCCATGTGACTGAACGGTCATACCAGCATCTGATCAGATTAGACACGAAGCCTTTCGTTGTCAATACGTTTAAGTTCGACTTCCAGCCACCTAGAGTGAAGGCACGACAGTAACGATTGAAGCCCACTTACTGGGATCAATTGATTCGCCTGTTAGAGAGCAGAACGGCTCTGGCGAGATAGAATAAGCAAACGAACAGCACCCTTTCAGGGATCATGGCGGTGCTGGTTTATGCGGGAAGTTTAGCCGACCAGGGTCTTGCGGGCACGCTGAATACCGCCTGTATAAATCCCATTAACGATGGCCTGGGCCTGCTCTTCCGGTACGCCACGAGGTTCGAAGGTACCCGTCCACTCAACGCTGCAGACACCTGGACCTTCAGAAGTAATCTTCACAATCGATGCATAATCGGTGACCGGTAATGAACTATCCTGATTGGTAATAACATAACTGAAGGTCAGTCCAACTGAATCAAACGTTTCCAGACGCTCAATCACCTTGCCACCCCCCATGGTGATCGTACGTATCGCGCCAACGCCTTCGCCTTCAATCTGAAAATCCGTAATCGGCCCACCGATTTTGATCCCACCAAAATCACTAAGAATATTCCAAACTGCTTCAGCATCAGCAGCAACTGTTTCTTTTACAGCTACAGTAGTCATCTATTGTTCTCCTAAATCTAAAATCTCGCTGGCAACGATCATTGAATGTAACGCAAAGCAGCAGTGGCCTTATCAGGCAGTAAG
>CAZGCW010000011.1:0-20609 GCA_964524295.1 uncultured Pseudomonadales bacterium
GTCCTTCCGAACGCGTGCAAAAGTTACAGTAGTCATGCCGGTGAAACCGTCTAGATTGCCATCGTCAGCCGAGCGCTTCCTGAAGTGGTGGAGCGGTTCCTGTTTGGTTTTGGGCTATCCGCTGATGGTCACTGCAGCCGAGACGAATGCCAATGAGGCATTGGAAATGGCCAGCCAAGATGTGTTTACACCGGCTTACCTGGGTCAGTTGTTTGCTGGATTGGTCGTGGTCATCGGCTTGATCCTGGTTCTAGCCTTTCTGTTTAAGAAAGTATCTGATTCCGGAGAGGGTCTTCCGGGGAATATGAAGGTGCTCGCTGGACTGGCCGTGGGGACTCGAGAACGCCTGGTATTGGTTCAGGTGGGTGAGCAGCAATTACTGGTCGGCGTGGCGCCGGGTAGTGTTAATGCAATTGCATCGTTTGATGAGCCCATTGTTGATCCTAAAGTCGTTTCTGTGCCAGCCTTAAATCGCTTGCGCGGCGCGTTCACTGGCTCTATGCAAAGAGAGACAGCCTGATGCGTTTTTTCTTGATGGCCCTGCTGTTGCTGTTGATACCCGAATGTGTATTCGCTGAACAGGAATTGAAATTATTGACCCTGACCCAGGGAGCAGATGGTTCGTCTTCCTACTCAACCAGTCTGCAGATTTTGATTATTATGACCCTGTTGAGTCTGGTGCCCGCCATGCTGATGACAGTCACTTCATTTACCCGGATTATCGTTGTCCTGGCTATTTTGCGTCAGGCTATGGGAACCATGCAGACGCCTTCAAACCAAATCTTAATTGGCCTGGCGCTGTTTACCTCACTGTTTATTATGATGCCCGTGTTTGATGAGGCCTATACGGCAGGTGTTAAACCGTATATGGAAGCCAGTATCGAGTTCGAAGAAGCGGCTGAGAAAGGATTGGTGCCATTTCGTAGTTTTATGCTCAATCAAACCCGAGAGACAGATCTGATGATGTTCGCTTCCCTGGCGGGCACACCGGCGTTTAATTCCAGGGAGGAGATTCCGTTAAGTATTCTCCTGCCTTCGTTTGTCACCAGCGAATTGAAAACAGCCTTCCAGATTGGTTTTTTAGTGTTTATCCCGTTTCTGGTCATTGATTTGGTCGTTGCCAGCGTGCTCATGTCCATGGGCATGATGATGTTATCACCCATGCTGATATCCCTGCCGTTCAAAATTATGCTGTTTGTGCTGGTGGACGGCTGGTCTTTGGTGTTGGGAACCATTGCGACCAGTTTTTATGTCTGAGTACGGATCACCGTTAAGAGGGAAGGTTTTATGATGACGCCGGAAGTAGTAATGGACCTGGGACACCGGGCGCTCATGCTGACGGTTTACCTGGCTGCACCGCTGTTGTTGTCCGCGCTGGCAGTGGGTTTGCTGGTGGGTATTTTCCAGGCAGCCACGCAGATTCAGGAAATGACTTTGAGTTTTATTCCCAAGTTGATGGTGCTGGTTCTGGCTCTGGTAGTTGGTGGGCCCTGGATGATTAGGACCTTGGTGGAATTCACCGAACAGCTTTTTTATGAAATCCCGGGTTTGGTAGGTTGATATGGTGATTTCGCCGGAAGTGTTAATGGGTTACGTTAATGGTCTGTTTTGGCCCTTTGTCAGGATCAGCTCGATGTTGATGACCGCGCCCCTGTTTGGCGCGCGAACGTTTCCCATCCGTTCGAGAATCTTGTTGGCTTTACTGATTTCCTGGCTAGTTTTTCCGTTGTTACCCGAGATGCCGGGTCTCAGTGCATTTTCGATCCAGGGTATGCTGATTACCGCGCAGCAGGTCATGGTCGGTCTGGCCATGGGTTTTATACTGCAGATGGTGTTTGCCGCGACGGTAGTTGCAGGTCAAACGATTGCCACCAGTATGGGCTTGGGGTTTGCATCAACCGTTGATCCGCAAAACGGCGTTCAAGTGCCGGTAGTCAGTCAGTATTTTCTGATATTGGCCACCTTGATTTTTCTCGCCCTGAACGGTCACCTGGCCCTGATTGAGACGGTTGTTGAGAGTTTCTATTTGTTTCCTGTCAGTGTGACGGCTTTTCCTGAAAATCTCGCCTGGCAGGTTGCCAGTTGGATTGGCCAGGTTTTTACAGGTGCCCTGTTGGTGGCGATGCCCGCGGTGTCGGCGATACTGCTGGTCAATTTGGCCTTCGGGGTGATGACTCGGGCAGCACCACAGATCAATATATTCGCGGTGGGTTTCCCTATCACCATTCTGGCCGGTTTCATTATGATCTTGTTGAGCTTGCCGATATTTCTACCACAGTTCACGGCCCTGCTGGAGAAAGGTTTTCTCCAGATGTTGTTGATTTTGGGGTAACGGGCTATGGCAGAACAAGATACTTCCCAGCAAAAAACCGAAGAACCGACTGAGCGACGTCTTCAGGAATCCAGGGACAAGGGCCAGGTTGCGCGCTCCAAGGAGCTCAATACCATGCTCTCACTGATGGCCGCCGCCATTGGCATGGTATTCCTAGGTGATGGGTTAATGCGGGATCTGTTTCGGCTGGTCGAAGATGGCCTGACATTTAGTGCCGCTGATGTGAATGACACCAGCTTCCTGCTCGGTCAGATTGCCGCAACCATTCGATCCGGTGTTATTGCGATCGTGCCCTTATTGATTTTGTTGACTATTTCGGCATTCATTGGTCCGGTTGCGATGGGTGGTTGGTCTTTCAGTACAGAGGCGCTGGCCCCGAAACTGGACAAGATCGATCCCTTAAAAGGCCTTGTTCGGATGGTGTCATTGAAGAGCCTGATGGAATTGATTAAAGCTGTGTTTAAGTTTCTGTTGGTGGCGACGGCCGCCACGCTGATTATTTATTTTTCCGTCCAGGAGTTGGTCGGTCTGGGATTGATGACGGTGCAGGCATCGACAGCCAACGCAGGTTCCATGTTGCTCTGGGCATTTATTGGCTATAGCGCTGTACTGATATTCATCGCCTCTATTGACGTGCCCTTTCAGGCCTGGCAGCACAAAGAACAATTGAAAATGACCAAGCAGGAAGTCAAAGATGAATTAAAAGACACTGAAGGTAGACCCGAGGTTAAGGGTTTGGTTCGAAAACTGCAAAAGGAAATGTCAGATCGAAGGATGATGGATGCCGTGCCTTCGGCGGATGTCATCATTACCAACCCGACGCATTATGCTGTCGCTCTGCAGTACGATACAGAAGGTGAAAGCGCGCCCATTGTGGTTGCCAAAGGCGAGGATTTTATGGCACTGAAAATTCGAGAAGTTGCCGCTGAACATGCGGTACCGATTTTTGAAGCGCCGGCGTTGGCCAGGGCTTTGTATGGCATGGTCAAGGTCAACCAGGAAATCCCCGCATCGCTATATAAGGCGGTAGCTCAGGTTCTAGCTTATATTTTCCAGTTAAAAGAACGGGTTGGCGCTGAGGCAAGGAAGCTGGTGCGGCCGAAACAATTTGACGTTCCAGAAGAATATCGAGGAGTCGCTTGATGAACATGGCGGCTTCTACATCAACGCAAGTGAGTGTTTCAAAGGGGGTCGGCCTGGGAACACCGCTGCTGATATTAATGCTGCTGGCTATGATGGTATTACCCTTGCCGCCTTTAGCGCTGGATGTCCTGTTTACTTTTAATATAGCCCTCTCATTGGTGGTTTTACTGGCTGCTATTTATTCTATGAGGCCATTGGATTTTGCGGTTTTTCCAACCATCCTACTGATCGCAACTTTGTTACGGTTGGCTTTAAACCTGGCGTCGACTCGGGTGGTTCTATTGGAAGGACACACCGGCACCGAAGCGGCAGGAAAAGTGATCCAGGCTTTTGGTGATTTTGTTGTTGGTGGTAATTACGCGGTGGGTTTAGTGGTTTTTTCGATCCTGGTTATTATTAATTTTGTTGTGGTCACTAAAGGCGCTGGTCGTGTCTCTGAAGTGTCAGCCCGGTTTACTCTGGATGCTATGCCGGGAAAGCAGATGGCAATAGATGCGGATTTGAATGCCGGCGTTCTTTCCCAGGATGATGCCCGGCAGCGGCGGGCTGATGTGGCTCGCGAAGCAGATTTTTATGGTGCCATGGATGGTGCCAGTAAATTTGTTCGGGGCGATGCCATTGCCGGCTTATTAATTCTGTTTATTAATATCATCGGTGGATTGGTGGTCGGGATGGTCCAACATGACTTATCCATGAGTAATGCGGCTGAGAATTATATCCTGCTGACCATCGGTGATGGTTTGGTTGCCCAGATACCTTCATTGTTACTTTCGACCGCCACCGCCATCATTGTGACGCGAATTTCAGATTCTGCCGAGATGTCGGAGCAGATCTTTAGTCAGTTGTTCAGTAGTGCCAGGCCATTATATATAACAGCCGCCATTATCGGTTCTCTGGGACTGGTACCCGGTATGCCAAATCTGGTGTTTCTGACCCTGGCAGGACTGATGGTCGGTATCGGGTTATTTATCTCACAACGGGAATCGAGTGCCGAGGCCGCAGGCGAAGCGGCTGCCAGTGAAGCCTTGCCTGCGCCAGCAGAAGAGAAGTTCGACTTGAGCTGGTCTGATGTGCCCGATTTGGACATGATTGGGCTGGAGGTCGGTTATCGCTTGATCTCCCTGGTAGATAAGAACCAAGGCGGTGAATTGTTAGGGCGAATCCGTAGTGTGCGTAAAAAACTGTCCCAGGATCTCGGCTTTCTAATCCAGTCCGTGCATATTAAGGATAATTTAGACCTTGATCCCAACACCTATCAGATTGTCATGATGGGGGTGGCAGTGGCGGATGGTGTGGTTTATCCGGATAAGGAAATGGCCATTAATCCGGGTCAGGTGTTCGGGCCAATAGAGGGTATAGAAGCCAAGGATCCGACCTTTGGTCTTGATACTATCTGGATCGAAGCAGCTCAGCGGGAAGAAGCACAGTCTCTTGGCTATACCGTTGTCGACGCAGGTACGGTGATAGCCACTCATATTAGCCAGATTTTGAAAGACCATGCGCACGAATTTCTCGGCCATGATGAAGTCCAGCAGTTGCTTGATACGCTGGCAAAGACGTCACCCAAGCTGGTCGAGAGCCTGGTTCCGGATTTATTGAGTCTAGGTACGGTTCTAAAGGTAATGCAGAATCTGTTGCAAGAGGGCATTCCTGTCCGAGACATGCGCACAATTGCCGAGGCACTGGCAGAAACTGCCGTCACAAGTCAAGATTCTGACACCCTAACGGGTGTCGTGAGGATAGCCCTGAGCAGGACTATTTACCAACAAATCAATGGCTTAGCGCCAGAATTAGAGGTCTTGTCGCTCGAGCCAACATTGGAACAGATGTTGCAAGATGCTATTCGTGGGACGCAGCAATCGGCTGGTCTTGAACCTGGCCTTGCCGAGCAGATGCTGAGGCAGATAACGGAAGGCGTGACCAAGCTGGAGTCGGAGGGAAAGCCAGCGGTGTTACTGGTGGCTTCAACATTACGGCTCTGGCTAGCGAGATTAGTAAGAACCAACAATAAAGGGTTGTACGTATTGGCTTACGATGAAATACCGGCAGAAAAAAGGATACGCGTGATCGCCACCATTGGTAATGAGGTAGCGCATTAGGAATCGGTTAGAGACGGAGGACATTCATGGATATTAAAAGATTTTTGGCAGACGACGTTCGAGAGGGGATGATGAGCGTGCGTAGCTTACTGGGGCCTGATGCAGTTATTCTTTCTAATCGGCGCGTCGGTGCAAAAATTGAGATTTTGGCGACCAAAGAGGTGGATGCACAATCGATTATGGTGGGTGCAGAGGCGCCTAAGAGGAAGTCTTCAGTGGAAGTACATGACTTTTCAGTGGATGCCTCTAAAAACCCAAAAGTGGTTCCAGACCGGGGAAAAAACAACTACGCAGAACAGAAAGGGCCAGGAAAAGTAAACAGCAGTAAGGCCCGTCAGGAAGCCCCTAATTCTGAATACAATCAGGTTAATCCAAATCAGTTTACTGTTCATGAACCAGCGCCGGCAACCCAGCGGCAGCCGGTCAAAGCGAAACCACAGGCAAGGCAGGCTCAGCCCAAACAGGTGGTTGCTGAACCCGCCCGGGTGAAAAAACCGCAGGCACACGCCAAGGATGCGGTGAATCTGTTTAAGTTACAGCAGGAATTAGGTGCCCTTAAGGAGATGCTCGTCGGAGAACTAGCTCGCTTGAGAACGCCCGTTTATACAGCCAGTAATGCTGACCAGCAGATCAGGGATTACTTTGCCGAGTTGGGATTAAGCAGGCAGACCATTGATGAGGTGGCAGTCGGTATTGATGCAGTTGACTTGCTCAAGAAAGGCAGTGAGAAGGAAACCTGGCGTACATTGTTGTGTTCGCTGGGTCACAAGCTAATGGTCCAGCCCAATGAATTGATTGACCAGGGCGGTGTTTTTGCCGTCATTGGCGCGTCCGGCGTAGGCAAGACGACAACCGTAGCGAAACTAGCGGCTCGATTTGCGCTTAAATATGGGCGTGAAAATGTCGCACTGATCAGCACCGATACATTGAAGATAGGGGGTGAAGATCAATTACAAACCTTTGGGCGGTTGCTGAGTATTCCGGTTGCGGTCTGTGCAGATTCAAAACAATTAACCAATGCACTTAAGAGTGTCATGGACAAGAAACTCGTGTTAATCGATTCTTCAGGACATAGTCAGCGCGACATTCAGTTAAATCACCATCTTTCGAGGATAAAGATGCATGGTGAGCATGCTAAAAACCTGCTAATCGTTTCTGCAACCAGTCAGATGGGCCTCGCTGATGAGGTTTTGAAAGCGTACAGCCATGCGCCGGTACATGCCGCCGTTCTGACCAAAGTAGACGAAGCCATTGATTTGGGTTCGGGCCTGTCTACATTAATTCAGGAGCAGTTGCCCCTGGCGTATTGTTGTCAAGGACAAGGCCTCTCAGACATAGAATTGGCGAGAATCTCGTCCATCTTATCGACTAGTTTTGCTATGATGAGAAAAAGTAAAAGAATTAACAGGCTACAGCGCAAGGAAAAAAGAATTCATGCCTGATTTTGTCAGAGTAATTGCCATCGCCAGTGGTAAGGGTGGTGTCGGTAAGACCAACGCTTCGGTTAATTTAGCGACGGCCATGGCTATGTCCGGGAAAGAGGTCATGTTAATGGATGCAGACCTGGGTCTTGCTAATGTCGATGTTATGATTGGTTTGAACCCGGAATACGATCTGCAGCATGTCATCTCCGGCGAGAAGCAACTCGATGAGGTCGTTTTAAAGGGGCCCGCTGGGGTTCATGTGGTACCCGCCAGTTCCGGTGTGGCCCGTATGGTTGATCTGACCACGGCCGAGCATGCCAGTTTAATTACTGCGTTTAGCGATTTAAAGCAATCTATTGATGTGCTCATTGTCGATACGGCGGCCGGGATCGGCGATAGCGTCGTATCATTTGCGAAGGCTTGCCAGGATGTGGTGGTGGTAGTGTGTGATGAGCCAACCTCGATTACAGATGCCTATGCACTGATTAAAGTGCTTCGGACCCAGCATGACATCAAGCGATTTAAGATATTAGCTAATATGGTCGTCGATCAGTCTCAGGGGTTGCAGCTCTACGATAAGCTGCTATCCGCTACGGATCGCTTCCTGGATGTGGGGTTGGGTTATCTGGGTGCAATCCCATTTGATGAGCAACTGCGTCGGGCCGTTCAGCAACAAAAGGCCGTGGTGCAGGCTTATCCGAGGAGCAAGGCAGCCAAGTCTTTTATTGATATCGCCAGTAAAATTGATCAATGGCGTCAGCCTGAACAGGCCAGTGGTTACCTGCAGTTTTTTGTTGAGCGATTATTGGCAGCCCGCGCTGGAAGCGGTTGATCATGAATTCTGCAACCATTTACGCCAGTCAGCAGAAGCTACAGCAAAATGAACAGGTAGCTGAACATCTACCGCTGGTTAAAAAAATAGCCCTGCACCTGTTAGCCCGGCTGCCGGCATCGGTCGAACTGGATGATCTGCAGCAGGCGGGTCTACTGGGACTACTTAGTGCGGTACGCAGCTATTCATCGGATCAAGGTGCCAGTTTTACTACCTATGCGGGAATCAGAATAAAAGGGGCGATGCTGGATGAGTTAAGAAAGCAGTCCTGGGCACCCCGTTCAATTCACCAAAAGGCGCGTCGTATTGAAGAAGCGGTTCGGTTGGTTGAGGCTGCCAAGGGCGGTCCAGCCAGTGATCAGGACATTGCTGATAATATGGACATCTCCCTAGAACAGTACCGGGATTTGCTGAATGAGACAACGGGCTGTGAGTTACTCTTTGTTGAAGATGAAGCCTTGCAACAGGAATCAGAAGCCTCAGCAGGACCTGAGGCCATTCTTCAGGATGAACGTTTCAGGGACTATTTGGCGACCCACATTGCCGGCTTACCTGAAAAAGAAAAAATGGTCATGGCGCTCTACTATCAGGAGGAACTGAATTTACGAGAAATTGGCAGTATTCTCGAGGTCAGCGAATCTCGCGTTAGCCAGATACATAGTCAGGCACTGATCCGACTCAGGTCAAAAATGACGGATTGGGTATCGTAAATGGCGAGTGTAATAGCAAGGGATAGGCCATGGATTTTCTAACGATAGGCGGTATTTTGTTTGCTTTTGGGGGAATATTTTTTGGATATGCCCAGGAAGGCGGCTCGCCGGGTACGGTGTTGTCTCATCACTGGCCTTTCTTAATGATTCTGAGTGGCTCAATGGGGGCCCAGCTGGTCAGTGTGCCCATGGAACATTTTAAAAGGGTGATGAAAGTAACTCGTTGGATATTCGTGCCGCCTAAAATCGATGTCTCAGGCATGATTGAAAAACTGGTTGAATGGGCGCAGATTGCCCGACGAGAAGGTCTGTTAGGCCTGGAAGGGGTATCGGAAACAGAAGACGATGAGTTCGCCAGAAAAGGTCTGCGCATGCTGGTCGATGGACGGGAACCGCAGGCGATTCGCAAGATACTGGAAGTTGAGATTGGTAGCCGGGAAAAAATGGATCTGGCTGCGGCTAAATTCTACGAAGGTATGGGCGGTTTTGCACCGACCATTGGTATTGTTGGCGCCGTTCTAGGTTTGATTGTGGTCATGGAAAACTTGTCTGATCCAGCAAAATTAGGACAGGGCATTGCCACTGCTTTTATTGCCACAGTTTATGCGTTATTGCTGGCAAACGTCTTTTTCCTGCCGTTTGGTTCAAAATTGAAAACCATTGCCGAGGAGCAAAGTGAGTTTCGGGATATGATTATCGAAGGCCTGGTACTCATCGCCGAGGGGGAGAATCCCCGTAACATTGAAGAGCAACTGCAAAGCTATACAGTTGAGTAGAAGGCTGACTAAATGGCACGCAAGAAAAAACCCGAAGAGCATGCCAATCATGAGCGCTGGATGGTGTCCTACGCTGATTTCATCACCCTCTTATTCGCCTTCTTTGTGGTCATGTATTCTATTTCTGTGGTGAATCAGGGTAAGTACAAAGTGTTATCAGAGTCCCTGGTGGCTGCATTTAAAGATCCCAAGAAATCCCTTGAGCCGATTCAGGTTGGCGAGATCGTCCGGGCACCGGCAGACCTGCCTGATTTAGGCAGCAACCCCCAGCCCATTATGTCCAGGCCGATTAACCCAAGAAACCTGCCGGAAATAGACCAACTCAGCTCCGAGGATCTCATCGATGTGAGTGAGCAACTTGATGAAATTCAGCGATCGGTGGAAGAAGCCATGAAGGACTTGATCGAAGAAGGTTTGATCAGTGTTCGCCGTAGCCAGTTCTGGCTGGAGATTGAAATTAACACCTCTATTCTGTTTAACAGTGGTCGGTCCGTGTTGTTTCCGCAGATCATTTCAGTTTTGCAGCGCCTTGCCCGAATTATGGTGGGATTGCCCAATCAGGTGCATGTGGAGGGCTATACCGATACGGTACCGATTGAGACTGAAAAGTTTGAATCGAACTGGGAATTATCTGGTGGTCGAGCCTCTACCGTGGTCAGGTTGTTTGAAGAGACGGGTATTGAATCGGAAAGATTGGCCGCCATCGGATACGGAGAAAACCACCCCATTGCAGCTAACAATACAGCCGAAGGTCGAGCTAAGAATCGCAGAGGCGTTGTGGTGGTCTTGGCCCAACTTAACAATGATGCAGGTTCAACCCTTGAGAAATTCGAAAAAGCGAAGACCTCCACAGCCATTGGTCCTACTTTATAAGCAGCGGAATAGGCAGCTGATCCTTCTTAGCCCTTTCGTTCTTGCTTGGCTTGCGCGGGTTGAGTTGATGGATGCAGTGAGTCGGGTTAAATACTTCATGAGAGCCGGGTTGAAAGCGACACTTGCCGTGGTGGTGATGAGCCTGAATCTGGCTGCGCTTGCCGCGGTCCCTGAGCCGAGCCGGTTTGCTGCTGAGGTCGCGCAATTTTCCCAACACGATGAATTCAATCCATGGCCTGAAGGCGCGATTCTGGCTACCGGTAGTTCCAGTATGCGATTTTGGAGTGTGAACCAAATGCTGGAGCGGCAGATGGCGCCTTTAACCGTGATCAATCGGGGTTTTGGTGGCAGTGTTTTTAACGATTTGAATCATTATCTGGACCAACTTGTTTTAAAATACAGGCCCAGAGCCGTGATGATTTATGAAGGTGATAATGATATCGCTTTGGGTCTATCTCAGGATGCGATTTTGGACTCGTTGTCCTCCGTCATTGCTCAGGTCCATGACCAGAACGCACAGACGCGATTCTATCTATTATCGGTAAAACCCAGTATCAGCAGGTGGCTTCACTGGCCAGCCATGCAACAGTTGAATGAGGCCCTGCAAGCGCTGTGCGCTACTGACGCGCGATTGGTCTACATTGATGTGGCTTCGCCCATGCTGGGAGAAGATAACCGACCCCGGCCAGACATTTACGTTGCAGATGGTTTGCACCTGAATGAGCTGGGTTATCAGTTATGGCGCGATGCGGTTCGTCCGGTGCTGATGGAAGGCGAACGACAATTCGAACCCCGTTAGTCAATCGGTTCCAGGTCCTGGGCTACCAGAGATCGTATTTCTGCAACTCGGCGCGGCCCACCACCATATGATGAACTTCGTCAGGTCCATCAGCGAAGCGTAGGTGTCGCATGTCGGTATACATGCCGGCTAAAGGTGACCATTGGGAAATTCCAGTGGCGCCGTGCATCTGGATGGCCTGGTCAATGATCAGGCAGACCTTTTCCGGAACGATGGCTTTAACGGCGCTGACATAGACACGGGCTTCTTTATTACCCAGAACATCCATTGCCTTGGCTGCTTGCAGAACCATGAGCTTCATGCCATCGATTTCAATTCGCGCTCGGGAGATGACCTCCAGGTTTTTACCAAGTTTAGCAATCGGTTTTCCAAATGCGACCCGAGTTGCCGAGCGTTTCACCATGAGTTCCAGGGCTTTTTCAGCCTTGCCAATGGAGCGCATGCAGTGGTGAATTCGACCCGGTCCCAAGCGGACCTGGGAGATTTCAAAGCCGCGGCCGACACCGAGTAGAACGTTGTCTTTCGGAACCCGAACGTTATTGAAGCGAATATGCATATGTCCACGGGGAGCATGGTCGGCACCAAATACGTGCATGCCTTCAAGGATTTCCACTCCAGGCGTGTCTTTGGGGACCAGGATCTGAGATTGTTGCCGGCTGGGCGCCGCCTCTGGGTCTGTTTTCACCATCACAATCATAATTTTACAGCGAGGATCACCTGCCCCTGAGATGTAAAACTTTTCTCCATTGATCAGCCATTCATCTCCATCGAGGACGGCACTGGTGCTGATGTTTTTGGCATCAGAAGAGGGTAGGGCAGGTTCTGTCATGGCATAGGCAGAGCGTATTTCTCCATTGAGAAGTGGCTTCAGCCATTGTTCTTTCTGTGCCTCCGTGCCGACGCGCTCGAGAACTTCCATGTTGCCGGTATCCGGAGCGCTGCAATTAAGGGTTTCTGAAGCCAGTGGGTACTTACCCAATTCGGCGGCGATATAGGCGTAATCCAGATTGGTTAGACCTTCTCCCATTTCAGAGTCAGGGAGGAAAAAATTCCACAGACCTGATTCTTTTGCTTTTTGTTTGGCACCATCAAGAAGTTCTAGTTGCCGGGGGTGCCAGGACCATCGATCTGCTTTGTCTTTTTCGAGCGATTGGAATTCGTCGACGATCGGCACTACATTGTCTTTGATGTGCTTGGTCACGGCATCCATCAGGGGTTGGGCCTTTTCTGACATAGCAAGGGTAAAAAGATCATTGTTTAGGTCTGGCATGGATAGCTCCTTTACATATAGCGCGATCAAAACACGAAGTTTGCTGCTCTGGCAAGTCATCCATTGGCAATAGTGACACTATTTTCGATAAAAGCGGTTTTGCCTTTGGTTATCTATTAATAAGGTTGATTAATAAGCGTGATGGTTATGGACAACCTGAGGTTGGCTCTGTAAAACCAAAAGATTTAGACAAGGGAACAAAGTATGAACAACTTATTTGATATCTCAGGCAAAGTCGCGTTAGTCACGGGTGGTTCCAGGGGCATTGGCGAGATGATAGCGGCAGGATTTCTGGCGAATGGCGTAAAAGTCTATATCAGTTCCAGAAAAGCTGAAATCTGTAATGCTACAGCAGCGCGATTGACGGAACAATTTGGTGGCGAATGTATTTCTCTGCCAGCCAACCTGGCTGATGTCGCTGGCTGCCAGAAGTTGGCAGATGATCTGGCTGCAAGGGAGACTCAGTTGGATATCCTAGTCAATAATGCCGGTGTGTCCTGGGGAGCGCCGATTGATGATTTTCCTGAATCGGGCTGGGACAAGGTGATGGATACGAATGTCAAAGGGGTGTTTTTCCTGACCCAGAAATTACTACCGTTGTTACGGCAATCGGGTTCGGCCGAGGACCCAGCACGAGTGGTTAATGTCGGCTCCATCGATGGTTTAAAAAATCCGGTGTTTGAAACCTTCTCTTATGGCCCCTCTAAAGCTGCGTTGCATCATTTAACCCGAGGATTGGCGCTTCACCTGACGCGTCAACACATTATTGTCAATGCGATTGCGCCAGGACCCTTTCCTACCTGGATGCTGAGCACAGGCGTGGGAGGAGGCGGTGATACCGATATTGACTGGAGTTTGGTCGGTAACAATAACCCGAGAGGGCGGGTGGGCACAGCAGAGGATATAGCTGGTCTGGCTATCTTTCTTTGTTCCCGTGCCGGCGCCTATACTGTGGGCGAGGTGATCGCCTGTGATGGAGGTGCCGCTTATGCGACCTGATACCCGACGACTTAGTCGGGCTACATTGACCTAGTTTGCCGGAGTGAAATCAGTCATCAGCGAATTAACCTCCTGCCGGGAAGCCTGGATTAGCACCCACTGGCCGGTTTTTTGTCCGGTAAGTTCTTCGCTCAATAGGCATGCAGCTGTTCGATGGCTGACTACACAGAAATCTCTCGGTGTGGCAGCGGGGGCGACGCCTCTGCTGTTAAAATGAAGCGATTAAGTTATCCAGTTCAGCGTCTGGGCATAGCCTGACCCACTCAGGTGATCTATGCCCGCTGGCTGTGCGCGCGGAAGAGGGTAAGGGTATTCCCACACCTCCATTAACGCTGCGATGGGTTCGGACAATGCTCGCAAATGACATAGCTGTGCATGGGATCATTTAACGATGTGTAGGCGTTCAAATCTTGACGTAGATTACTTACTAGCTGGTCAACCAGGCCAACCGGTGCCTTAATCGAGGAAACGCCCATTTCAGCCGTGAGTTCTCTTAGCAGTTTTTCTTTGCTAGAAATCTCCGGCTCCACATGCCAGACAGAGTAGGTTTCTAATTCCGCTAATTCCGCTGCGCTGGATATAGCCTCTTCAAGACCGCCGATTTCATCAATTAGTCCAATTTCAAGGGCTTTGCTACCTGTCCATACTCGGCCTTGGGCAATCTCATCGACTTGCTCGACCGTTAGATCACGACCACTAGCAACGGTTTCAATGAATTGTTGGTAGCCGGTATCGATATTAAACTGGATTACTTTTGCCATGGTTGGCGTAATTCCTCGTTCCAGGCTCACAGAACCAGCTAGTGCGGTCGTTCCGACGCCATCGCTGAAAATACCGTACCGGCCTAAGGTTTTTTCGAACGTGGGAATGAAGCCAAAAATGCCGATAGACCCGGTGATCGTATTGGGGTGGGCAAATATTCTATCGGCTGTGGCTGATATCCAATAACCGCCTGATGCTGCCACTGACCCCATACTGGCAACCACCGGGATGCCTGCATCCTGGGCATGTAAAAGCTCCCGTCGAATCACTTCGGAAGCGGTTTTACTGCCGCCGCCGGAATCAACCCTGAGAACAATCGCCTTGACGCCATCATCCTGGCGGGCTTTATCAATCAGTGCTGAGACCGAACGGCTACCGATGGTGCCGGCCTCGGCGAAGCCATCTATAATGGAACCGACCACCGTAATGACCGCTACTTTCTGATCTTGCTCTGGCTCAGGTTTTCTTTCCGATTGCAGGTACTGGTTAAAGCCGATGCCCCGATAGCTGCCAGGGGTCTCCTCATCTTCGCCGGTCAGAGAAATCAGGTATTCACGGGTCTCCCTGTCACTGAGGAGTTTATCGACCAGCCCGTGGTCCAGCGCCATTTGGGCGAAATTGCCTTCGGCTGATTTCATCGTGGCCAATGGGTCACTCATCTGCTCATTGATTGACCCGGCTTGAAGCCCTCGCGCCTGTTCAACCGTCGTGGTATAGGTTGTCCACCAGCTATTGAGATATTCAAGGCGGGCGATTTTATCTTCTTCAGACATGTTATCTCTGATGTAAGGTTCCGCTGCCGATTTATACTTGCCTACCCGGAATAAGTTAACGGATACGTCGAAATTATCGAGCAGCGTTCGATAATAGGTCCGATAAGTGCCATAACCTTCCGGTAGGGCTGCAAACTCCGGGTTTAAAAGGATTTCATCGGCATGGGCAGCCAGAAACAAATCACTTTGTCCATATCCGAAACTAGCCGCGATCACCTTCTTGCCACTTTCTCTGAATTGGCTAATCGCTTCTGCGATCAATTCCAGGTGGGGCATCAGACCGCCGTTGAAATTCTCGAGATTAAGCACCACAAGTTTGATACGTTGGTCTACCTTGGCTAGCTTGAGGGCATCAACGAGATCCTGTACCAGCGTTTCATTGGGGCCTTCACCGGTCTGAATAAATTCTTGTGGATTGATGGCGGATTTTTGTTCTACCAGGAAACCACTTGGATTCAAAACAAGCGCACCACCATCTGGAATATCAGGTTTGTCGGAGGTTAATAAGCCAACGACCAGGGCAATTGCTAGCCCCAGCGCCAACCCACCAAACAATACGATCTGGCCTGCTTGCAGGGCGCGCCACAGAAACCTAAAGAAGCCTTTAACATAGGACATTTTGAATTCACCTTTTCCAAGAATATTTTTTGGTCAGTTGAAGATTTTGTGCCTGCAACCGTAGCCTGAGATTATCATGTAAGTCTTACTGAATTGCATTGTAATAACGATGACCGGTATATAACTTGCGATAATTGACTTATTCGCACCGAAGGAGCGCAACATGAGTGAGGAAGATCCCTGGCGAGATAATGGTATCAAGGTGGTGAGTGGTGACCATCTGGACATCAATACACCGCAGACACCGGGAATGCACAGGGCAGCGGCAATCAATTATGCGACCGCGGGTGCCAAGAAGTTATGGGCAGGGACGGTGGAAATTAATCCTGACGCAAAAACCGGCGTTCATCATCATGGGGCGTTGGAGAGTATTATTTATATCATCAGTGGGCGTGCCCGTATGCGCTGGGGTGAGCAACTGCAATTCGTCTCGGAAGCAGGTCCGGGCGACTTTATTTATGTTCCCCCATTTGTTCCTCATCAGGAAATTAATGCCCGCGATGATGAGCCGTTGCTGTGTGTGTTGGTACGTAGTGACCAGGAGCCTGTTGTGGTTAATCTGGATATACCCGTCAGTGAAGACCCGCAAGGGCAGTATTGGATTGATCCAATTCACGCTGGTCCGGAGAGCAATGAATCGGATTAGGCTGTTTATATGGGATTTATAACCTAATATTTAAGTTAAATAACTTAATATTGGGATATTTATAACTTTTATTCTTAAATTATAAATAATTTTGGGATTTTTAGTATTTTTATAGTTAAAATAGCGGCAGCATCGGGACGGGTAGTTAAATCAGACCCTGCGGTGCGGGGAAGACTGGATTAATTTTAGAATAACCCAGATTAAACCGATCCTAAATGGGCTGAATCACCATAAATGCGAAAGAACTGGTATTAATAGAGCGTCATCGCCTCGAAATATAATGCAACCCAAATAAATACCATAAACTCGCAATTATTAAACAATAAATCCCTGAATTATAGTATTATTACGGTTAAAAATGATAAATATCCCATAATTATCTTATGTTTGAGTCAGATCATGACGGTGTCTGGTAACCATGATAAGACGCTTTTAGCGTCGCGTGATTGAGAAGTACCTCAGCCCTGATTCTGCCCGTTGTAACATCGCGTAATCTGGTTTTTACCCAATAGGATTCGGTTCTTTTACTTTCGGAGATGGCGACTATTTCTCGTTCCTTCAGGTATTCATGTCCCACGATTAAAGGGCCATCGATGACTTTTACTTCCAGGTCTGCAAACAGGCCAATGGCAGGTCCATTAACGGAAAAGGGTGCCAGATCGTTAGAGTACTCGGTCAATACACTGATCATCTCCAAGGGAATAATGGCATCGCCCCAGGGAGAATCTTGTGCGGTGTCAGGATGATAATAGTCTGAAGGTTCAGTTATTTTTTCGAGCTTTTCCTTCAGGCTGAAAGGGTAGAGCGCACCCATGTTTTGCTCGAATGCCATGCTGACGGGATTGCGCTGGGTTGCTTTTAACCCGACGGATAAGGGCTCGAGGATGAGTAGCTTTCCAGCCGGGGTAAGGCGAGCCAGGCGTCTTTCCAGTTCAGATTGCGGATAGACTCCTGCGCTATCGGGTAGGGTTGCCGTTCCCATCAGTACCGGCGTGGCATCGGCTTTCTCAGCCCAGATATGAGCCAGGTTTTTGTTTTCCGGGTCAGGCTTTACCCATGCCTTGACCTCATCGCCTTCGACGCACATGTTCTGGAAGTGAACTGACAGACAACCCGATTCTAGCCAGTCTTGACCCCAGAGGGTTTGCAGTAAAGGTACAAATTGGCTGAAGTGGGTCGGACCTTCTATGGGGCCAGCGACAAAGCCAAGTTTTTCCGCTGTTTCGTCATCATGGATAGAGGTATGCCCACCATACTCTTGTTCTGCAAGCATCTGTCTGGGTTTCCTGAATGGTCCTTCTAATAGTGTCTCTGACATTTAGTGTCCTCTCTTGGTCTGCTTATTCTGGGTTAGTGAGCAACAGCATGGGTACCTGCCTTGATTGAGTCCCTGTCGTGAGCAACTGGAGTGAGTCAGCTCATTTTTTTGTTATCTACAGGTACGCGAGCCTGGGTTCATTCGGATAGACCCAGTCACTGGAGATCGTTTTGGGTACCTGTAACTCGGCTGGAATATTTTCCCTGCCGATTAGGTCGTCGGCACTCTGATGCCAATAGAAAATTCTTGCTTCCTGGTAACTTAACGGCACGCCTTTGAAGCCATAGGATTCTACCGATTTCTGGATCCAGGCACCAAATTCCGTGTCCTCCCGTAATACCTGAATCAGTTGTTGGCCGTCGTTCTCAGTCCACAGGTCTGGTTTTTTCTGGTCGCCCCAGGGTGGTGCCAAAGTCCAGGTTTCGAGAATGCACCGGTTAATACCGTCAGGCCAGAATAATAGGGGGGGTAAAGCCATAGGACTTAAGGGAGATACCCAGTTGGGAAAGATGCCGTAAGATTGGGTGCATGTTCGGGCAATTTCCCCAACGGACTTTATCTCTGGAAGGTTAGGTTGTTGTTGCTGTATTGTGCTGGAAGCGCCTGGGGGTCTGGGTGCGACCATGCGGTGGTGGCCATTAGGATAGAGTGAGTTGACGTTGCGACGATCATCGAGAATGGGAGCAACGGTAGTCGGGTGGATGCTCTTGACATGGTACACCTCTGTGTTGGCTTCCATGGCTATCTTCCAGTTGCAATCAAGATTAAAGCTATGGCGCGCTGCGAGCCGACATTGGTCAAATCGAAATTCCTGCCATTCCTCAGCAATGGGTCCAAGCCAATCCAGTAAACTGGGTGCTGTCGGATCAAAATTGACAAAAATAAGGTTGCCGAATGGTTCGCAGCGAATCGAATTCAGGGATCGGCAGGAGAAGTCAAGGTCCTTGAAATCTTCAGGGTCACGGACCGATAAAAGTTCACCTTCATGATTGTAAGTCCAGCCATGATAACGGCAGGTGAGGCGGATTTTCTTGCCGCTGGATTCGGTTACAACCGGAGCGCCCCGGTGGCTACAGGTGTTGTAAAAAGCGTTAATCCCGCCGTTTTCACTATGGACCAGAACCACTGGTTGTCCTGCCTTCTCCCAAAGTATAAAACATCCGGGTTCGGGCAACTCATCGATATGCGCTGCGAGCAACCAGCTCTTTCGCCAGAGATGTTGCTTCTCCAATTCGAAGTATCGAGGGTCAGTGTAGCGACCGCCTGGTAGATCCGGCAGTGCTGGGAAATCAGGCGGCGGTGACGTTCTCGCTGCTTCATATTCCATTAGTTTTCGTAAAATTGCTATTTCCTCAACGTCCATAGACCTTCCAGTGTAAAGTTGCGGTTCAGTGTGTTGATCTTATCTACCATAGCCGGATTCAAATTGATTTTCAGCTTAAAACCGGCGGATGTTTGGATTATCACCGTCCTTTATCGGCGGTCTTTGTTGCCAATAGGAGGTAGTGGGTCTTTTCGGAAGCCCATCAGGAAGATTTCCGCTCACTTTCTAAGTGGTCATCAAGGCTATTCAAAGTGGTTGCTCGAGACCGGTTCAGCCATCCCGTGGCAAGAACCCGGGTTGAGAGCGGTCAGTTTGTGCTATCGACAGGCAACCAGAACGGGGTAGCAGGATGGTCAAGTCTAGTAAGAACCGTATTGACTCGGCGGTAGTGGATCAGGCGGCCCGGCCTCCTTTATGGTGTCTGGTTGTCAAGAGTCAGGTTTTGATATTGGTAAGCGCTTGTTTTAGCGGCATTGCTTCAGTCTTGCACTCAACCGCTTAGCTGGATAGCCTATTGCTTTGCTATTTAAATTATTGGAGAAGTTAGCGTCATGAAATTTTACACGCCCTCCATACTGGAAGACCCCTATCCTTCCTACCAGCACTGGCGTACTCACCACCCGGTCTGGCAGGACGAAGAAACGGGGGATTGGGTACTTAGTCGGCACGATGACGTGCGTCGCATTTTGAAAGATTCCGTGCAGTTTTCGTCTGATGCGATGGGCGGGGGTAATGTAGCCTTGCCGTTACTGGCCGATGATCCCCCTCGTCACACCCAGCTAAGGGGCATAGTCAATAAGGCCTTTACGGTCAGGATGCTGAGAAGTATCGAAGATAACGTGGTAGATATTGCTGATGTGCTTGTGGATCGTCTTGCTGCAGGCAAAGAAGTGGATATGGTAACGGCACTGACCACACCGTTACCAGTCGCGGTCATCTCACAGATGATGGCAATTCCCGATGAACGTGCCGCTGATTTTAAGAGATGGTCTGATGCCCTGACGGGTACGTTGGCAGGCGCCTCGCTGGCTGACCGTCAGTTGGAAATAGCAGAAATGGCCGAGTATTTTAACAGCTTAATTCCCCTCAGACGCGCCCATCCGGGGTCTGATCTCATCAGTTCGGTTGTAAATGCGAGGCTTTCAGGAGAGGGCCTGGCAGATTCCGAAATCGTTGGTTTTTGCATGTTGTTGTTGATTGCAGGCAACGAAACTACCACGAACCTGTTAGGTAATTTCCTGAATATCTTGGTTGATCAGCCGTCCCTGCAGCAACGGCTGATGGAAGAGCCAGGTTTAGTTGAATCCGCCATTGAAGAAACCCTTCGCTATGATGGACCCGTTCAGTATCTGCGCCGAAGATTGCTTAAGCCTGCGACGTTTTATGGTCAGAAAATCCAAACGGGGGAAGTGGTGCAGGTCATAATGGGGTCGGCTAACCGGGACGAGTCTTGTTATACGGATGCAGATCAATTTGTACTGGGCAGGCCAAAAAATCATCATCATACCTTTGGCTTTGGTATCCACTTTTGCATTGGTGCACCCTTGGCGAGACTTGAAGCCAAAATTGCCCTGAAGGCATTGTTCAAGCGCTTTAACAAATTTGAGCGAGGCCAGAGCGAAAATGAGCGCGTACCCTCACACCTGTTAAGAGGGTTTCATCATTTGTACCTGGTTTTAGCAGAATAGTGCTCAACCAACTGAACTATCTATGGTTCGCGAGCTAAAGCCGGATGATCTGAATTGATCTGGTGGAAATCCAGAGGCAGTTAAACAGCCTAACCTGGCCGCCAGTTTGCGGTTTGACTTCTTGAGGTGCCGCTGGATGGGCAACGGGTAAGGTGAATGCATTAAAACGGGATTTGCAGGCTAACCCGATGCCGCAATGAGGTTCCGACAGAGCATTAACCTG
>CAZGCW010000011.1:20621-38679 GCA_964524295.1 uncultured Pseudomonadales bacterium
CTAATGCAGAGTGGAATGAATCAGTAATGAAGTTTTTTCGGATTGGCCCCGGTTTTCTGGTTGCAGCCGCCTTTATAGGTCCAGGTACGGTGTCTACAGCGAGTCGAGTCGGTGCGGAATTTGGGCTGGTCCTGTTTTGGGGTTTGTTATTCTCTTTAATGGCAACGCTGGTCCTTCAGGATATGGCGCTTCGTATTGGCTTAGTGAGTCGGCTAAGTTTGGGCGAGGTAATAAATAGATCGCTACGTCAGGTCTGGATAAAATGGCCTGTTCTGCTGTTAACGATCAGTGCCGTGGTGATAGGAAATGCAGCGTATCAATCAGGTAATTTGCTGGGCGCGGCTATCGGATTAAAACTGCTATTTAATCTTGATACAGGGCTGGCAGTGGGTGTGATGTGCGTGCTGGCTGGCGTGCTGCTAGCCAGCGGTTGGTATAAACTGATCGAGCGGGTTCTTGTCGTACTCGTTGCGTTGATGGCGTTAGTATTTGTAATGACGGCTCTGGCAGCACCCTGGCCATTGGCAGTAGTAACGGGCTCGGCAATGGGTTTTGCGCTGCCTGAGGGCAGCCAGTGGTTATTGGTGGCTCTGATTGGTACGACGGTAGTGCCGTATAATTTGTTTCTCCATGCCAGCACAGTCCAGGAGAAGTGGTCGGCGGAGATACCAGCAGAAATAGCGATACGAGAAGCCAGAAGGGATTTGTGGCTCTCGGTCAGTCTAGGTGGATTGGTGACACTGAGTATTATGTTGACCTCATTTATCGCTTTTCATGGGCGTGCAGAGGGACTTAGTCTTGCAGGTCTGGCCGAACAGCTTGAACCCTTGCTAGGCCAATGGGCTCAACTGTTTTTTTCCCTGGGCCTTTTTGCGGCCGGTCTAAGTAGTGCAATAACCGCACCTCTGGCGGCGGCCTATGCTGCCAATGGCGCTTTTGGTTGGAATGAGGGCCTAAAAGGTAGGCGATTCAGGTTAACTTGGGCACTGGTGTTGTTGGCTGGTGCCGTGGTGGCACTCACTGGGGTGAAACCGCTGGCAGCGATTCTGTTTGCCCAGTATGCCAATGGCATGCTGCTGCCTTTACTTGCCTTGGTACTCGTGTGGCTGGCCAACCGCTCACACATTCTGGGGGAGGCAGTTAATCATCGCCTGTTCAACGGTTTGGCAATGGTCGTGGTTTTAATCTGTTTGACTCTAGGGTATGCAAAGCTGGCGTAACCGCGGGTTACCGTCAGCTCGTAAAAATGAGCATGGCCCGCTCACTGAACCAAATAAACGCAATTCCGCCCGCAGCAAGGACAGGTAGGTTGAGAAGGTGTTTGTTTACCTGTAACGAAAATCGGCCAGATACTGTGATCACGGCGATGGCCATGATGACGATAATTAATTGTCCTACTTCAATGCCCAGATTGAATAACAGTAGGGCCAGCATCGCTGCATCATCGGGTAGGCCAATTTCAGTCAGCGCGCCAGCAAAGCCAAAGCCGTGCAGCAGTCCAAATAGAAAAGAGACCAGCCAGGGGTGCTTCTTTAGAACAGATTGGGATGGTAAAAGCACCTCTCTTGCCAACAGTACAATACTCAGGGCGATCAAGGCCTCAATGGGCCCTTGTGGTAAAGAGAAGTAATTGAGTGAAGATAACCCAAGGGTGATCGAATGGGCCAGCGTGAAGCTGGTGATGACCGTGATCAGCGTTTTCCAGCCCTGAATTAAGAACAGTAGTAATATCACGAACAGGACATGATCGATTCCAAGCAGGAGGTGTTCTACGCCAAGTTGGAAATAAACCGGCACAGCCAGCCTGTCTTTAGATAGATCAAGTATGGGGTTGGAAGCTGAGAGAAGCTGATGTTCTGTTGACTGCCCGGGTGTTTCGATCTGGACCATGACATCAATTAAGGTTGAGTCTAATCCTTCTATGGCGACATATTCCAGCGGTGATTGCGGGCAGTCTAGCCGAAAGGACTCCTGCTTCGTTGTTGTTGTCGCAATAGTATTAGAGAGTACGAAGTCGCAGTTTGATTCTAATTGAAGGTTGAGAAATTGATTATTGATTAGGGGCTGTTTGAACAGAACGAGCCAACTTTGGTCGTCCTGGTTGGACAAGTTAAGTAAGGCCGGTTTTACTTCATGGGCAACGGCAGTTTCGCTGAGACAGGCTATGAGCATCAGCCAATGAAGGAGTGGTTTATTCATGGACAAGGGGATACCGGGATCGCAGTGCATCGGCAGATAACTGGAGATTAGTTTCCGCCCGCTCCTTGAGCAGATCATAACGGACTTTATCGGCTATTGATTCAAAAGGTATCGCTTCGGCTGGTAGGCGGTTTTCAATTTTGATGAGATGAAATCCAAAACTGCTTTGGATGGGGCCCGCCCAATTGTGCTCGGTGATTTTGGTAAGGTCTGATGCAAATGCGGTCCCGAGTGCGTAGCCTACTTCCTTGAGTGATTTCCTTACATAACGATCGGGCAATAAAGTAGCTGTACCCAGAGTGCGCCAATCATCTTCGTCTGAAAGTGTGGCAAGCGTTTCGATAGCGCGTTTTCGCTCCTTGAACAGAATGTTTGAAAAGGTGATTCTATCGGGCAGGTGATATTTGTTTTCGGATTGGTGATAGAAATCAAGCAATTCTTGTTGGCTGATTTCCTGCGCGTCGACTTCTTCCAAAAGGAAATTGTATTTTTGAACGAGCCGGCGTCTCACGATAGTATCGTTCTTGTCCAAACCCAGTCTGAGTGCTTCTCGGTAAAACATCTCCTCGTTAATCCAGTTATTCAGCAGTGAATCCAGCTCTTGCTGAGATGGAGGGCGCTGCATTTGTGCTGTCCATAGCGCACTTATCCTGGCGGTGACCTTATTATTAATGATGATGGCATCTTGTCTTGACGTGATCGTGTTTTCAGCAGCAAACAGGACCAGAGCCACCAGCATAAACCAGACAATGGGTTCCTTTGTTAGTTGTTTCATATTTAGCCCGTAGGGTTATGGCTAGGGGTTGATGGGTCTCATCACCCCTGGCTATCAGCGTTAATTAATGAGGATGGTTATGGGCTGTTAAAGCCTTCTGCCCGCCAGCGCAGCATGCCACCAGCAAGATTAGCAATTTTTGTAAAGCCCTGCTTTTGTAACAATAATAATCCCTGAGCGGAGCGGGCACCGGACCGACAGACCATGATGACGGGGATTTCAGGGTCCAACTCATCACTGCGTGCGGAGAGTTGATCAAGAGGAATTAATCGAGCGTGGTTGATTTTCCCCTGAGGGCCATCGAACTCTGCCTGGCTGCGCACATCGACTAACTGGTATGTGCACGATAACTGTTCAAGTATAGCGGGTTCAATCTCCCATATGCCTGCAAAAGTCAGGCGCAGGCTCGCCCATTGCTGTTCATCAGGTTCCGATAGTGCCTCGCCAGGTTGACCGCAACGCAGGTTGGCTGGCACAGCTTCGGCAATTCTCTTTGGGTGGGGGATGTCCAGATTATCCATATAACCGAAATAATCATTTTCGCTAATATTTCCGCCCAGTCGGGGGTTAAACAACTTTTCCTCCCTGACACTGGTGACAGTTAAGCCCCGATAATCGTGACCGGGATAAAGTAGGCACTGATCTGCAAGATTAAATATTTTGTTTCTTACAGAGTGATACAAATTCTTCGAACTCCCTTGCTGGAAGTCGGTGCGGCCGCAGCCACGTATCAATATGGCGTCACCCGTAAATGCCATGCTCTGGTCATCCAATATGAAAGTAAGGCACCCATCGGTGTGACCAGGGGTGGCCATTACCTCAAGAAAGCGCGAGCCGAATTCGATACGGTCGCCCTCCACCAGATAACGGTCCGCGCCTTCAGCATGGCTATCTTTTGCCAGGGCGATATCACTGGAAAGTGCTTCTCGCATCAGCCAGGCACCGGTTACGTGGTCGGCATGGATATGTGTTTCCAGGGTGGCAACCAGGGTTAGCGCTAGTTCTTTTAAGAGCGCTCTATCTCTCTGGCTTTGTTCAAAGACACTGTCAATCAAGATCGCCTGAGCTGAATCTGAGTCCCCTAATAGATAAGTATAGGTCGAGGATTTCTGGTCAAAGAGTTGTCTGAATATAAACATCAGATTAGCCTGTTTTAGTTGAGATAGGTGAAGCGGTTAAAGTTGCTTCTGCTGGAGTATCTGGTGGATGACTTTTTCAATTTGGACCCTACTCAGGATGGTCAGTCAAAGGGGATGGCTGACCAGTCTCAGTTGAATTTGCTGGTTTGGCGTGTTGTAGCTCGGCGCTCCAATCGTGCCACATATCAGTGTGTGGCACACTCAGCCTGAGCGTGTCCAGGTCTTTGTGGCAATAATCGAACAGCAGCGCTTGACGAATAGTGGGTGTGCTGGCGTTATTGTAGCCCGCCATATGCCCAAGTCGATGATGCCAGAAAACGATATCTCCCTGCTCGCCATAACAGTCAACCGGAGTGGTGTCCTCTTCTACTCTGGCGACTTCTGCCAGATATTCTTTGGGATGGATGATGCCCTTGTGCTGTGGCAAATGGGGGTAAAAAGGGATGCGTGCCTGGTCATACTGCATGGGAAACAAAGGGTAGAATCTGCGGTGACTGCCTGGCCAGATTTTAAACGCGCCAGAACTGGGTGGGCAGTCTTGGAGTAGGCAGACCACGCCCAGGTTAAAGGGATGGCCATCAGTGTGTAAGTGGTCTTGCTGAATCGAATCCGCTTGCTGGGGCAGGGTGGCGTAGATGCCTCGAACGCCTTCGGTGAATTGTGGGTCGACCGGGCCTTCCGGCCAGGCCGCTCCCCAGGAACCCATGGGTTTTCCATTTTCGATGGGCTCACGAATCTGACCTTTACCCAGCATCTGCTCGGCCCAGTGTATTAGTTGCGGATCCTTCATGACGGCCAGTTGTTCCGCTTGGGTACCGGCTCCTCTGAATTGCCACTTTGTATCATTAAGCGTCAGTAGTGGGTCTGCCGACCATTGTGCTTTTGGGATGGGGTTCCAGGTCTGAGGATCACCGCGGTCCAGATGTGTCGGAGCCGTCTGCCAGAGTTGATCACACAGGGTGTCGCAGGTCTGTGCAGATAAGACCTGTTTTTTTATGAGATAGCCTTGCTGCTTGAAAAAATGTAATTCTTCGGCGCTAAGCCGTGATATTTCTCGTTCATGCAGGGCGTTGGTCATAAAGCAGTTCTATTGTGGAGCGCATTTTCCGGCGCTTTCCCTGGGTTAGGTCAGGTTGATGTACCATTAGATCAGTGAGTAGTCTATTGAAATTTACGCTATTAGGAAAGGTTATACCCCGAAGGCTATTTTGTTGTTTTTCTAACCTGGCACTTAACCCCTGGCACTTAACCCCTGGCACTTAACCCCTGGCACTTAACCAATGAGAAGAGATGCGCGAGAAGAGATGCGCGCCAACACAGCTTATGCCGGGATGGCGGAATTCACTTAACTGCCACCGCCTTTCTGGGGGCTGCTGCTAACCCATCAGTTGGATTAAACAAAAGGGATGATATCCCTGGCGATGCGATCAAGACTTTCGTAACGACGACTCAGATTGGGTAAAGTCATAATCTGCTTAAGCCCTGCGGCAGCTAATTCATGGAGTTTCTCCAGCAACTGGTCCTGGGTTCCGATCAGGCAGGTACTGTCCAGTATTTTGGGCGTTAGAAAGTGCAATTCTTCGGGTAGCACCCAGCAGTTGTGGCCCATGTGGATTCTCTGATGCCTGCGATCTTCTGGATATTGACTCAGCAGAGAGCAATAGTCTTCCCATATTTCACGGAAGCCGGCAGCTGGCTGGTGACCAAAATTTCGGTACTGATCATAGTTGTAATGGAGTGCAGCCATTGCCATAGCACCGCAACTGTCCTTGATTCTTTGTGAGTCAATGGCTTCGCCTGCATCCAGTACCATCATTGATGTGAGCGCGGTAGTATAGAACTGGTCTCGGTTCAGCTTTTCATCGAGGTCTTTTTCTAGCATGAGCCAGATGTTTTCCATCGTGGCTGCATTGGAAGGCATGCCCAATACGGCGCCCTCCCCGTATCGACCGGCCAGGGCCAGGGATTTAGGGCCAAAGCCCGATACATACATCGGTATGGGCGCTTTAAAATTGACAAAGCCGCTATCCGGCATGATGTGCTGAATAGGAATTAGCCGGTTCTGGTGGCGCATTTCAGCTTCGGACCCACTCAGTAAAGGTTTCACCGTTGACAGATACTGGTCGAAAGCCTTTATCCTTTGTGGTGGCAGGCCCATGACCCGCATAGCCGTATTACCGGCACCCACGCCAAAAAACGTTCTGCCAGGCGCCAGAGCATTGATAGTTGCGATGCTTGCTGCATTAACCGCGGCGGGCCTTGTGCCGGTGATCGCGACGCCAGTGCCGAGTTTAATGTGACTGGTTTTGGTTGCTGCCAATGCCAGGCAGGCATAACAGTCGGACCACAGCATTTGGCTATCGGCAAACCAGGCATGACTGTAACCAAGGTTTTCTGCATGCACGCAATAGTCGATATCGGTGATGTTACTAGCAATGCAAACGCCAATGTCCATTCGGTATCCCTTGAATTTTTGCTGATCTAGAAACCAGTGTAACACCTCCCTAATGTGGTATTCGGTTTTGCGGTGGTGGTAACCGGGTATTTGCCTGGACCCGATTGACTCGGGTTGGAATTCAAAGCCGGCTGTCGGGTATTCCCGTATGCGAATAGGGGCAGCGCCGGTCAGGGTAATCGGATTTGTTTTGACGGGAGGTGATCTGGATCTATCTGTCAGGATCTGTGGTTTTTTGACAACACAGCAGAATGCGCTTGCTGCTCGGCTAGACAGGGCGAGTGATCGGGATTGGATGCCACTGATCGCTTAGCTATGACGGCCGTAAGGGGGTTCGATACCAGAGTCATTAGAGTTGTTTTATTGGGAGACGAGGGCAACGATTGATTTTAAATCGCCGCCCCTCATGAGTAAGCAAATGCATTATTAATGAGGGGGGTAATAGGTAAACAGGCTCTTCACCCGTGATAAAGATTAATGAGCCTCTGGGCCGATTAGGCAAGTAGCTCCCGCTGGGTGCTAGCCAAATTGAGAGGTAAAAACGGCCTCATTGAAGCCGACAATCAGGGTTTTACCCCGCTGGATGGTCGGTGCTCGCATGTTGCCGGTGGGACCTAGCATGGCTGCCAGCGCGTCTGCGGAGGGTTCTGATTGGAGATCAAATTCAGAGATTTTTTTACCTTTCAGGGCGATCAGCTTGTGGGCTTTATCCATCAAGGTTTGACAGTCCGCTGACTGCAATTTTTTACTGGCCAAGGTGGTTTCTTTAATGCTGATATTGTTTGCTTCCAAGAACTTGGATGCTTTGGTACAGCTTGTTCATCCCTTGCGCAGGTAGTACCAGTCAATGCCCTTTGACATACCCATTTCCTCTTTAAGTTGGTTGAGTTAATCAGGGATAGTAGCAGAGTTATTCAGCTAGTTTAATCTCTTTATGGTGAGAATGATTAAGATTTACGGTAGACAGGCTAACCGACTAGTGCGACACTCGCCGACGGAATAAGCGAGGGTCAAGATGGAGTTGAATAAGTCATTGCGGGCATCGAAATTGTTCAAGGTCACCGCGTTGCTCGCATTAACGCTGCCTTCAGCGCTGGGTTGCTTTGCCCAGGAATACACTGAATTACCTCGGACTATGGCATGGAGTGCTTATAACCTCGGTACCACTGGCTATAATCAAGCGGTGGCCATTGCCAAAATGTTAAAGGATCGACATGCCGTTACGCTGCGGGTCATACCCGCTAAGAATGACGTTTCACGATTGCTGCCGTTGCGCGTCAAGCGGGTGCATTTTTCAGCCAATGGCGTATCGACCTATCTTGCCCAGGAAGGGGTTTTCCAGTTCTCCGCACGTCAATGGGGGCCGCTACCTGTTCGTATGGTGCTTATGTCCGTCGGGTTTTCAAACCAGGGTGTCGCCGTTCCGGCATCCTCCGGTATCACGGGCATCGCGCAGCTGAAGGGCAAGCGAGTTCCCTGGGTCCATGGTGCGCCGGCTTTAAATATTTCCACCCAGGCAGTGATGGCCTGTGGCGGCTTGACATGGGAAGACGTGGAAAGGGTTGACTTCCCTGGTTATGGGTCCATGTGGAATGCCATTGTCGATGGCCAGATTGATGCGGCCTACGCGACCACGGTGTCGGGCCCAGCACGCAAGCTGGAAGCCTCTCCCAAAGGAATTCGATGGTTGCCCATGCCTCACGATGATGCGTCGTGTTGGCAGAGAATTCTTTCCATTGCGCCTTACTTCACACCCCACATGGCGACACGGGGTGCCGCCATCGATGATGACCATCCTCACGAAGGGGGAACCTATCCTTATCCCATATTAACTGCCCTGGACAGCCAGGATAAGAGTCTGGTTTATTTACTGGCGAAAGCAATTGTCGAAGGCTATGAGGACTATAAGATGGCGGATCCAGGCTCAATAGGTTGGGATATTAACCGTCAGCAGTTTCAGTGGGTGGTGCCTTTTCATGAAGGGTCGGTTGAATATTTCAAACAGTTGGGTCTGTGGACTCCTGCTCGTGATGCACATAATCGCGCGCTTGTTCAAAGGCAGGAACTATTACGAAGCGCGTGGCAGGAAATGCAACTCAAGGACATTTCAGAGGCCGATGTTTTCTCAGCAGCGTGGTATCGATTGCGAGCCATGAGATTGAAGCAGGGTGGGGTTGATCCAGTCTGGGAAAAAATCTGATGAGCCAGCAAGTCAGGCCTGCGCCGCTGCAGGCCTTACTCGCGGTCATGACCGTGCTCACCTGTTTTCTGGTGGTCGATCAGTTGAGAATATTTGGTAAGCCTTGGCTGTCCGGTATCATCGAGCTTGAGACCCAGTATTATTTTGTTTTGATCGCTTTGTTGTTACCGGTGGTATTTCTTATCTATCCATTGAAATTGCCCAGGCTGCAGGGGTCTGTAGTGTTAGGAGTCGATCTTGTTCTGGCCGCGGCCGCTTTGATCGCGCCCCTGTGGCTTGCCTGGCATGCGCACGCCATCTTGGATGAAGGCTGGGAATTTGTTGCCCCAGATCATGCCGTAACGGCCAGCATGGTGCTGTGGTTTCTGGTTCTAGAGGGCGTTCGACGAACCTCAGGGCCGATGTTATGTACCTTGGTCCTGTTGTTTTCTATTTATCCGCTGGTGGCGGATCAGGTTCCCGATATGGTCTCGGGGATGGCCATCGGTTTTCGAGAAGCCGCCGCCTACCATGCCATGAGTATAGAGAGTATTGCTGGGTTGCCGTTTCGCGCTTTTGCGACGCTGGTCATTGGTTTCCTGGTATTTGGAGCGACGCTGCAACATACGGGTGGGGGTCGGTTTTTTATCCAGTTGGCATTTGCATTAATTGGTGGTGTGCGCGGTGGTGCCGCTAAAGTGGCTATCGTATCCAGCGGGCTCATGGGCTCCATGAGTGGCAGTGTTATCACCAATGTGATGACCACCGGCCAGTTAACTATTCCGGCGATGGCGAGGAATGGCTTTGGCGCGCGCACCGCTGCTGCGGTCGAGGCCTGTGCTTCTACCGGAGGGGTGTTGTTGCCGCCGATCATGGGCTCGACGGCGTTTATTATGGCATCATTTCTTGATATCCCTTATTACCAGGTCGCCGCTGCCGCCTTTATTCCAGCCATCTTGTATTTTGCGGCATTATTTTTCCAGCTGGATGCGTTTGCCGCCCGCCATCAATTGCAAGGGTTACCTGCTGATGAGTTACCTGGGTTGAAAAAGGTGATACAGGATGGTTGGTTCTATATCGGCGCTTTCATTCTCCTGATTGTTCTGTTGCTGGTATTGCAACGCGAAGCATTGGCTCCCTGGGCTGCCAGCCTGGCGCTTTTAATTATTAACCAGCTATCTACCCGACATCGCCTGAATGGAGCCGCAGCCCTCGAACTATTGTCAAGTATGGGCCAGTTACTGGCTGAGTTACTGGCCATTCTCTGCGGGGTTGGTTTGATTATAGGCGCTTTGTCTGTGACTGGATTGTCCGGGACATTGGTTAATGAGTTGCTGTTTATGGCCGGTGATGACACCGCGATATTGCTGCTCAGCGGTGCGATGACCAGTTTTCTTCTCGGGATTGGGTTGACTGTTACCGCCGCCTACGTTTTTCTGGCTATTGTCCTGGCACCGGCACTTTTGGGTGGCGGGCTGGATCCCCTTGCTGTCCATTTGTTTATACTTTACTGGGGTATGTTGTCCTTCATTACGCCGCCAGTGGCACTGGGCGCTTTTGCGGCAGCCTCAATTGCAGGTTCAGGCCCAGTACGAACCGGGTTTGAGGCCATGCGACTTGGCCTGGCTACCTACTTAATTCCTTTTTTGTTTGTTCTCAATCCCGCGCTGATCGGTCATGGTACGATGATCAGTGCGGCTCAGGCTATTGCGGAGGCAGTACTCGGGATTTATTTACTCGCTGGCGCGGCACAGCGCTATTTACCGTGGGTAGGCGAATTACCGGTACTGGCTTCGCTATCAATTGGTATCAGCGGCTGCCTGATTGCTTTACCGGGCCTGGAAGTCCTGGAGATGGATTGGTCGAATAGCCTGGGCAATGCAACGGGAATGGTTTTGGTTTTCTTCACCTGGCTTCTCCTTAACGTCGTATCTAAGGGCTTGCCTTGGCAATCGGGAAAAGGCGGCTAAATGAATTCAGTAGCGTGGTTCCCGAAAGTTCATGACCCAGTTTTTCCATCAGGTCTTCCGCATCGAGTAATCCCTGATGCTGGTAGTGACTGGCTTGCAAGGCGAATTCCAGGCGATCTATTTTCTTAACGAATTGGGCCTCAGGGCTGTTTTGCTCTTCATACTCATGCCAGTCATTGAGCAGGGATTGACAGGCAGGTATAGCGCCGATGATCTTGTCAATGGCTGCTTTCTCGCGCTTGAATTTGTCAGCTTTAGTCACCTTGTCCCTGGGGGTGAGGTCGCCAGCATAGACCTCGCCGAGGTCATGAACCAAGGCGAGTCTCAGGACTTTCTCTCGATCTAATTCGGGATGGGTGTCGAGTAACAAAAGACATAGAAAGGCATTGCCAAAGCAGTGTTCGGCCACTGATTCGCATCTTGCTTCTGGTATCCCTCGCTGTAACCAGCCTTTGCGGAATAGCTGTTTCAGGTGAAGAATTTCAAACCAGGCTCTGATTAAGGGTTGCGTGGTATGGTCAGGAAGGTTTGCTTCGCTTAAGGGTGCTTTTTCAGTATTCATTTTTTGTCTTTTGTTAAGGTGTGGATGTTAACCAGGGGTCTGGGGCTAATGTACAGTTAGGGTGAACTGTCCTGTCTCTGTTCGCCTATATCCCAGGAGAATGTCAGTCCAACGCAGCCAGATCTGGTTTGATCGTAAAGTTGAGGATGGCTTCGATACGGGCTGCCAGCTCGAGAAGTGAATAATCTCGTCCCTGCAACTGGCTGATGGATAGGCCTACCGGCAGGTTCGACACCGATCCCATGGGCAGAGAAATGTGAGGGTAGCCAGAAACCGCCGGATAGGTTGAGTAACCCCCTGGGAAATCGTCACCATTTTCGTAATCGATGAGCCAGGCAGGACCAGTGGTCGGGGCGATTAGGGCACCCAGTTGATGTTTTTTGAATAGGTTCTGGAGGCCATTTCGGGTTTCTGCCTGGGCTCTTTTCCGGGCCTCAAGGTAAGCGTTTTCATCTTGTCCTGACAGGGCTGCTGCTTTTTCAAAGATATCCTGGGGGAATAGTGCCAGTTCTTGTTGCGATTGCGTTTGGTTAAACGAGATTATCTTGTCTAAATCTAGAGATGATAGCGGGTTGTGTAGTCCAGCAAAGTAAGCCTTGAGATCCTGCTGGAATTCCCAGAGTAGGATCAGGTAGCTATCAGACTGGAACTCCGGGTAGGACGGTTTGAGTCTGAGGTTATCAATGATAATGGCCCCATTTTCCTCAAGCTGCTTGACTGAAAGGTTAAATTGTTGGTCCAGTTCAGGCAGGTAGCCCGTGGCTGAACGAAGGATGCCAATCCGCTTCCCTTGAATGCTCGCAGGATGCATTGAGTGATTTGCTTCAGCGCTTTGCATGGCGCGGAAAAGGAGGCTTGCAGATGCGACGCTGTTGGCAAGGGGGCCAGCGGTATCCTGAGAATGTGCAATGGGTATAATGCCGGTTTGGGGCAGTTCGCCGATCGAGGGTTTGAATCCAACTACACCGTTAACACTGGCCGGGCAAATGATAGATCCATTGGTTTCTGTGCCGATGGCCAGCGGCGCTAACCTTGCTGCAATGGCGACGGCAGAACCAGAGCTTGAACCACAAGGGCTTCGGTTAAGATCGTAGGGGTTTTTAGTTTGCCCGCCAATAGCGCTCCAGCCCGATGTTGAGTGTTCTGAACGGAAGTTGGCCCATTCGCTGAGATTGGTTTTGCCGAGAATGATGGCGCCTTTTGCACGTAGATTAGAGACAATGGTTGCATCTCGTTGAGTGACATTTTCTGCAAGAGCCAGAGAGCCTGCCGTGGTGGGCAGCTCCGTGATATCGATATTGTCTTTTATGAGCACAGGGATGCCGGCGATCGGGTGCAGCTTTTCTCCTGCCTGTCTCTTTGAGTCTATCTCGCTGGCTTGCCGTATGGCGTTAGGGTTAATGCTAATGACTGCATTAAGAACCGGGTTCAATTCAGTGATTTTTGTCAGATAGGCCTGAGTTAAGGCATGGCTGGTGATCTGCTTTGAGCTCAATGCCTTGCTGATGGCCATAGCATCAGCCTGGTCGACCAGTTCTGCAAGGGGTTGTTCAGGTACGATGGGCGGCACTTGAGCGTCGACTGTGGGTGAGTGTGATAAGAGTAGCATGAGCGCAATCAAGCCGAAACGAGCCATGTTCATAGGTGTCCTGTTGAGTTGATTTGTACCAAGGTGAGTGCATTCACTCAGGCTAAAAGGTCTGCCTGGTGAGCCTCGGTTAGATTGATCAGATCCCGTGGGGTTAATTCGATTTCGATACCCCGTTTGCCTCCGCTAATGAATACCCTATCCGGACTGGCAATGGCTGGATCCAGGAAGCAGGCTAGTTTTCGCTTCTGGCCAAGGGGGCTGATTGCACCTGGCAGGTAACCGGTGAGTGATTTAACCCTAGTTAAGGGTGCCATGTTGGCGTGTTTAGCACCGGTGATTCTGGATAGTTTTTTCATGGAAAGTTGTTCGCTTATGGGTATCATTGCAATGACACATTCACTGGAATTAAGTTCGACTATCAGTGTCTTAATAACGCGATTCGGATCAAGGTTTAATTTCGATGCGGCTTCAGTGCCATAATCGTTTCGGGTTGAGTCAGGGTCATATTTATGGATTTCAAACTGAATGTTGGCTTTTTTCAAGATAAGGATAGCGGGAGTCATGATTTATTCTATCGGAAATGGTCGAGAGTAACAGCGCTCCAGGCGGGATAGTCAAGAGACGTTCGCCGAGAAAGCCTTGTGTTCTGATAAATAGTGTTCTGATAAATAGTGTTCTGATCAATTGTGTCCGGATGGATGGCGCGGTGAAAAGCTTATTTTACGGGGCTGTTTACAGGTGCCTGGAAAGGATTATTTTCAGAGAAATTAACAGGCAAAGCGGTTAGAGGTGCTTCATGGGAACAAGTAGCGCGTGGCCACCAGAGATGGTACCGGCATAGAACGGTAACGGGTCTTATGACACGCCACTCCCAGGATGAGTAACGGGAATACCGGGTTAATCAAGGAAAAGCCAATGGAATTAGTCAGAGCATTAATAAGGGCAATGGTCGAAACTGTAAAATGGTCATTGAGGCGATTTGGTTTGCTGATATTACTGTTGTTGGGGTTGCCCGGGTTCAGCGTTGGCAGCCCGGAAGTGGCTAATGCGACAGCCCCGCTTGAGAATGAAACAGAATCCGGCCACCCACTCACCTCGTCTTGGGATATTACGGACCCGGGGTATTCTGTTCCCTCTTTGCCTGCAAAGATTCGTACTTCAACCGGAACCTGGATGAGCCTGGATGTGTCTCCAGATGGTCAGCAGATCGTATTTGATTTGCTGGGGGATATTTATCTCCTGCCTATCCAGGGTGGTGAAGCAGTACCGATTGTTGAAGGGGTTTCATGGGACATTCAGCCACGGTTCAGTCCCGATGGGGGCTCGATTGCTTTCACCTCGGACCGGGATGGCGGTGATAATATTTGGACGATGGATCTTGCCACAACGACGTTGCGGCAAGTCAGTTTTGAAGATTTCAGGTTGTTAAATAACCCGGTATGGCATCCAAGTGGAAATTATATTGCTGCGCGCAAACACTATACCACCTCTAGGTCCCTCGGTACTGGTGAGATCTGGGTCTATCATGTCAGGGGAGAAGACGGTTCAACGGGAGCACCGCTGGTAAAGCGCCCCAGCCCAGAGTATCAGAAAGAACTGGGTGAACCGGTCTATGCCAGTCAGGGCGATCTGCTTTATTACACCCAGAGTTCAACGCCAGGCAATACATTTATCTATCATGACGATAGCAATGGCGCTTTATTTGAAATTAAGAGGCTGAATCTGGCGGATGGGAGTACTGAAGTCGTCGCAGGGGGCGCAGGCGGTGCAGTTAGATCCGCACCATCGCCTGATGGTACGCGGTTGGCGTATGTCAAACGCGTCAGGGCGGCATCAAGACTCTTTATAAAAAACCTGCAAAGTCAGGAAGAGATGATGCTGGTGGATGATCTCGATCCAGATATGCAGGAGACCTGGGGCGTTTATGGGCTCTATCCAAACATGGCCTGGACTCCGGATAGTCGCAGCGTGGTGTACTGGGCAAAAGGCCGGATCTGGAAGGTTGAAACAGCCACGGGTGAAGTGGCTTTGATTCCTTTTCAGGTCGATAGTGAACGCGATATTTTCCCTGCTCCTGACGTGCAGGTGGCCGTGGCTCCGGATCAGTTCATGACCAAAATGGTGCGATTTGCGCGTGCTTCGCCGAGTGGGAACAGCGTGGTGTTTGAGTCTCTGGGTCGGCTTTGGATAAAAGATCAGGATGAAGCACCACGACCTTTAACCAGGGACAAGCTGGGCGGCCATGATTACAGTCCCGTGTGGTCGTCTGATGGCAGGAAAGTATATTTTTTAAGGTGGCATGATGATCAATTGGGTTCCATCCGCGTCGTTTCCGGCAAAGGCGGAAAATCGCGAGAAATCAGCCATCGTCCAGGTCATTATGTGGATCTGCACATCAGCGCAAACGATCAGATGCTGGTTTACCGCCGGTTATCGGGCAGTAATCTGACCCATCCTGGTTGGGGGGATAAACCAGGACTCTATCAGATGGATCTGGTCTCTTCTGTCGAAACGCAAATTTCCAAGCAAGGAACCCATCCGCACTTTGGAGCCGATGGTCGAATCTATGCATTGGAGCGGACCTGGGCAGCGACAGGGCGAGGCAGTGATAGCAAGGCACAGTCGAAACTGGTTTCTGTAAACTCAAGTGGGTTCGATCCCAGAACGCATGCCAGTAGTGAATTTGCCACAGACTTTCGCATCTCTCCCGATGGCCGTTATCTTGCCTTCGTTGAGCACTTTCAACTGTACCTGACGGTGATGCCGGCTCAAGGCTTGACCTTTTCGGTTAGTCCGTCGAGTCGTGGCATGCCGGTTAAAAAGGTGAGTCAGTGGGGTGCTGATTATGTCAGTTTTTCAAAAGATGGCAAAACCCTGAGTTGGTCGATTGGCCCGGAATACAAGCGTATTCAGGTCGATGCTTTCTTGTTCGATGAAGCGGCGAAAACCACAGTCGTTAATTTATCCCAATCTATTGATGCTGCCAAACCGAGCGGAACTGTGGCATTGGTCGGTGGTAAAATAATCACCATGGATGCGCATCGTTCGGTGATCGAATCGGGCATTGTTTTGATTCAGGATAACCTGATTCAGCGAGTAGGGACTCGTAACCAGGTTAGCATCCCCGCGGATGCCAGAGTATTGGATGTGACCGGTAAAACGGTTATGCCCGGTATGATTGACGCTCATGCTCACGGTCCCTACGGCAGAGACCAGATTATCCCTCAGCAGAACTGGTCTTTACTGGCTCATCTAGCACTGGGTGTGACGACGGTACATAACCCTTCGAGTCGTTCCAGACACGTATTTGCTGCAGCCGAGTATCAGAGAGCGGGTCGTATATTAGGACCACGGATTTTCTCGACTGGTGAGATTGTCTATGGTGCCAAAAGTACCGGGTTTGCACCCGTCGATTCACTTGATGATGCTTTAGCCCATGTTAGAAGGTTAAAAGCACAGGGTGCTGTGAGCATCAAGAATTATAATCATCCACGGCGCTCTCAACGACAACAGGTGATTGAAGCCGCCCGCAGTGAAGGTTTGCTGGTGGTCGCTGAAGGCGCATCTTTGTTCCATCAGGATATGAACCTGATTGTAGATGGATCAACCGGTGTCGAGCACAATATCCCCACACTGAATATTTATGATGATGTGATTCAGTTCTGGCAACAATCCTCTACAGGATATACTCCGACGCTGGTGGTCACTTATGGTGGCCTGACTTCCGAAGATTATTATTATCAGGACACTGAAGTATGGAAGCATGATCTGCTTTCTCATTTTGTTCCACCGACCGTGTTACAGGCCAGGTCGGTTAGGCGGATCATGGCGCCAGAAGCTGACTTCCGGGATGACGATGCGGCAGCCGTTGCCAGGTTATTGCTTGAAGCTGGAGTGACCGTGAATACAGGGGCCCATGGTCAGCGCGAAGGTTTGGCAACGCATTGGGAGTTATGGAGTTTTGTTCGGGGCGGCATGTCCCCCATGCAGGCGCTTTCTCTGGCCACCATCAATCCGGCAAGCTACCTTGGTATGGAGGACGAATTAGGTTCCATTGAGGTGGGTAAGTTAGCAGACTTGCTGGTGCTAGATGCGGACCCATTAGACAATATACGTCATTCTGATCAGTTGGCGTGGGTGGTTATTAATGGCCGGATATTCGCTGCGAATAGTTTGCACGAAACCCTAACGGGTGATGCGAAACTCAAGCCGCTCTGGTGGCATGGTCAAGCTCAGCACGAAATACGATAGTAGAAGCGGTGTGTGACTGATATTAGTTTGATGAGGTGGTTTATAGCAGGCACCTGTTGCTGGCAGTACGGGGATTTTTGCCTGGCCCTGATCAGGCTAAAATCCCGACCTAAGGGATGAGTTAATCCGGAGCGATATAACCTTCCGCTCGGTCTATTTCTTGTCCTGCCAGATACCGGTCCCTTTGTTCGTTCAGGTAACGACGATGATCCTTGTCCAGCATGCTCAGGTGCTTTTCATTGATTAACATAGTTTGTGTTGATTGCCACTGGCTCCAGGCCTGTTCTGAAAAATTTTCAAATATTTCTACCCCTCGTGGGCCGGGGAAAGGGGCTTGCTCAAGCCCAGGTAAGTTTTTCTTTAATAATTGGCAGAATACAGTACGTGACATGTTGATTTTTCACTGGTTAAGAGGCTCAGTTTACAGTTTAGCATTAGGGGGTGATTTTGGTCATCTAGAGTCAACGCGATTAGGTGATAGAGCCGGATAGGGTTGAGCAGTTTTTGATAAACCGGGTTGAGTGGTTTTAAATTATAGGGTGTTCATGATCCTTGTCCGTGAATCAATGCTGCTGAAAGCGCGGTCGACTGGACAAGTAGGAATGGGACATTATTTGGGAGACGGGTTCTGTATCTCAGCCGGTTTGATCCGCATCCTGCCCAGGAACGACTTCTCGATCGCCTCATTCAGTCATAACACGCTTTTAATGTTTTTACAGTAAGCCGGCCAATAGCTGGGTCGCAGGTTTTGTCAGACCTATTTTATCTTCACCCAATTGGCGGACCCAGTAAGTTTCAGTATGCTGGAATACCTTAATGGGTCCTTTCAATTCGATCAGAATGGGCTGTATGAGTAGGTCAAAGTGAGTAAAGCGATGCATGAAGGGGGACAGCTGTTGTGTGCGACCCGGGAGTTCGTCCAGGTGAGACGACAATT
>CAZGCW010000012.1:0-37971 GCA_964524295.1 uncultured Pseudomonadales bacterium
TAGCAGGCTTGCTCAATTAAAATTGAAAATTTGAGGTACAGAAAATGCAACAACTGAACCCTTCTGAAATCAGTGACATTATCAAGCAGCGTATTACGCGTCTTGATGTGACATCTGAAGCAACCAACGAAGGAACCATTGTCAGTGTGTCAGACGGTATTGTTCGTATCCACGGTCTGGCTGATGTGCAAAATGGTGAGATGATCGAATTCCCAGGTAATCTATTTGGATTCGCACTGAACCTGGAAAGAGATTCGGTCGGGGCTGTGGTCCTGGGTGACTATAAATCTCTAAAGGAAGGCCAGACAGCCCGTTGTACGGGACGGATTCTGGAAGTGCCGACCGGACCAGAGTTACTCGGCAGGGTGGTCGATGCTTTGGGAAATCCGATTGACGGCAAAGGGCCTATTAATGCCTCCCAGACAGCGCCAGTTGAAAAGGTAGCGCCGGGCGTCATTGATCGGCAGCATGTGAACCAGCCGGTACAGACGGGTTTGAAATGTATCGACTCAATGATTCCAGTTGGCCGGGGCCAGCGAGAACTTATTATTGGTGACCGTCAGACCGGTAAAACGGCGATTGCCATTGACACTATTATTAACCAGCAGGCCTCAGGCATTAAGTGTGTTTATGTCGCCATTGGTCAGAAACTGTCCTCCATTGCCAATGTGGTTCGTACCCTGGAAGAGCATGATGCCATGGCCAATACCATTGTCGTGGCGGCGGGTGCGGCGGACCCAGCGACCATGCAGTACATTTCAGCTTATTCTGGCTGCACCATGGGTGAGTATTTCCGTGATACAGGTGAAGACGCCCTGATTATTTATGATGATTTGACCAAGCAGGCCTGGGCTTATCGGCAGATATCATTGCTGTTGAGACGGCCGCCGGGACGAGAAGCTTATCCGGGTGATGTGTTCTACCTGCACTCAAGATTACTTGAGCGAGCAGCTAGAGTGAATGAAGCCTATGTGGAGGAATATACCGACGGGGCTGTGAAGGGGAAGACAGGATCACTGACTGCGCTGCCCATCATTGAAACCCAGGCCGGTGACGTTTCAGCATTCGTCCCTACCAATGTTATTTCGATTACCGATGGTCAGATCTTCCTTGAGTCAGATAAATTCAACGCGGGTGAACGTCCTGCTATGAACCCAGGCATATCGGTCTCCCGGGTGGGGGGTGATGCTCAGGTTAAGTTTATGTCGAAGATTTCCGGTGGGATTAAGCTGGCTCTGGCTCAGTATCGGGACCTGGCTGCATTCTCGCAGTTTGCGTCTGACCTTGATGAGGCAACGCGTCGACAGTTAGAACATGGTGAGCGTATTAATGAGTTAATGAAGCAAAAACAATATGCGCCTATGACCGTTGCCGAAATGGGGATCGTTTTATTCGCAGCCAATGAGCGCTATTTGGCAGAGGTGCCAGTTGAAAAAGTGCTCGAATTTGAAACTGCTTTGCTCAGTTATATGAAAGCGGAACACAACGATTTTATGGAGCAGGTGAATCAAGAAGGTGTTTATAGCGATGAGGTGGTTGAGACCATGCAAAACGCATTAAAAGCCTTTATGAAAACACAATCCTGGTAATTATCTCTACGTTCAAGATTAACTGAGGTCAGCATGGCAAACGCCAAAGAACTTCGTAAACAGATAGGCAGTATTAAAAATACGCAGAAGATTACCAGCGCTATGCAGATGGTCGCGGCGAGTAAAATGCGTAAGGCTCAGGATAGAATGTCCCGAGGACGCCCCTATTCTGAACAAATTAGAGCCGTGATCAGTCATATTGCCAACGCTGCTGCAGAGTATCGACATCAGTTTATGGTAGAGCGCGAAGTTAAACGGGTTGGCTACATCGTGGTGACTACCGATAAAGGCCTGTGCGGTGGATTGAATGTGAATCTGCTTAAAGCCACGATCCTGGATATGCAGCGATGGTCTGAACAGGGTGTTGAAGCCGACCTGTGTTTGATTGGAAATAAGGGTATTCAGTTTTTTCGGAACTACGGTGGTAACGTCCTTGCTGCAACCCAGCATGTCAGCGAAGCACCGGCCGTAGAAGATCTGGTAGGAAGTATCAAGGTCATGCTGGACGCGTTCGAGGCCGGTAAAGTGGATAAAATTTTCCTGTCGAACAATGTGTTCGTAAACACCATGACCCAGACGCCAACCATAGAGCAGTTGGTGCCGCTTGATCCTTCACAGGACGAGAGTTTGGCGCACCGTTGGGATTACATTTATGAGCCAGATGCACGACAGCTCATTGAAGGTTTGATAACCCGTTACCTGGAATCACAGGTTTATCAGGCGGTAGTCGAAAATGTTGCCTGTGAGCAGGCGGCGAAAATGATAGCAATGAAAAGTGCGACCGATAACGCCGGTGAACTGATCGATGAACTTGAGCTGATTATGAATAATGCGAGACAGGCAGCGATCACACAGGAAATTTCAGAAATCGTTAGTGGCGCTGCGGCGGTCTAAGCTAAGCGCAAGAGAAAGAGAGGATAAAATAATGGGTAGTGGACGAATTGTTCAGATAATCGGAGCGGTCATCGATGTGGAATTTCCACGGGATGAAGTCCCCAGTGTCTATGAGGCCTTGGTTGTTCCCAGCCGAGACTTGACACTGGAGGTCCAGCAACAACTCGGTGATGGTGTTGTCAGAACCATTGCCATGGGTAGTTCTGATGGTGTCAGCCGCGGTCTGGAGGTCAACAATACCAATGCGCCGATATCGGTACCCGTTGGTGAAGAGACGCTGGGTCGAATTATGGATGTTCTCGGTAATCCCATTGACAGAAAAGGCCCGATTGGTGAGAAGGATCGGTTGCCGATACATCGAGATCCACCATCGTATGAAGAACAGGCAGGTAGTCGTGATCTTCTGGAAACCGGTGTGAAGGTCATTGACCTTATTTGCCCGTTTGCCAAGGGCGGTAAGGTGGGTTTGTTCGGGGGTGCTGGTGTGGGTAAAACGGTCACCATGCTTGAACTGATTAATAATATTGCTAAAGAGCATAGCGGCTTGTCCGTATTCGCTGGTGTCGGTGAAAGAACGCGTGAGGGTAATGACTTTTACCACGAAATGCAGGATGCCGGGGTGTTGGATAAAATTTCTATGGTCTTTGGCCAGATGAATGAGCCTCCTGGAAACCGTCTTCGAGTTGCCTTGTCGGGTCTGACCATGGCTGAGAAGTTTCGCGATGATGGTAAGGATGTTTTGCTTTTCATTGATAATATCTATCGCTATACCCTGGCCGGAACTGAGGTATCAGCGCTTTTGGGCCGAATGCCATCTGCTGTGGGTTACCAGCCGACACTCGCCGAGGAAATGGGTGTATTGCAGGAACGTATTACAACCACCAAGGATGGTTCGATTACGTCAGTACAGGCCGTTTATGTCCCGGCAGATGATTTAACTGACCCCTCTCCAGCCACTACCTTTGCGCACTTGGATTCTACGGTGACTCTTTCCCGTGATATTGCCTCGCTGGGCATATATCCAGCTGTTGATCCGCTGGATTCAACCTCTCGCCAGCTTGATCCGCTGGTCGTGGGCGAAGAACATTATAATGTAGCTCAAGGTGTCCAGGGCGTGCTGCAGAAATACAAGGAGCTTAAAGACATTATCGCGATTCTGGGAATGGATGAATTGTCTGAAGAAGATAAGTTAACGGTTTACCGGGCCAGGAAAATCAGCCAGTTCTTCTCTCAGCCAATGCACGTGGCGGAAGTATTTACCGGCCAACCCGGTGTGTACGTGTCTTTGTCAGATACCATTCGCAGCTTTAAGGGTATTCTAGAGGGCGAATATGATGATCTTCCAGAAGCAGCCTTCAGTATGGTCGGTAATATTGAACAGGCCATAGAAAAAGCCAAGACACTATAAGGAAGAACTATGGCATCTACCATATTGTGTAGTATTGTCAGTGCTGAACAAGAAATATTTTCAGGCTTGGTAGAACGAATTTCAGCCACTGGAACGATTGGTGAGTTGGGCATTTACCCGGGTCACGCGCCGTTGCTGACGGGTGTGAAACGCGGTCCGGTCAGGTTGGTACTGGAAGGTGGCGAGGAAGAAATTTTCTTCGCTTCTGGCGGATACATTGAAATCCAGCCTACCCAGATTACGATCCTGGCTGATACGGCCCTGCGCGCTGATGATATCGATGAACTGGCTGCTGCTGAAGCGGAAAAGAAAGCCCAGCAGGCATTGGGCGACCAAAAGGCTGAAGTTGATTTTGCCCGGGTGACAGCGGACCTGCAGGAACAGGCTGCGATGCTTCGCACGGTGCGTAAATACCGTGAGCAGAAGAATCGAAGTTAAGGATTAAATTTGTTGTCAATAAAAAACGGCTTTGGCCGTTTTTTTTTGGGTGTTTTGCGCTGGTTGAATCAGGCCCCGCCAATCAAAGAGAGTTATCAAGTCGTTTCATTTATAGGGTAGACTTTGCGTTATGGTTAAACCGCTCGAAGTGTGTATTCTTGCCGCGGGCAAGGGTACACGGATGAAGTCCAGTCAATTAAAAGTGCTCCAGACTCTGGCAGGCAAACCCCTGCTCGGGCATATTCTGGATTCAGCAGAGGCGCTGCAACCGCAGCGGATTCATGTCATCGTGGGGCCGGAAGGCACTGAGCTTCAGGATACCTTTGCTGGCCGGGATAATATTAACTGGGTCGTTCAAACTGAGCGCCTGGGTACGGGTCATGCCATGATGCAGGTGGCGCCTTTTTTATCCGGAGATGGCCCCGTACTAATCTTATTGGGTGATGCACCCTTGATCCAGGTAAAAACCCTCACTGATATGGTGACAACCCATGCGGATCTTCTGGTTCTGACGGTGACATTGGATAATCCGACCGGTTATGGTCGGATTCTACGAAATGGTCAAGGTCAGGTCACGGCGATTGTTGAAGAGAAAGATGCCAATGAAACCACGCGTAGGATTCAGGAGATTAATTCTGGTGTAATGCTGTGTGGGGCCGGGTTGTTAGGACCCTGGCTGGAACAACTGGATAACAACAATCAGCAGCAGGAATATCTGCTAACCGATATGATTGCCATTGCTGCAAAACAGGACTTTAAAGTAGAGACCTTCATGGCCAAGGATAAAACAGAGGTAACAGGCGTGAATGATTTTGCGCAGTTGGCTCAGCTGGAAAGAACCTATCAACAATCCCAAGCAGAGGCGTTTATGGCGGATGGGGTTCATATCCTGGATCCTGCGCGGTTTGATGTCCGTGGCGAGGTTAGCTTTGGCCGGGATGTCAGAGTTGATTTTAATGTGTTATTTGAAGGTAAAGTGGTTATTGGTGATGGAGTTGAAATTGGCCCGAACTGTGTAATCAAGGACAGCCAGATCGGTAACGGAACCATCATTAATGCCAATTCAGTTCTCGATGGAGCCGTGGTGTCAGAAGGCTGTCGGGTTGGACCCTTTGCGCGTCTAAGGCCAGGTGCTTATCTGCAGAATGCAGCTGCGGTTGGTAATTTTGTTGAGGTTAAGAAGTCAACTCTGGGTCCTGGTAGCAAGGCATCGCACCTGAGTTATCTCGGTGACAGCCAGATCGGTGAAAATGTGAATATCGGTGCAGGCACCATTACCTGTAATTACGATGGGGTCAATAAATGGCAGACCGAAATAGGCGATGGTGTTTTTGTTGGCTCAAATACGGCCTTGGTGGCGCCAGTCAGCCTGGCGGAAGGCGTTACCATCGCTGCTGGGTCAACCATTACTACTGATGTCCCGGCTGATCATCTGGCTGTTGGCCGTGGCCGACAGCGGAACATCCCTAATTGGCAAAGACCTGAGAAAGAGTCTGAGAAAAAGCCCGAATAAAATCCAGAAAAGAAACAGAAAAGAAACAGAAAGAAATAGAAGGAAAATTGAGTTATGTGTGGAATTGTGGGTGCAGCTACCCAGCGTAATGTACTGGATATCCTGCTGGAAGGTCTGCAGCGGTTAGAGTATCGCGGTTATGATTCAGCCGGCTTGTCGTTGCTCGATGCCCAGAGTGAACTGATTCGATTCAGGAGCTGCGGTAAAGTCAGCGCGTTGGCAGAACTTTGCCATGCGGGCCAGCCCCAGGGCAATATCGGTATCGCGCATACGCGCTGGGCCACCCATGGGAAGCCCACTGAATCCAATGCCCATCCGCATACTTCGGGTGATAAAGTCGCGCTGGTCCATAATGGTATTATTGAAAATCACGAAGCCCTCCGTAGTCAATTAAGTCGGGATGGCTATCACTTTGTTTCGGAAACCGATACCGAGGTCCTCGCGCATCTTGTTGCCAGAGAAATCGATCGTGCTGACAACTTCAGAGAAGGCGTGATTGCCGCTTTAGCCCAGGTTGAAGGCGCTTATGCGATTGTTGTGCAGCACCTGGATTACCCGGACCGTTTAGTGGGCGCGCGATCGGGCAGTCCGCTGGTCGTTGGTGTCGGTATTGGAGAGAATTTCCTGGCATCCGACCCGCAGGCACTCAGGCCCGTAACCGATCGGTTTATTTATCTGCAGGAGGGGGAAATTGTTGAATTGTCTGCTGCGGAAATCTCAATTTTCGGGCAGAGCGAACAATCTGTTGCCAGTCGTACCGTCAAATTAGATGATCGAATTGATGCCACCGAAAAAGGCAATTTCCGTCATTACATGCTCAAGGAGATTTATGAACAGCCAGTAGCGATAGCACAAACCTTGCAGGGCCGATTGGGAGAAGACCGTATTCTGCCTAATATTTTTGGTGTTGAAGAGACCAAGTTATTTTCCCAAACCCAGGCTGTGCAGATTGTTGCCTGCGGTACCAGTTATTACAGCGGCCAGGTGGCGCGTTACTGGATTGAGGAAATAGTGGGGATTCCCTGCCAGGTTGAGATTGCCAGCGAGATTCGTTATCGAAAGGCTGCGGTAATCGACAACACGCTTTTTGTGAGTATTTCCCAGTCAGGGGAGACCGCTGACACCCTGGCAGCGTTGCGCCAGGCCAGTGAGCTTAACTACCTGGCCAGCCTGTGCATCTGTAATGTACCCAATAGCTCTATCGTCAGGGAATCTGACCTGGCCTTGATGACCAAAGCCGGCACGGAAATCGGAGTCGCCTCGACCAAGGCATTTACCACTCAGCTGGTCGATCTGTTGCTACTGGCGATCAGCCTTGGGAAAACTCGGCCAGAAGGACTGGCCAATGAGGCGCATCTGGTTCGCCTCCTGCATGGTTTACCTGCTGCTCTGGAGCAGGTCTTAACGGTTGAACCCGCACTACAAAAGCTAGCCGAATTCTTTGTTGACAAGGATCATGCCTTGTTTTTGGGTCGAGGCGCTCATTACCCGATTGCGATGGAGGGTGCCTTGAAACTCAAGGAAATCTCTTATATCCACGCTGAAGGCTATCCCGCCGGTGAGCTCAAACACGGCCCATTAGCACTGGTAGATGAGCAGATGCCGGTGGTCTGTGTTGCGCCCAATGATGACTTGCTGGAAAAAGTGAAGTCGAATTTGCAGGAAGTTCACGCGCGTGGGGGTAAATTGTTTGTGATTACCGATCGGCAAGCAGCGTTTAGCGAATCCGACGATTTACGCACCGTGTACTTACCTGAGTTGGACCCTGTGATCGCACCGGTTGCCTATGTAATACCGCTGCAATTACTGGCTTATCATGTCGCGGTGCTGCGGGGAACGGATGTCGATCAGCCTCGTAATTTGGCTAAGTCGGTCACTGTGGAATAATTTACAACAGTAAATTAAAAATAAGTCTTTATAAAAAGGGAATCACAAGTACACCCAGACCAACTAAACCCATGATAATGGGTGAGGTGAGTATGCCGATGATCGCGAAAATTAGGGCAATGAGGCCGGAAAATATCTGAAGTTTGAAAATAGCGATTAGTCCTAAGATAAATGCTAACGGGGAAAGGATAGGGGAGAGAAAGAAAATACCCAGTAAGCCAATTACGCATCCCCACAAACCGTAACGAGTAGAATTTTTGACGATAACAACCTGCTCTTCAGCCATATCAGTTTTCACTCTGAAATTGAGTCTTGATCGTGACATGCCTGGAAAAACGGTACAACGATTTTATTGACATCCTGTTTCAAAACTATTGGCTATTTTGAACTGGTGAGATCATAAAACCCGCTGGTTAATAAGGTGTCAAAGCATCTAGCGGCCAGTCAAATGAAGGAGGCAGCAGAGGATACCTGATGTGTAATTGACCCGGCTTTCAGGTCGTCACGGATTCATTAATTTGTCTGTAGGCTAGGGGCGCTCTCATGATATAACAAGCTGCTTTGGTTGGATCAAACGGTTGTTTACTTGAATGAGGTAGGTATTGATTAGACAATACAGACCGGAAGTCCAGGCAACTTTTGTCTACCGGAGTGGGTATGACTACACAGCGGTTAACTGTATTGCTCAATGTTGAAGAGGTTCCCAGGAGTATCGCTTTTTATGCTCAGACAATGGGCTTTGCTGTTATTGATTCGTGGCAGTATGAGGGTAACATTCGTTGGGCCAAGCTGGCTGCTGGCAGCATTGAACTGATGTTAAATGAACATGGAGAAAACTCTCCAGCAAGAAGGCAAAAACAGCATGGCCATCGTGATGTTGTGTTGTACTTTGATGTTGATGAAATCGATCGCCTGTGGAATCAGTTTAACCGGGATGGTCTAAAACCCGGCGTCATTCGAATGGAAGACTATGGTACCCGGCAGTTTGCATTAATGGACCCGGATGGTTACGAAATTGCGGTAACCGGTCAGTGAATACGGTCAAAGTTTATGGTTTCAGGGTTAGGTAACGCTTAATAAAATGGATGTTTCTCATATACTTGATTCTTTGAATCCGGCACAACGTGAAGCCGTGACCGCCCCGCTTGGCAGCGGACTGGTGCTGGCCGGGGCCGGCAGTGGTAAAACCCGGGTATTAACGCATCGTATTGCCTGGTTGATTCAGACGCAGGGTTTATCACCTTTTAGTATTCTGGCGGTTACCTTTACCAACAAAGCGGCTGCAGAGATGCGCGCACGTATTGAATCTCTGCTGCATACCCCGTTGCGTGGCATGTGGGTCGGTACCTTCCATAGTTTGGCGCATCGCTTCCTTCGAGCGCACTGGCGTGAAGCTGATTTAGATCAGAATTTCCAGATTATAGATGCTGATGACCAGCTCAGACTGGTAAAACGGGTGATGGCTGGATTGAACCTGGATGATAAGAAGTGGCCAGCACGTCAGGCTGTGTGGTGGATTAATGCCCAGAAGGACGAAGGCTTGAGGCCCGAGCACATTGAAGATTTTGGCGATCTGTACGTAAAAACCCAGTTAAGTGTTTATCGGGTTTATGAAGAAGCTTGCCAGCGAGGCGGCATGGTTGATTTTGCCGAACTACTGCTGCGCACTCATGAAACCCTGCTTAAACAACCCGCACTGCTCAAACACTATCAGGACCGATTTTCAGCGTTATTGGTCGATGAGTTCCAGGATACCAATGGGATTCAATATGCGTGGTTGAGAATTCTGGCAGGTGACCAGAATAACCTTATGGTCGTGGGTGATGATGATCAATCCATCTATGGTTGGCGGGGTGCCAAAATTGAAAATATTCAGCGATTTCAGGATGATTTTCCTGCCTGTCTAATGGTACGCCTGGAACAGAATTATCGATCTACCAATACGATTTTAGGGGCTGCCAACAGCCTGATTACCCATAATGCCGATCGCCTCGGTAAGCAGTTGTGGACCGAAGATGCTGAGGGTGATGCGATCTCATTGTACGCAGCCTATAATGAAATCGATGAGGCTCGTTACATAGTAGAGCGCATCAAGCAGTGGGTGGCTGAAGGCAACAGCTATAGTGAAAACGCGATTTTGTATCGTTCCAATGCCCAGTCCCGAGTCCTGGAAGAGGCTCTGCTTAGATCCCAGATGCCCTATCGTATCTATGGTGGCCAACGCTTTTTTGAACGAGCAGAAATACGAACCGCACTGGCTTATATCAGATTAGTGAGTCAGCGAGATGCTGATGCTGCTTTTGAGCGGGTGGTGAACTTACCCACCAGAGGTATCGGTGGAAAGACCCTGGAACAGATCCGAGGCTATGCCAGGCAACACGCTGTCTCTCTCTGGCAGGCGGCTGTCCAACTTTGTCAACAGGGGGCTGTCAATAACCGGTCCAGGACGGCCATTGAAGGTTTTCTGGATTTGATCAAAGACCTGGATGAAGCCACGACGGAAATGGACCTGCCACTGCTGGTTGAGGCGGTTATTCAACAGGCAGGGCTGAAGGCCCATTACGAACGTGAAGGCGGGGAAAAAGGCCAGGCCAGGTTAGAAAATCTGGCTGAACTGGTGTCTGCGGCAAGAACCTTTGATCCCGATGATAACATTCTGTTTGATCCGGATAACGCCGTTGAAATGACGCTTGTTGATGAGTTTCTTGGTCATGCTGCGCTTGAAGCGGGTGAAGGCCAGGGGCAGGCGAATGAAGATTGTGTTCAATTGATGACCATGCATAGTGCCAAGGGACTGGAATTCCCAGTCGTGTTTCTAGCTGGACTGGAAGAAGGATTATTTCCTCACACTATGTCGCTGGAGGAACCTGGACGGCTGGAGGAAGAGCGTCGGCTCTGCTATGTTGGGGTGACTCGGGCGATGCGAAAACTGTACATTACCTACGCTGAATCGCGTCGTTTAAATGGCAGTGAAAATTATAATCGTCAGTCGCGTTTTATCACTGAAATACCTGCCGAGTTGATCCAAGAGGTCCGTTTTAAGGAGACCATAGTCCGTCCAGCTTACCAAACTTCGCAAACGGTTAAGCGTGTATCCAGTGAGGTAGAGGGCACTGATTTTGCCTTAGGGCAAAGAGTCATGCATGGAAAATTCGGGGAAGGCATCATATTGAATTATGAAGGTGCAGGCCAGCAGGCCAGGGTCCAGGTTAAGTTTGATGAGGTGGGTAGCAAGTGGCTGATGTTGAGTTTCGCCAAATTACAGGCGATGGGTTAACCGAGGGGAAAGTATGTTTTTTAGAATTTGGGTCATTATCTGGGTTGGTCTGTTGTTGGGTTGTGGTGAACCCACTCAAAATCAGGCTGCAGAGAAGCAGGTTCAACCAGAGAAAGTCTATCGTTGGCGTCTGGTCACTGCCTGGCCTAAGAATTTCCCTGGTATGGGCATGGCCCCAGAACACATTGCTGATACCGTCAGGGAAATGAGTAATGGACGGCTCGATATTAAGGTCTACGGAGCGGGTGAAGTTGTTCCCGCATTGGAAATATTCGAAGCAGTATCGCAGGGAACCGTGCAAATGGGGCATAGCTCCGCTTATTACTGGCGCGGTAGCGTACCTGCAGCGCAATTTTTCACTGCGGTACCTTTCGGTTTAACGGCTCAGGAAATGAATGGTTGGCTTTTACACGGGGGTGGCTTGGCATTGTGGGAGGAACTGTATGCGCGCTATGACCTGATACCGATACCCGGTGGGAATACAGGCGTTCAGATGGCAGGGTGGTTTAACAAGGAAATTAATTCTCTGGCGGACTTAAAGGGAATCAAGATGCGCATACCGGGACTTGGCGGAGAAGTCTTTGAAGCTGCTGGCGGCACGGCCGTGACCATTGCCGGTGGTGAGATCTTCACTAGCCTCCAGACGGGTGTGATTGATGCAGCAGAATGGGTTGGACCCTATAACGATCTTTCCATAGGTTTTCATCAGGTGGCTAAATATTATTACTATCCGGGTTGGCAGGAGCCTGGCCCCAACCTTGAATTGATTATCAACAAACAAGCCTGGGATTCATTACCCGCTGATTTGCAGGCCATTCTCAGGACGGCTTCACTGGCCATCAATAATGATGTCCTTGCTGAGTACACTGCTCGTAACAATAAGGCGCTCAAGGAGTTAGTAGAGCAACAGGGTGTTCAGGTACGACGATTACCCGATGACGTTCTTGCCGAGTTGAAATCGATCTCGGATGAACGCGTTGCGGGCCTGGTCGGTGATGATGAATTAAGTATGAGAATTTATCGGTCTTATGAAACTTTCCGAAAAGAAGTGATTGATTATAATGAATATTCTGAGCGTGCCTTTATGAAGGTCAGAGCTGAATTGGAAGGATACTAGCTATACAGTTGGCTAGGCAGCCAGGTAGCCATCCAGGGTTGCCAGGCGAGAAATATCAGCAGGAGTAGTTGGATTAAGATAAAGGGGATGACACCGAGATAGATATCGGCTGTTCTGACCTGATCACTGGCAACACCTCTTAGATAAAATAGTGCAAACCCAAATGGCGGTGTCAGGAAAGAGGTCTGTAGGTTGATGGCAATCATAATACCTAACCAGATGGGATCGACACCCATAGCCATCAGGATAGGGCCCACGATGGGCACCACGACGAAGGTGATTTCGATAAAGTCCAGAATGAAACCGAGAACAAATATAATGACCATGACGACGCAGGTTGCGCCGATGACACCACCAGGCATGTGAGTAAATAGTGATTGAACCAACTCATCTCCACCGTATCCCCGGAATACCAGTGAAAATAGTGAAGCTCCGATTAAGATGAAGAATACCATTGAGGTCGTTTGAGTGGTCGCTTGAAGGGTCGCTATGAGTTTTTCCAGATTGAAGCCACCTTTACTCATAGCCAGGACTAGGGCCCCCAGGGCACCGACACCGGCAGCTTCTGTGGGTGTTGCCATGCCCAGTAAAATGGATCCTAGGACCGCCATAATCAGTAGTATGGGGGGCACTGCACTGAAGAAAAGCGGGCTCATTTTTATCGCCGGTAATTTAGTTGGCGGTGCCAGCCCCGGTTTGAACCTAGCAATACAGATGATCAGCAGGCTATAGAGGATAACTAAGGTAAAGCCTGGAATAATTGCGCCGGCAAACAGGTCCCCCACCGAAATCGATCGGGGATTAAAAATGCCAGCTGAAAGCTGCGCCTGTTGATAGGCGCTGGCAATGACATCGCCAAGCAGTACCAGGGCAATGGAGGGGGGGATTATCTGTCCTAATGTGCCGGTAGCGCAGATGGTGCCGGTGGCCAGGGAAGGATGGTAGCCTGCTTTTAACATGGTTGGCAGTGACATCAGTCCCATGGTGACTACTGTTGCGCCAACGATTCCGGTACTCGCTGCCATTAACATACCGACGATACAGACAGCTAAGCCCAGACCGCCGGGAAGCGCGCCTGTTGAACGGGTCATAGCATCCAGTAAGTCTTCAGCAATCCTGGATTTTTCCAGGGTAATACCCATTAGTACGAATAAAGGGACTGCAATCAAGGTTTGGTTTGTCATGATTCCAAACACTCGATTTGGAGTGGCAAAGAGAAAATTGAGATCGAAATGACCCGTGGCGATGCCAACCGCGGCCGCCATCAATGACGTACCCGCCAAGGTCAGGGCGACGGGATAGCCGATCAGTAAGAGAACAAAGACAGCGGCAAACAGAAGTAAAGGTGCGTATTCAAGCACCTTTTTCAGCCCTGATCGTAATCACATTTTTAAGCGCCTCAGCGATACCCTGAAGAAGCAGGCTGATTGCCATTATAGGAATCAGGGTTTTCAGTAGGAAGATGCCGGGCAATCCGCCTGGTGCGCCGGAAGATTCAAGCAGTGACCAGGAGAAACGAACATAGTTCAGACTGCTAAAAAACAGGAACAATGCGACAGGCAAGAGAAAAATAAAGAAGCCAATTAAGTCGACCTGAGACTGTCGATACCGGGATAGATTTCTGTGCAGAATATCAACGCGTACGTGGCCTCTTTTTTTATGGGTATAGCCAATTCCCAGCATGAATAGAGCGCCATGCAAACACATGATTGATTCCTGAAGGGCGATCGACCCGGCATCAAAAAAATATCTGGTAATAACGATGACGGCTGTCAGCAACATCATGAGCAAAGCCAACCAGGCGATGCAGCGCCCGATGGATTCACTGAGTTGATCAATTTTTCTGATGATGGCATTCATGTATAGCCTTAATACTGCAGGATGATACCTAGAAATATAATTCCCCCGACCCATTGGTTGTTCAGGAACGCAGTTAGGCATTTTTCTCTTTGACGGCCTCTGATTAACACTTGTTGATAGAGTAACAAACTGGTTGCAGCGGCGACGCTAATGTAGAAGTAGATATCAAAGATCAGTTCATTGCCTACTTGCAGGACGATACCAATAAAGAAAAATTGTAAAACCGCCACCATGACTCGATCCAGGTCGCCGAACAAGATAGCGGTTGAGCCTACACCGATTTTTAAGTCATCATCTCGGTCTACCATCGCATATTCGGTGTCGTAGGCGACCACCCAGACCAGATTAGCACAGAATATAAGCCAGCATATCAGGGGTAAGGCGTTGGTTGTGGCAGTGAAGGCCATGGGTATGCCAAAGGAAAAAGCGATCCCCAGAACAACCTGGGGAAGATGGCTGACTCTTTTTACAAAAGGATACAGTCCGGCAATGACGACGGCCGGTATGGCTAACAGCAAAGTCGATAGATTTGTACTCAAAACCAGTAGTAGGGAAACAAACAACAACAAGATCATAAAGATGATGGCATCGAAAACACTCAGGTCTCCCGTCGCAAGCGGACGATGCTGGGTTCGCTTAACCTGCGGATCGACTTTTCGGTCTGCGATATCATTAATAATACAACCCGCCGACCGGGTTAGGAGTGTGCCCAGGCAGAACACGATGAGTAGGTGCCAGCCGGGGAAACCTTCAGCGGCGACCCACAAGGCCCAGAGGGTCGGCCATAGTAAGAGAACAGAACCAACGGGTCTATCCAATCGAGCTGTTTTTAATAGGAAAGAGCTTATTATGCGTAAGCTATTAATTAGTGTTTGTCGCATTATTTGGACGTGTTTGTCATATTGCAAATGAGTTAGTATACGGATCTTGTGGGCACAGCACAGCTATTGGTCTGTGTTTATTTTATGGAACTTAAATATTAGGTGGTGAAGAAACGATTATGAAAAAGTGGCAGTGTATTGTTTGTGGTTTTATCTATGATGAAGAGGAAGGCTTGGAAGAAGAAGGCATCGCACCTGGGACTCGCTGGGAAGATATTCCTGATGACTGGGTCTGTCCAGAATGTGGTGTCAGTAAAGAAGATTTCGAAATGGAAGAACTAGATTAGGATAGAGTATGGATCGGAGTAAACTCACTCGAAATATTTTACTGGGTATGATGCTGGGCCTGCTCATAGGCTCTTTAATCCATTTGATGGCATTGGATAGCCAGGGTATTTTTTCCGTCTATGTGGTGGATGGTATTTTTGATGTCGGTGGCAGGGTATTTATCGCCAGTTTGAAGTTATTGGTAGTGCCACTGGTGTTTGTGTCATTGGTTTCGGGCGCAAGCAATTTGGCGGGCGAGGGTAATATGGGCCGAATTGGAATTAAAGCTGTGGGCCTGTATCTTGTTACCACGGCGACAGCCATTAGCCTGGCCTTGCTGATTGCTAATCTTATTAATCCCGGTCTGGGTTTTAACATGGCGGCAGCAACTGAATTTGTTGCAAAGGAAAGCCCACCCCTGAAACAAGTCATCATCGATATCTTTCCGACGAACCCGATACAGGCCATGGCAGAAACCAATATGCTGCAGATTATCGTTTTTGCTATTCTGCTTGGCGTTGCCATTACTAAAGCGGGCGCGCATGGTGAGCGTCTTAAGGAGACTTTCAACGATTGGAATGAAGTGGTCATGCGCCTGGTATTGATGCTGATGAATGTGGCTCCCATCGGTGTTTTTTGCTTGATGGTCACGCTATTTTCGAAAATGGGTTTTGCTGCAATTTCGAAGTTGATTGTCTATTTTATGGCCGTTTTAGTGGTGCTGCTGGTTCATTTTTTTGTGACTTATCCACTGCTGATTCGATTCCTGGCCGGCCTCAATCCGGTTCGATTTTATAAGAAAATGATGCCTGTGATGGCGTTTGCGTTTTCCACTTCTTCCAGTGGCGCAACCTTGCCCGTGACCCTAGAGACGGTTAAGAAACGACTGGGGGTCAAGAATCAGGTAGCCAGTTTTATCATTCCCCTGGGTGCCACCATTAACATGGATGGTACGGCGATCATGCAGGGTGTCGCGACGGTATTTATTGCTCAAGCCTTTAATGTTGATATCGGTTTGGGCGGCTACCTGATGGTGATATTGACAGCCACGATGGCATCGATTGGGACAGCAGGTGTCCCTGGAGTCGGCTTGATTACCCTGGCATTGGTGTTGACTCAGGTGGGGTTACCGGTTGAAGGGATTGCGCTTATTATTGGGGTTGATCGATTGCTTGATATGACTCGTACCGTGGTGAATGTGGTCGGGGATGCCACGGTTGCCACGGTTGTTGGCAGAAGCGAAGGGCAGTTTGATCAATCGATTTTTGATGCAGACTCAGAGGGTTGAGTTATTCAGACCTGTCCGTAATCTGATACGGAACCAATCCAGCGCTGAACCAGCGCCTTGGCGATGGAGTCGTCCTGAGTAAACATCGTTTGTGCAAGCAGCACAGCGTCGTCAAGTAGATCCTGGTCACGTATCAGGTCGGCTATTTTGAAATTGACATTGCCTGATTGTCGGTCTCCCAGCACATCACCGGGCCCGCGAATCAGTAGGTCCTGTTCGGCAATAAAAAAACCATCCTGGCTCTGGCGCATGACATTAAGACGTTTTTTACTGGTTTCTCCCAGAGGCGTAGCATACAGCAGCAGACAGAAGCTTTTGGCTTTACCTCGACCCACTCGCCCGCGTAATTGATGTAATTGAGTCAGCCCCAGGCGCTCGGCATTTTCTATGACCATAAAACTGGCATTAGCAATGTCTACGCCGACCTCAATCACCGTGGTGGCGACCAGGACTTGAATTTCACCAGCGCTGAATTGCTCCATTACCTGGGCTTTTTGCTGGCCTGACATTCTGCCATGGATCAGTCCGACTGACAGTGGATGCAGGGCTTTTTGTAGTTGTTGGGCCGTGTCTTCAGCCGCTTCGGCTGAGAGTGTCTCGGAGCTTTCGATCAAGGTGCAGACCCAATAAGCTTGTGCGCCTGAGGTACAGGCTGACTTCAGCCGGTCGACGACTTCGCTACGTCGGCTACCGGGAATGATACGGGTTGTAATCGGCGTTCTGCCGGCAGGTAGTTCATCGATAACTGAACACGCCATATCGCCGTACAGACTCATCGTCAAGGTACGAGGAATGGGTGTGGCCGTCATAATTAACTGGTGGGGCATGAAGCCCTGTTGGTCACCCTTGTCTCGCAGAGCCATTCTCTGATGAACACCAAAGCGATGCTGCTCGTCAATAATGGCCAAGCCAAGTTGATGGAATGTAACCTGTTCCTGGAATAAAGCGTGAGTTCCGACGATAACCTGCAGGTCGCCAGAGCCGAGATCTTCAAGTAATTGGCGACGGGTTTGGCCTTTAATACTGCTGGCGAGCCAGCCGACGGTGATGTTAAGCGGTTCCAACCAGGCTTTTAAAGTGAGATAGTGCTGTTCTGCCAGAATTTCGGTGGGTACCATCAGGGCCGTCTGGAGCCCATTTTCACGAGCGTGTACGGCCGCTATAGCGGCAACGACAGTTTTCCCAGAGCCAACATCGCCCTGTAGTAGACGCAGGGTCGGCACGCCTTTTTGAAGGTCGCGTGAAACTTCTTCGGCAACCCTTACCTGTGCTTTAGTTAGCGTAAAACTGAGCCCTTCGATGAACTGGTTCACCAGGTTCGATGGTTTGTTAAAGGGGGCAGCGGGTAGTTGTATGAGCCTTTCTCGCATGAAAAGAAGACCAGTCTGATGGGCTGTGAGCTCTTCAAATGACAGGGCACGTTGGGCTGGGTCCAGGCCTTTGCTGAGTTGTTCTAGATCGCTGTTAGCTGCCGGTTGATGTAGATGAGCAAGACTGTCTTTTATAAGGGGTTTGCCGGGTCGATCAATCAGGTCAGCTAGGAGATTGCCCTGCTGTAGCATTGCCAGGGCCTGGAGTACTAATTTTCGAATCTGTTTCTGGCTAATCCCGTCGGTGGATGGATATACCGGCGTCAGGGTTTTTTCCAGGGGTTGGTTTAACTGGTTACTGTATTCGGGATGGTAGAGCTCTAACCCAGAAGCACCTCGCCTGACCTCGCCAAAACAGCGAATTTTCGGTAGTAGTTCCAATTGTGCCTGTTGGGTCTTTCCAAAGTAATAAAATCGCAGATTAAGTTGTCCGGTGTCATCCCTTAGCGTGGCAATCAGGCTCCTGCGCCGGCCAAATTGAATTTGAGTGTTTACTACCTGGCCTTTTAGAACGACGTTGTTGCCAGGCAGGACATCAGCGATGGCTGTGATGCGGGTTCTATTTTCGTAACGAAGCGGTAGATGTAGCAATAGGTCCTGTAGATTGTGGATGGACAATTGCTCGAGCTTTTTGAGCATAGCCGGCCCCACACCTTTGAGTGTGGCGACCGACATTTCGGCCAGTGTTTTAGCCACCGGTTGGTATAGCTGCGACTGCTTCGATTTCAACTAGCGCATTTTTTGGTAGGGCGCTGATCTCGACCGTGGCTCTTGCCGGATAAGGCGCTTGAAACCGGTTCTGCATGAGTTGATTGATCAGATCGAATTGGGCAAGGTCGGTTAAATAGATCGTTAGTTTCACGATATGCTGCAGGTGGGTACCGCCAGCGATGCAGATGGCCTCGATGTTATCTAGAACCTGGTTAGTCTGGAAACTCACGCCGCCCTCAATCAACGCTCCGGTTTGTGGCATCAGTCCAATTTGGCCACTGATAAATAATAACTCGCCTGTGACGATGCCCTGTGAATAGGGTCCGAGTGCTTTGGGTGCCTCACGAGTCGAAATTTCCGTTTTGTTTCCCATTAACCTTTCAATCGAATAATTTTGTTGATGTTGTGAATGTGTCTTATCTTGCGAATGACCCTGGCGAGATGGACCCGATCCTTGACTGCCATGACAATGTTGACGCTGGCGAGATGGGCATCTTTTTCCAGCAGGCTTATTCTTTCGATGTTGGCTGCAGCGCTGGTGATGGTTGAGGCCAGCATCGCTATCATGCCTTTTTCGTGTTCCAGCTCGACCCGAAGCTCAACAGCAAATTCCTGGTCTACATCGGGCTCCCACCGTACGGTCATTATCTCATCACCGTTATCTCTGATTTCAGGCATATTTCCACAGGTCTCGACATGGATGACAATGCCGCGCCCCGCACTGATATGGCCGATAATCGGGTCTCCGGCGATAGGCCGACAACATTTTGCATAAGTGACCACTAAGCCTTCCGTGCCGGTAATCGCCATCGGGCCGTGATAAGACAGCTTGGTATCTTTAATCCAGTTAGGGTCTTTGATCAGTTTGCGGGCGATGACATTGGACATCTGGTTGCCGAGGCCAATCTCGGCTAAAAGGTTATCAAAGGAATTCAGTTGCTTTTGGGCAAGTAGCCCCTTGAGCGCTTTCTGGTCAATATCGTCGAGGGTTTTATCTAATGCCTGAATCGTTCTTTCAAGCAGTCGGCGGCCCAGTTCAACGGACTCATGTTTGTGCTGGTTTTTGAGCGCATTACGTATGCTGGCTCTGGCTTTTCCTGTCACCGCGAAACTCAGCCAGGCGGGATTAGGTAAAGCGTCTTTAGCGGTGACTATTTCAACGGTCTGGCCACTTTCTAAAATGGCGCTGAGCGGTGCCAGACGACGGTCGATACGACAGGCAATACAGGAATTTCCGATATCCGTGTGCACGGCGTAGGCAAAATCAATCGGTGTAGAGCCATTGGGTAGCTCATAAATTTCGCCGATGGGGGTAAAGATATAAACTTCATCTGGAAAAAGATCGATTTTTACATTTTCAATGAATTCGAGTGAATTTCCGGCGCTTTGTTGTAATTCTAGTAAACCCTGCATCCATTCTCGGGCTCGCCTGTGGCTCCCGGATACTGACTCTTCATTACTTTTATATAACCAATGCCCGGCTATACCATTGTTAGCAACCATCTCCATATCGTTGGTTCTAATCTGGATTTCGATGGGTAAACCATGCATACCAAATAACGTCGTATGTAAAGATTGATAGCCGTTGGCTTTGGGTATGGCCACGTAGTCCTTGAATCTGCCAGCGACGGGTTTGTAAAGGTTATGCACCGCACCCAGGGTGCGGTAACAGGTATCCACATCGGAGACGATAATTCGAAAGGCATAAACATCCATGATTTCCGCAAAGGAGCGACGTTTTTGACGCATTTTGTCGTAGATGCTGTAGAGGTGTTTTTCCCGACCAAAGACCGTCGCCGGGATAGCCTCCCTTTTTAGGCAACTGATAATGGACTGGCGTATTTTAGTAACGACTTCCTTTCGGTTTCCTCTGGCCCTTCGAACGGCTTTTTCAATCATTGAGGATCGAAGTGGATAGAGCGCTCTAAAACCCAGTTCTTCAAATTCAATTCGTATGGCATTCATCCCCAGTCTTAGGGCAATGGGAGCATAAATTTCGAGTGTTTCTTTTGCGATTCTACGTCGGCGTTCACCATCCAGGTGATCCAGTGTTCGCATGTTGTGCAGTCGGTCTGCCAATTTAACGAGGATGACCCGAATATCCTTGGCCATGGCCAGGGTCATTTTTTGAAAGTTTTCTGCCTGGGCTTCAGCCCGGGTGTGGAACATGCTTTTGAGTTTGCTGACGCCGTCAACCAATTCAGCGACTTGTTGGTCAAACTCGACACTTAACAGATGTTTAGGGACGCCGGTATCTTCGATCACATCGTGAAGCAGGGCTGCCATCAGGCATTGGTGATCCATATGCATGCCGGAGAGGATTTGGGCTACCGCCAGGGGGTGATTGATATAGGGCTCACCTGATTTTCTGGTTTGGCCTTTGTGGGCATCTTTTGCAAAATGATAAGCGCGGACAACCTGCCCGACTTGTTCCGGTTCGAGGTACTTATTTAGATCGGTTGCGAGATTGTCTATCGTTTGCATAGATTAACTATACCAACGATTGGGCGAAAATGTACTCTTCTGCTAGAACTCAGTGTCGCGTCTTTCGAAACTATCTGCCAGCATTTCCATGTCGATAGGTTCAAAGCTTTCGCGGGGTTTCTCGGTCAGAATGTCCGCAGTGACCAAAGCCTCAGCTATTTCTCTTAGGGCGAGAACCGTTGGTTTGTCATTTTCAAGGGGTACCAGTGGTTCTTTACCTTCATTGGCTATCTGCCTAGCACGTTTACTGGCAACCATGACTAACTCAAATCGGTTGTCTACATTTTCCAAACAATCCTCAACAGTGACTCTGGCCATGAAACACGTTCCTTAAAGCAATGATTTTCCTGGATCTTGCGGCTATTTTAGCAAGGGAGACGGATTGTAGCCCTAAAGGAGGCAACTGGCAATCGATGCGTGGACTTCTTAGGGTTAATTCCCCGATTCCTGCAGGAGTTGATTGATCAGCGGGGTTAGCTGATCTAACTGGGATTTCATTTTATAGCGGGTGCCATCAGAAAATAGTATCTGTTCCAGCGCGTGTAAGGTGGGTTCAAAGAGGTTGTTAATTAAGAGGTAATCAAAGTAGGAATGCTGTCTGATTTCCTCTATAGCGCCGGTTAACCGACGCTCAACGGTATCGAGGTCATCCTGATTACGATTTATCAAGCGCTCGCGAAGCGTAGCAAGGGAAGGTGGTAGGATAAAAATCAGTTGGCTCTCTGGCATGGCTGTCTTGACTTGCAATGCACCCTGCCAGTCGATTTCCAGGATGATATGCCTGCCTGAGGATAGAATCCGATTAATTTCCTGCTGACTGGTACCGTAAAGGTGGCCAAATACTTCCGCAGATTCGACGAATTGTTGGTCAGCGAGCATTTCCTGGAAGGTTTTCCGGTTGACAAAAAAGTAATTGAGTCCGTCTACTTCGCCAGGGCGGATTTGTCGCGTCGTGTGGGAGACGCAGACCTGGGCAGCGGCATTTCTTTCAAGCAAGGCTTTTACCAGGCTGGTCTTACCGGTTCCAGAAGGGGCTGAAATAACGTAGATCTGACCTTTTGTTAGTGACATGGTTGTTTTGTATGGTTATGAATGGATAGGAATTGCTAACGCGTGTTTCTCAGGATTCAGGGGATAGTAAAGCATCGCCATCACGGCTTCAAATTAAGCGCACTGAATCGTTTGCTGGCCTTATGTGGAGCATTATGGAAATGGCGTTCGCTGTTTTCAGTTGTCTGATGGCGTTGGTCAGTGTCAATCCGAAAATAACTTACTCGATATTCTGAATCTGCTCGCGCATTTGTTCAATGATCACTTTCATGTCAACAGCATTAAGGGTTGAAGACACGGCTATGGATTTTGAGGACAGCGTATTCGCCTCCCGGTTTAACTCCTGCATGAGGAAATCAAGTCGTCTTCCTGATGCGCCTGCTTCATTGAGGGTTCTTCTAACCTCAATAATATGGCTGGTAAGGCGTTCAAGTTCTTCAGCCACATCGGCTTTGTTAGCCAAAAATACCAGTTCCTGATGGAGACGATCCTGATCAAGGTTGGTGTGCAGCTCGGCCACACGCTCGAGTAATCGAGCTTTTTGATGGGCCAGTAATTCGGGTAATTCAGTTCGAACCAGGGCGATGATCTCGGTCAGTTGGGTGAGCTTGTCTTCAATGACCCTGGCTGTTTCAGCACCTTCCCGATTGCGCATTTCAACCAGTGAAACCAGACTTTCTTTGAATAAGTCACTGATATGGTCGTCTTGTTCTTCAATGCAGATCTCAGCGCTGAGGATCCCCGGCCATTTTAATAAATCCAGGGTGGTGGGGTATTGGGCATTGGGTATGAAGTCACCTATGGCATTCAAATTGTGGTGGAGCTCATGAAGCTGTTTTTCATTTAATATTTTTGCCTGTTCCTGCTCGGATGCAATGCGTAGAACAGCTTCTACTTTACCGCGAGTGAGATACTTTTTTACCAGTGTCCGGAGACTGGGCTCAAGCTGTTTGTAGTGGTCGGGTAATCGAAACGAGACATCGAGAAAACGATGGTTGACTGAGCGGACCTGCCAACTTAGTTGTTCGCGTTCAACTTGAGCGAATGCGGTCATGCTGGTAATCATGTCTTTGACTCGCAGTTTTTCTTGGTTAGGCGAAGTATAATCAATTCGTCATCAACAGTCTTTGGAAGAATATGTCTACAATTATTAGAAATGCGGGTCGCGAGCCAAATCAATTACGTCAGATCAGCATTGAGCGTAACGTTAATCAATATGCAGAAGGGTCGGTTCTGGTGAGCTTTGGTAACACCAAGGTGATCTGCACCGCCAGCCTTGAATCAGGGGTTCCACCCTTTATGCGTGGTAGAGGAGAAGGCTGGGTTACCGCAGAGTATGGCATGTTGCCGAGGTCGACCCATGATCGTATGGCTCGTGAAGCTGCCAGGGGCAAGCAGTCAGGACGAACTCAGGAAATTCAGAGATTGATAGGAAGGTCCCTGCGAGCCGCGGTAGATTTGTCTACGATGGGCGAGAACACCGTAAAAATAGATTGCGATGTGATTCAGGCCGACGGGGGTACGCGCACGGCTTCTATTACCGGAGCATGTGTTGCTTTATTCGATGCCCTCAATCAGCTGCCTGATGGAGCAAAAATAAACAAAAGCTATGTAGCCTCTGTGTCAGTGGGCATTGTCAAAGGCGTGCCGGTTCTTGATCTTGACTATAGTGAAGATTCTAAAGCGGAAACGGATATGAATGTGGTTATGACGGAACAGGGTGACTTCATCGAAGTGCAGGGCACCGCAGAAGCCGCACCCTTTAACCGGTCCGAATTAGATGCATTACTAGACCTGGCGAGGGATGGAATCATAACGCTGGTTGAATATCAGAAGGCTTAAGGGGAGATTTTAATATGCAGAATGAAACGGATTTCATTAATGAATTTATCCGGTTTGCTATTCACAAAGGGGTGCTTAAATTTGGCGATTTCACGTTAAAATCAGGTCGACAGAGTCCGTATTTTTTTAATGCGGGACTGTTTCAAGATGGTGAATCCCTGGCAAGGTTAGGAGAATATTACGCGCAGGCTCTGCAAGCTTCTGGCGTCAGCTATGACGTTTTATTTGGCCCAGCTTACAAGGGTATCCCGTTGGTTAGTGCGACGGCGATCGGTTTGAGCTCGCATTATCAGCGGAACGTGTCCTATGCGTATAGTCGAAAGGAGGCCAAACTGCATGGTGAAGGCGGTCAGCTGGTCGGCGCCGAACTCAGTGGCCAGGTGATGATTGTCGATGACATTATTACTGCTGGCACGGCTATTCGAGAGGCCATTGACTTGATCCAGGCACATGGGGCTAAGGTGGCCGGGGTCGTGGTTGCCATCGATCGCCAGGAAAAAGGCAAGGGCGCCCTTTCAGCGATCGAGGAGGTTCAGCAGGAATTTAAGGTGCCGGTGCTTAGCATCGTTAAGTTCAGCGATATTATTGCGTATGTTTCTACCCAATTTTCTCAAGACCAGGTAGAACGGATGCAGGCTTATCGGCTTGCTTACGGGGTCAGTTAAAAACGTAAGTTAACCAAAAAGGCTGACCCTGACGAGTTGCCAGTGTTCCGCCCAGCCATGGGTTGGGTGTTTTTGAAAATCGCTTCTCACAAACCGGCTTAACCTGCCTTCAAGCAGATTGAGCATCAGCAGGGCGCTGTGGTTTGGATCGAGTTTAGGTGGCCTTTCTCCGCGTAGTTCTGATTCTCTTAAGATTTGCCTGAGCTGGGTTTCTATCCTTTCGAAAAACTGATTAATGCGATTGCGCAGTCGGGTGGATTCGCCGGTTAGTGGTTCACCGGTGAGTAAACGACTAATTCCAGGATTCTTTTCACTGAATGTGAGCACCAGTAGAATAAGTTGACTACAGTGGTCGGCGGTACTTTGTGGTTCGTCCAGAATCACGGTTATCCTGGAGAATATGGATGCCTCTACAAATTCAATCAAGGCTTCCAGCATTTTTGTTTTGCTGGGGAAGTGACGATACAGAGCGGCTTCAGAAACACCCACTTCCCGAGCCAGTTTAGCGGTTGTGATTTTCTGTCCTGGATCTCGTTCGAGCATATGCGCGAAACATTCCAGGATATGTTGTCGTCGTGAACCCTTCACTGCCGCAGTGCTCATGCGTTTGCTGGGGTAATCTTTGTACCAACACCTTCATCGGTGAGGACTTCCAGTAGAACAGCATGAGCGACCCTGCCATCGATGACATGTGCGCTGCTAACCCCTTGGGCGACTGCATCGAGCGCGCATTGTATTTTTGGAAGCATACCGCCTTTTATCGTATTGCTGTTAATCAGTGATGTGACTTGTTCGGCTGTTAAGTGGGAGAGTAATTCACCGTTTTCATTTTCAACACCAGAGACATTGGTTAACAGGATTAGTTTTTCTGCATTGAGCTCTTCAGCAATAGCACCGGCAACCAGGTCGGCGTTGATGTTGTAGGTTTGTCCCTGCTTATCAGTGCCAATCGGTGCAATAACCGGAATCAGATCACTGTGACTGGCTATATCCAGGACTTCACGGTTGATTCGGATGACCTCACCTACATGGCCGATATCTATTATTTCCGGGGCGGTCAGGGATGGAGTGGCTTTTTCAATGAGCATTTTCTTAGCTTCGATGAGTGAGGCATCCTTGCCAGTCAGTCCGATAGCCTTGCCACCGGTTTGATTAATCAGACTGACGATATCCTGATTGACGAGGCCACCTAAGACCATTTGTACGACATCCATGGTTTCACTGGTGGTGACACGCATGCCATCGACAAATTCGGAGTGAATATTTAATTGCGCCAGTAGATTACCAATTTGAGGTCCACCTCCATGGACAATCACAGGGTTGAGCCCGACCAATTTCATCAGGACAATATCTTTGGCGAAACTGTGTTTGAGTTGTTCTTCAGTCATGGCATTGCCGCCATATTTGACCACAATGGTTTTGTCGGTAAACCGCTGAATATACGGCAGTGCTTCGGTTAGCACACGAGCAATATTCAGGGCCTGGTCTATGCTGATGGTCATGATGGCGTTCTCATAATCTGAAATGATATCACGTTGTGAGATCCTCTCTAGTGGATGGTTTACCACGATTTGTAATGGGCTATTGATTACCGGTTGAACCAAATCCAGCGCCGCCGCGGTCAGTAGTTTCGAATTCATTGACTACTTTGAAGTCGGCCTGAACAATCGGTAACACCACTAGCTGGGCAATTCTGTCTGCGGGTTCAATAGAAAATTCGCTGTGACCGCGATTCCAGCAGGAAACCATGAGTTCACCCTGGTAATCTGAGTCAATTAAACCGACCAGGTTACCCAAGACAATACCATGTTTGTGTCCCAGACCGGATCGGGGAAGGATGACAGCCGCATAATTTGGATCTTCGATATAAATGGCCAACCCGGTCGAAATGAGCTGGGTTTCACCGGGTTGAATAGTCAGAGTCTCTGGCAGACAGGCACGAAGGTCCATGCCGGCAGAACCGCCGGTTGCATAGTCAGGCAAGGGCATTTCCGAGCCAATTTTGTTATCAAGAATGCGGACTTGAATTTTCATATTGTGTGCTTGATGCGTTGGGAAATAATGGAGACTATTTTTTGGGATAGTGCTTTCTTGGACATGGTCGGGATATTAATCTTACCGTTATCCCAGAGTATGGTTGTCGCATTCATATCACTGTTAAAGCCAATTTGGGAGTCAGCAACATTGTTTGCAATGATGAGGTCGAGATTTTTTTCCGTTAATTTCTTGCGGGCGTAGTCTTCAATGTGTTCTGTTTCTGCCGCGAAACCGACGGTATAGGGTTTAGGCTCACTCGCTGCGACTTCGGCGATAATGTCCGGGTTTTCTACAAACTCCAGCATGAGTGTGCGTTTGCCCTGGGTGTTTTTTTTGATTTTTTGATTTTGAACCAGTTTCGGTCGATAGTCGGCGACAGCAGCAACGCCGACAAAAATATCTGTTTCAGCCAGTCTGGATTGAACGTTTTCGTGCATATCCTGTGCACTGACGACGGATACCAGTTCAACACGGTCGGGTGGAGTTTGCTGGGTAGGTCCGGAAACGAGAATCACCTTGGCGCCCGCATCCAGGGCCGCCTCAGCCAGCGCATATCCTTGTTTGCCGCTACTATGGTTGCTGATGTAACGCACTGGATCAATGGCCTCTCGGGTGGGGCCAGCCGTTATCATGACCGTTAGACCGGTAAGTTCTCCAGAATCAAATAAAGCACTGGTTGCCAGGGTTAGTTTTTCAATATCAAGTAGTCTGCCGGCACCGGTCTCTCCGCAGGCCTGGATGCCGTGATCGGGTCCCAGTAGATGCACTCCCCTGGACACCAGTAATGCTTGGTTGCTCTGGGTTGCCGGTTTTGCCCACATGGCTTGGTTCATCGCTGGAGCCACTGCGACAGGACACTCTGCTGCCAGACAGACCGTTGTCAGAAGGTCATCGCCATGACCACTGGCAAAGCGTGCCAAGAAATTGGCACTAGCCGGGGCGATTAAGATGAGGTCAGCCCAGCGGGCAAGGTCAATGTGGCCCATAGCAGACTCTGTATCTGGGTTGAGTAAGTCTAGATGGACTGGATTGCCGGATAATGCCTGCAATGTCAGGGGGGTAATAAACTCAGTGGCAGAGCGAGTCATAATGATTCGAATTTCCGCTCCTTGGTCCTGGAATCTCCGGGTTAGTTCAGCCGCTTTATAAGCAGCAATCCCGCCCGTTACACCGAGAAGAATTCTGCGATTTCTCAGTGTCAGCAATGTATTATTCATAACATTGTCCCTTCGAGTTCATCTCTTTCGCCCGTTACTTCGCGCATAATCCGGCATCATAAACAGTTTCAGTCGCTATAGCACACTCAGGATTGTTTTCTATTGTAATCGATGTTTAAGGAAATAGGATCTCAGAGGGTTAGTGGAAGCGCTCTGGGAGGTCAAATGCCGCTAGGAAAGGTGAGTGTATGGCAGCCGAGGCAGTTTACTATTCAGAACTGGATTTACTGGCGGTGATTCTTGGAGTGTCCCGTGATCCAAAAAGCCTCGATTTGCTCTATGCTCGATTGTGTCGAGAACGGAATCTTCAATGGTTGAGAGAAGAAGATTCAGAATCAGAAGTTTTTCCCCTGCCGGTTGTCTGGCGCCAGCAATTACAAGCCTGTTTTGAACTAGTGAACCGTGTAATTGTTGAAAGTCTCAAGGATACCGATGTAATTCAGGCTCCTCAGGATCTAAAGCGGTTTTTGTTGTATCGACTCGGCCACTTTAAAACTGAACAGTTTGGCGTTGTGTTTTTAGATTCCGCTCATCACATGCTTGAATTTCAGGTTCTGTTTTCGGGTACGGTCAATTCTGTGAAGGTTCATCCTCGAGTGGTTATTCAGCAAGCGCTGGCACTGAATGCCAGTGCCTTGATACTCAGTCACAATCATCCTTCCGGATCATGGCGAATTTCAGCCGCCGATATCGCGTTAACAGAGGAATTGCGCGAACTCGTTGAGAAATTTGACATCCGTATTCTTGATCATATGATTGTAGCGCAGGGCGTAGTAGTTTCCATGGTTGAACGGGGATTACTATAAACGTTGAAAAGGCATCGGGCATCTGGTATAAAGTCGCGCTCCTGCGGAGAGGCTGCGGGATACTAATTAATTGAACGAGAAAGAAAATGTCCAGAGTGTGTCAGGTCACTGGGAAAAGACCCATTAGCGGAAACAATGTTTCTCATGCTAATAACAAAACGCGACGTCGATTCCTCCCGAATATCCATGACCATCGGTTTTGGCTGGCCAGTGAGAAGCGGTTTATAAAACTGCGTGTGTCAGCGAAAGGGATGAGAATTATTGATAAACTCGGTTTGGAAAACGTGGTAGCAGATCTCAAAGCGAGAGGCGAAAGAGTCTAGGCCTTGAATTGAAGTGGTCGTTTGAGTCCTTGTTCATAAATGACTTTAGCGTTCCGGTAACTTTAGGTCGGGTCTTTTAGGTTATTGATAGTCTGTTCATAAGTTTGCAGTATAGAGTGCCAAGATTGCTATTAGAGAGGGCAGTTGAATATGAGAGATAAGATTAAATTGGTGTCTTCAGCCGGTACAGGTCATTACTACACCACCAGCAAGAACAAGAAAAATACGCCGGACAAGATGGAAATCAAAAAATTTGATCCTGTGGTTCGGAAACACGTGCTTTATAAAGAAGCAAAAATTAAATAATTTCCCTGCGAAGCAATAAGCTGCCAGTCGCAGTCTGCTTCGCCGTCCAGTTCTCCTTCACCCTGGTTACCGTGTGGGCCTCAGTAATTAGAATGGGTCCATGAAGGGTATCTTCCCGTTTAAGGTCCTTCCTGCGAATTGTTAGCAAGTCATCCGATTCTTTGAGTGACGTTAAGCTGCTGGTTTTCCCGCCTGATAAACGATCCCCAATGAGTGTTTGTTCGTCAGGTAAGGCTATTCTGCTTGGCGAGGATAGTCGCAGCCTAATATTGAGAAGTTCTATGGGCTGATTCAATTGGTGTCCGTATCGTGCCTTATGTTGGCGTTGAAATTCTCTCTGGCTGGCTGAGATGGTGGTAAACGGAATGTTCAGGGTATGAGTCTGGCCCTGATAGCGAAGGTCAAGACTGGCATGCTGAGAAATGTTAACGACCCCCTCCTCAAGTAGTTCTGTGCAGCCGAGCTGGTAAAGATCTTCCAGCCATTGCTGGATCTGTTTTTCTTCTAATGTCTGCAACAGGCTGAGCTTAGTTTTTACCAGTTCTCTGCCCGGTCTGGCACACAACATACCCAGGGCAGACAATACGCCGCTGTTGCGTGGAACCACAGCGGTGCTGATTTCCAGCATTTCAGCGAGATCGCACAGATGTAAACCGCCTGCGCCACCGAAACAGGCCAGGGTGAATTGCCTCGGGTCATAACCCCTCTGGATGGAGATGAGGCGTAAAGCCTGAGCCATGTGTTCGTTGGCGATGGCAACAATACCTTCAGCTGTTTGTTTGGTTGATAGATTCAACTGCTTGCCAATAAGGCTGACTGCGGTCAGCGCTTTTGATTCGTCGATGGCCATGGAACCGGCCAGGAGTTGGCTGCTGGGCAGGCGTTTTAGAACGACGTTTGCATCGGTCACCGTTGCCTGTGTCCCACCCAGGCCGTAGCAGGCTGGGCCTGGATTGGCGCCAGCTGAAAGTGGCCCAACCTGTAGTATGCCGCCCTGATCGACATAGGCAATTGACCCTCCACCCGCACCAATGGTATGGATGTCAGCCATGGGAATGGCAATCGGCAGGCCGGCGATTTGGCCTTGGTTCGTAATTTTGATGTCATCATCGATGAGCGATACATCGGTTGAAGTACCTCCCATGTCGAAGGTAATCAGTTTGTTTGGTTGAACCTGGTTCCTGGCGGCGCTGAGGCCACCAGCAGGACCGGATAGCAGTAAATTGATGCCTCGTTTTGCTGCCTGATTGGCTGCGATGGTCAATCCAGAGGATTGCATTATGGTGACAGGGTTAGGGGCTAAGGCTTCGGAGAGTTTATTCAGGTAGTTACTTAGTAAAGGACCCAGTGAAGCGTTCATCCAGGTGGCAATACCGCGCTCGTATTCCCGGTATTCCGGTAGCACATAAGAAGAACGGCTGACAAAATAAGCGGAGCTGAGTTTATCTTCGATTTGTTTTTCTTCATGGTCATTGAGAAAAGAAAATAATAAATTGATAGCAACAGCCTGTGGTTTTACCTGATTGATTTGATCGACGAGGCGGTCCAGTGATGGGCTATCCAGTTCAGTCAGTAGTTCTCCCTGAGCTGATCTTCTGGTCGCGATTTCGAAAGTGAGAGAATCAGGTAATGGTATAGTCGGTTTGTTGGGTTGCAGGTGATAAAGTCCAGATCGGGTTTGGCGGCCGATACTTAAAACATCGGCTAGGCCCTGATTGGTGATATAGGCCGTTTTTGCGCCCTTTTGCTGCAGAGCCGCATTAGTCGCAACGGTGGTTCCATGAACGATGATAAGGCTGCCGGAGGCCATCATGGCGGTTAGACCTAGATCCTCGATACCCTTGAAAATAGCCTGTTCGGGCGCATCGGGCGTAGACAGGACTTTATGGGTAGTCACTGTGTTGCTGGCGATCAGAACAAAATCAGTGAAGGTTCCGCCGGTATCAATTCCTAGTAAATTTTTTTCCATCGGCGCAGGGGAATCATTTGTGAAATAATGTCAATGTCAGCAAATAAAGCTGGTTTGGACAGCTTAGGGTAATTGAACAGGCTACTGCAAGCCGCTATTGAAAACGGGTCATCGTTATAAGAGTTATTAATATTCAGAATCGTTTGTGGACAGGAGCCCTATGCCTGAATTACCTGAAGTAGAAACGACTCGTGCCGGTATAGAACCGCACATTCAAGGTCAGCGGATAAGCGCAGTTCATATAAGGCAGTACCAGTTACGCTGGCCAATCCCGCCAGAATTGGGCCAGAGCGTAACCGGAAAGGTGATTCAAGAAGTAAAACGCAGGGCCAAGTATCTGCTCCTTGATACCCATGAAGGCCAGATTATGTTGCATCTGGGTATGTCGGGAAGCCTGCGTATCCTTTCAAAAGAGGTTGAAGCTCAACCTCATGATCATGTTGACTTCCTGTTTAGTAACGGCAAATTACTTCGTTATAAGGATCCGAGGAAATTTGGTTCAATTTTTTGGTTACCAGAGGGTGAACATAAGCTGCTTCAACATTTGGGACCTGAACCTCTGCTTGAAGAATTTACCCCATCCTATCTTTTTGCTCAGTGCAAAGGTCGAAAGGTTGCCATTAAGACGCTGATTATGAATGCTCAGATCGTGGTGGGTGTGGGTAATATTTACGCTAATGAAGCGCTTTTTGTTGCCGGTATCAAGCCAACATTTCCAGCTGGGAAACTGTCCTTGAATAGATGTACTCGCTTGGTAGATGCGATTAAAGTTGTGTTAGAACAAGCCATTGCTGCTGGCGGCACCAGTTTACGTGATTTCAGTAAGGAAGATGGTTCGCCGGGCTATTTTCGTCAGGCGCTTCAGGTTTATGGCCGCGAAGGCGAACATTGTCATTTTTGCGAGAAACCGCTTAATGCCCTTCGACTAGGTGGGCGCGCTACGGTTTATTGTAGTCGTTGTCAGCGTTAGCTGATTTTTCCTTCTTTAACAGCCTGGGCAATGGCCGGATGAACAAAGTGGCTGATATCGCCGCCATAGGATGCGATCTGACGAACCAGCGTTGACGAGATATAGGAATATTCTTCGGACGGGGCCAGGAAAATAGTTTCCAATGCGGGGTTGAGCACTCGATTCATGTTTAACATCTGAAATTCATACTCAAAATCAGTTACGGTCCGAATGCCTTTAAGAATGACATTGGCACCGATTGTTTTTGCAAAATCGACGGTAAGTCCATTGAAGCCTTGGACATCCACATTTTCGATGTGTGCCAGCGCTTGTTTTGCCAAGTCAACTCTCAAGGCAAGAACACTAGGATCTTTCTGAGGGCTGGTAGCAATACCGAGTATTACTTTATCGAACAGAAGCGACGCTCTTTGAACTAGATCAGCATGACCGTTGTGAATGGGATTGAATGTTCCCGGATACAATACTGTACTCATGGCTGTTTAGTCTCTGGTTAAAGGCGGAATCATACATGACTACCAGAGAGCGTCAATGTTCGTTGCGTAGCAAAACAGAGTGGACCTGACCGGTTTGTTTTTGTTTGATAATCCGCAGGCCACCGAATGCTTTCTCCTTGCCCAGAGAAATACCGCTTTCAATGTAAATCAGGCCATCTCGCTGAAGCCAATGATTGCCCATAATCGTTTTAAGGAGTTGCGCGTAGTCAGCCTTTGAAAAAGGCGGGTCTATGAAAATAAGATCAAAAGGTTTGGGGGGGAGTGCTTCAAGATAGGTCTCTGCGCTGCTGCAGTAGATTGAAAAAAGGTCAGGTGATACATTGAGTTGTTTAAAGCTGTTGTGCTGCTGGCGACAGACTGCCGCTTCATGATCTACCAGAACCACTCGGCCCGCGCCTCGAGAGAGCGCTTCAAAGCTGAGAATGCCGCTGCCTGAAAATAGCTCAAGGCATGATTTACCGGCAATCTCTCCTTGTAACCAGTTGAATAAAGTTTCTCTGACTCTTGAGGGCGAAGGTCTTACTTGGGGCATTTCGGCAAACGAAACTTTGCTACCGCGCCAGATTCCGCCGATAATTCTAAGGGACGAAGACGAAACAGTTTTAGTCAAAGTTTTAATTGCCTCAACACGGGAAATTTCAATGAGCAATGTTGCAGATACAAGCGATGAAGGCAAGCCGGGATTGCTGGCCAGATTTAAAAAGGGTCTTTCAAAAACACGAACTGGATTGACCGAGAACCTGGGACGATTGTTTTTAGGTGCAAAAACGATTGATGCTGAACTCCTTGAAGAGATTGAGACCCTGCTGATAACGGGGGATTTTGGCGTTGAAGTAACTAATGAGATTGTTCAGGATTTAACCGACCGTGTCAGTCGCAAGGCTTTAACGGACGCAATGGCTTTACGTGAAGTCTTGCGAGACTTGTTGATTCAGATTCTTATACCGGTTGCTGAGCCTCTTAACGTGCCGGTAGACGCTGAACCTGCTGTCGTGCTCATGGTGGGAGTTAATGGATCCGGCAAAACCACAACCTCCGGTAAGCTGGCGCACTTTTATAAATCCTCAGGGCAGAAAGTATTGCTGGCGGCAGGGGATACTTATCGCGCCGCGGCAGTCGAGCAATTGCAGGTGTGGGGAGAAAGAAATCAGATTGAGGTGATTGCCCAGCACACTGGAGCCGATAGTGCATCCGTCATTTTTGATAGTATGACGGCAGCAAAATCCAGGGGCACAGACGTACTCATAGCCGATACAGCAGGAAGATTACAGAATAAGAAGAACCTGATGGATGAATTGGCAAAAATTGAGCGGGTATTGAAGAGACAGGATTCAGCAGCACCGCACGCGGTGCTATTAGTAATTGATGCGGGAACCGGTCAAAATGCTATTTCGCAGGCCAAGGAATTTTTGAAGGCGGTTAAGGTGACAGGCATTGTTTTGACGAAATTAGATGGAACGGCCAAGGGGGGTATCTTGTTCGCCCTGGCTCGACAGCTGCAACTTCCGATTCATTTCGTTGGCATAGGTGAGCAGATGGATGATCTGCGACCCTTTTCTGCTGAGTTGTTCGTTGACGCTATTCTGGACAACGACTAAACATGCTTACTTTTGATCGAGTGAGTAAACGGTATGCTTCCGGCAAGGAGGCGTTGTCAGGAGTCTCCTTTGCCCTGGACGCTGGTGAATTTGCTTTTCTTACCGGGCATTCTGGCGCCGGCAAAAGCACGTTAATGAAATTAATCATCGCCATGGAGCGGCCCACCCATGGTCAGATTCTGTTCAATGGTGAGAATGTCAATAGAATCTCCCATTCCCGGGTTCCTTATTTAAGAAGGCAGGTCGGTGTTGTATTTCAGAACCATCAGCTTTTATTTGATCGTAATGTCTTTGCTAATGTCGCTCTGCCTCTGGAAATTGGCGGGCACAGACCCAGCGAAATTAGAGGCAGGGTTCGGGCGGCTTTATCAAAAGTAGGATTGGCTGATAGGGAGAATCATTTCCCGATTACCCTATCCGGCGGCGAGCAGCAGCGAGTCGGAATAGCCAGGGCGGTGGTCAACCGGCCGCCTTTATTGCTCGCTGACGAGCCGACCGGGAATCTAGATCCTGAGCTAAGTAAAGATATCATGGACCTTTTCCTGCAATTTAATCAGGTCGGGGTTACCGTCGTGATTGCAACACACGATATTTCGCTGGTTGAGCAATTTGGTAATAGGCGGATGGATCTTAACCAGGGACAGTTGAGGGATTCGAAGTGGCCAATCTAACTGCTACCGGGGCCACGCTGAGTCGGCAGAGCCTGTCCGATCGAATCACAGCCTGGGGTCGACACCATCGTTTTGTTTTTAAAGATGCCTTATTGAGACTGTTTGATACTCCGTTAGCGGCTATTACCACCTGGACCGTGGTTGCAATCGCTCTGGCATTGCCAATTATTCTCTATCTTTTGCTTAATTATGCAGGAATGCTGAGGCAAGACTGGGATGGTAGCCCCAGAATCAGTTTGTATCTGGATACGGATGTATCAGAGGAAGTTGCTGGTAGTTTGACCTCGCGAATATTAGCGCGTCCAGATATAGATTCGGCTATTTTAATTACCAAGCAGCAGGCTCTGCAGGAATTTGAGCGGCACAGTGGTTTCGGCGATATATTGAATTCGTTACCGGATAATCCCTTGCCAGCCTTGATTGAAATCACCCCTCTGTCGACAGCCGGTGGCGACATTCAACTGCTTTTGGTCTCGCTTGAGCAGGAAGCCCTTGTTGAAGAGGTTGTCTATGATGCGGAATGGATGCTCAGGCTATTTACCATGCTTGAACTTGCAGAACGCCTGACTTTAAGTATTGGCCTTGTTTTAGCCGTCGGGGTATTGCTGATCATAGGTAATACCATTCGCTTGACCATCGAGAATAGGCGCAGTGAAATTGAGGTGGTTAAATTGGTTGGTGGAACAGATAGTTTTGTTCGTCGACCTTTTTTGTACCTTGGTTTTTGGCTGGGTTTGGGCGGGGCTCTAGGTGCCTGGTTGGTCGTGCAGATCAGTATTGGCTATTTGTCTGGTCCGATAGAGCGGCTAGCACAGTCGTATCGAAATGATTTTGCACTGCAGTTTCTGGGAATTGAAGAGACTGTTTGGGTGCTGCTAGGGGGTAGTCTGTTAGGTATCCTGGCCTCTGTTTTCTCCGTTGGCCGGCATTTGAGTCGAATCCAACCCAAATAAATTGTGCCCCCAGGGATTAGCAGTCAGATCACAAGAGTGCTAAACTTGGCAGCCCTTGGAGGTTTGGACTCATGGCAAGTCAATTGTTACCGTATGACATCAGCGCACCAGGCGCCAATCTAGATGCTTATATTCGGGCCGTTAATGCCATTCCTGTGCTGTCTGCAGAGGAGGAGCGTTCGCTGGCCTTGCGTCTTTATGAGGATTCTGATGTGGATGCGGCTAGACAATTGGTCATGGCGCATTTGCGATTTGTTGTTTACGTAGCGCGTTCCTACTCCGGTTATGGGTTATCTGAGGCCGACCTGATTCAGGAAGGTAATGTTGGCCTGATGAAGGCAGTCAAGCGTTTTAATCCCGAATTTCAAGTGCGTTTGGTTTCGTTTGCGGTGCACTGGATAAAAGCCGAAATGCATGAGTTCATTCTTCGCAATTGGCGAATTGTTCGGCTTGCCACGACCAAAGCCCAACGTAAACTGTTTTTTAATCTGAGAAGTGCCAAGAAGCGCCTGGGCTGGATGGGTAATCAGGAAGTTGAGCAGGTTGCCAGTGCACTGGGCGTTAAACCAGAAGTGGTCAGGCAGATGGAAGGTAGATTGGCTTCTCAGGATCAATGCTTTGATTTGCCGATGAAAGAGGATGAAGAGCTTATTGTTGCGCCTGAACAATATCTGAGTTATCACGACGATGATCCGGCAGTGATTCTGGAAGGCTTGGACAGTCGGACTGATGAAACCAATAGACTGCGCGAAGCATTTAGTGATTTGGACCCAAGAGCATTTGATATTCTTTCTCAGAGATGGTTACAAGAGCCAAAAGCAACGCTGCATGATTTAGCTGGGCAATATGGCATATCAGCAGAGAGAGTACGCCAGCTGGAGCAGAATGCGCTGAAGAAATTGCGTCTCGGTGTCCAGGCGGGATAACGATCACCCATGCGCTGGATTCTAACATGTGCGGCTCTTAGTGCAGGTCTCAGTGTGATCTTGGGTGCATTCTCCGCCCATGGTCTGCGTGGCAAGTTACCCGAACCGCTTTTCAGTGCCTTTGAAACCGGTGTGCAATACCAGATGATTCATTCCTTGGCGTTATTTGGCGTTGGCCTGGTGATGCTTCAACTCGGTCAAAAAACGTCCTTTAACGTCGCTGCCTTAGGTTTTTTAGCAGGTATTCTGCTGTTTTCGGGAAGTTTGTATGGTCTCGCATTGCTGCAGATCAAATGGCTTGGTCCGGTGACGCCTATCGGTGGGGTCTGTTTAATCGTTGGTTGGCTAGCCTTGGCCTATGGTCTCTGGTTCGAGTTAGGCTGATTCGAACTTGTGAGGAAAGCCAGTGGCGATTAAGGAGACGGATAAAAGAGCAATGCGCAGTTTTGTTAGGCGTAAAGGTAGAATATCCCCAGCCCAGACTAAGGCATTACACCAGTATTTAGCGCAGTATGCGCTACCGTTAGAGAATCTAGCCCGGGTGTCACAGCAGTTCCCCAGCAAACAGCCACTCACACTCGAAATCGGCTTTGGCATGGGTGATTCATTGCTGGAAATGTTGCTAACCCACCCAACCAGAAATTTTCTTGGTCTGGAAGTGCATGAAGCTGGCATTGGCCATTTGATTAATGAAGCGAAAAGAGCAGATGTCACTAATTTAAAAGTGATTAATTTTGATGCTGTTGAGGTTTTGAAAATGAGTCCGGCATCGATCTTTGAGTGCATACAAGTTTTCTTTCCGGACCCTTGGCACAAGAAAAAACATCATAAACGTCGCTTAATTTCCGAAGATTTTATGGACCTGGCGCATCGGGTACTGCTTCCTGATGGTATTTTTCACGTTGCTACGGACTGGCAACCTTATGCGGATGAGATGGACCAGCTGTTTCAACGTGATCATCGTTTCCAATTTTGTTCAACGCCAACCAGGCCGGTGACCAAATACGAACGACGGGGGCTTTCACTGGGACATAAAGTCGTCGACATCGCATTGACTAAAATAGTCACCTGATCGATGCCCAGGCCAAGGTGGCTCTTGATTTAGCATCGCTGAGATCGGGCTCAGTATGATCGGTGCTCTTTGTTCATGGTTTCAGATC
>CAZGCW010000013.1:0-10657 GCA_964524295.1 uncultured Pseudomonadales bacterium
TTGAAGTCTTTGATGGTATGAGTTCATCTGACCGTGCCAGGGCATTACAGCTGGCCGAAAAAATCGGATGGGATTCTGTGCTGCAGATGTCCCCTGAATTTGGACTAAAAAGGGAAGGGTACCAAATAGAATTGGTTTAACTTATCCATTGGGCTGCAAGCTGAACATTCATTTTCTTCGCGTGATTATGTTTTTGGTAGTGATAGTATCCGAATTAGGGTAAGAGTCTACATAGAAGTCGGCAAAGGATTCTGCACGCCCATATTGAACAGCAAAATCTACTGAGATGACTAACCTCGAGTCGTTTCAACAAACATCGATAGCATTAACCCAATAGCAAATCCTTTAACTGGCATCAGTAGGGCTCGGATTCGTGCTGGAACTGGCGATGGATCTCAATTAAACCTGGTGTCAGTACCACGAGCCACGCCAACACGGTAATCCCAAACCATTTAAGCGGTAGAATAAGAAGCAGGACCAGCCATAGCGCTACAAAACCATAGACACGGCGCATCATTTTTACCGGGGATGCTGAACTTTTATCCCCTTCTCGCGCCAATGGGAACGCCTTCGGCCTTATAAACCAGCCATGCGCTGTCAAAATCAGCATAAAGCGGAACCAACTGACTTCCTTTGAACCCATCATCGGGTTGATATCGGGAGCCGCATCCTCGGTGTGCTCAAGCGATGCCTGAATCTTCTCCCAGGTGTACGCCGCCTCCGGTCGAGCTCCAGCGCCATTCATATTGCTGAACTTGGGTACACAGCGCCAGCGATACAATATCCGTCCGGGTTTATGTACCGCAACGACGGCCGGTTGGTAGTAACCTTTGGGATGGGATGCCCATTTTCGCTCGTGCAGATGACCGTCGTCCTCGTTGTAAAAGACATCCAGCCAGCCTCGCTCGCTGCATTCCTCACGAATCTCATGGTGTGGGTCGCCGACGATAGGGAATCTGATCTCCCATTGCTCTTCGGCCTCGGTCGCCAAGGTCTGGGGCTCGCTGGTAACACCGAACACCTCTCCGCCTGCCGCATGAATTTCATCAAGGACACCGGACTTCACATAGCTTCGTAACTCGAAGCGGCAGGGAGGTCACCAGAAGCCGCGATAAAATAACAACACAGCAAAAGAATACTGCCCTGTCACATCTGCTAGCCATGTTTTTCTTGCCCCGGGAGGCGGATCAAGTTCAGCAATGCCAACGCTGTCTTGTGCGTGATCAATGCCTAACCAACGTACCGTAGGCCTATCTGCAGAACCGCTAACCTTAAACGTTTCCTGACGACAAACACCGTCACCACAAAGCACTAAACGCAGATCTTCGCCACAGCCAGAAGCTGATGGCGGATCAACGATACCGGTCACTTCAAATGATGTATTTTCGTGAGCATTAAACCAAGCCAAAGCCGTATCTACTTCGGCCTGTAGGTCTTCGGGAATTATTTCGAGCACCTTAGGCATAACTTAACGCTAACTGAAATATTGCAAGTCGGTCAAGCAGCGCGCCTTGGCGACGACAGGTAATGAGCAAGACAGGGATCAGTACGATGCGCCACCCAAGACGTGGTGAGATTGGCATTATGTCGGCCGCGCGCTCTTTGAAAGGTGATGAATTTCGATGGGTGATACCGCTTTCGAGAGCTTTCGCACGGCGCGGATAAAATCGAGGCCATAGTGCTGCGCAAAGTGAAAATCGATTGCGGCTTGATCCTTCCAGTGCTCAAAAAAAAAGAAAGGTACCCGGCTCCATGGCATCTTCATAGAACCCATAATCGAGACAACCATCCACCATTTTAGAGTTTTCGACCTGTTCCATACCTAACTTGAGGTAAGCGGCTCTATTTTTCTCAGAAACCATGGCCTTCGCCGTTATCAAAATCATGATGCGATATTCCCCTTACCTTCTATTACAGGTCTCCAAAAATGTGACGAAATTACTATTTGATTGCTAATAATGAAGGTTAATGTTCCGCCATGGCCAGCGCCTAATCAATCACTCCAACTCTATCAAAACACGAGTACACTAGATCACATTCAGGGCACAAGTTGCTGTAGCGTTATAGGGCATACGGGCCCCTTTTGCCCTGCCTCCAAAGATCTCAGGCAACGCCCTTTGAGGTGCCACCCCCCTAATGTTGGGCCAGCCTCTCAGGTTAAGCTTAATCGTTACAATCGACGCTTACAGAATGATATCGATGCGAATTGAACCAGGGTAATCAACAAAGAGCCTAGAGCCTCCCTTGCCATGAAGCTATTAAATGGGGGTATCTATAGATGTATAACCGGAAACAAGAATTATTTATTGTATAATAATCAATAGATTATACCAGTTATTGGTATTCTAACCCCTCCGCCAATTAAGGTTTAAATTATTATATAAATCAATTAACTATGTAGAGAACGTTGCGGCTTAGTCTTTTGCTGCCTGTATGGGTACTCAAAAATATCTTTATTATCAATTACAACTTCAGATTGGGCATGGACCTGATGACGCGAACAAAATCAATTGCTTCATCAATGTCTTTTCGCGCAATTGAAAACACAACTTCGTTGTTTTCACTCTCTGGTAACCCGGCAATTATTCTCAAGTCATCAACGTTCAAGATCAACTTGTTCCCAAACAAACTCTTTTTGTAGCTAAGTCCTACAAGATTAGCCAACGGAATTTTAACCTCAGTCAAGTCAGACTTAACGACCCCTAATATCGCATCCTTTGTTTGAAACTGAACTAATAAACTTTCATCTTTTATCGACAATAGCCCTTTTGACTCGGCCAACCCTTCAAAACTATCAGCTAATTTAATGGGAATGGAAAATGATCGCATGACAAGCCCCCTTCAAAACCTAGTGGTTAAACACTCACAAAGCTAATTGTTATTATTTTCATATCCATTACCTTCCAGCTCACTCGATTCAGGCGCTTGCTCCAATGAATCATAAAGGTGAAAACACTTTCGGGACGCACTACCCACTTTGCTCAGCGAGTCATTCCATTGAAATGACAAAAGAGATAATTCCTTAGCTCACCTCTGATTTCAGGCTGGTAGATAGAGCAATAAGCACTGAAGAATCGTTTTATCAAAACAGTTTTCACACACCGCTGCCATTACCGACTAAGAAGCATCTCCTACGCCGCAATACCAGAGTGGAAATGCGGGTCAGATAGAGGCAATTACAGTTCCGCAAATTCCCGGTATACGGATAACCTTATTCGTGTTGTTTGCTCTAATCTATTCTTTTTGTCGCTCTTCCGCCAGAGCAGGCACGTACTGGATCGGAGAAGCCCAGGCACGCTCTTGTAGCGTCGCCGCCAAATCGGATCGCAGATCGGTACCTGCACGAATCGAATCCCAAGTGTTCCAGCGGCAGGTTGGGTTTTCCAGAACACGGGGATAGTAAAATGCTCTTTGGCTGGCATCAAAGTCCGGGTCAGTCCATACCGTGCGCAGTAGGGCATCACCCGTGTTGGCACTGATACTGCAATCGCTCAGATCGACTGTGGCGCCATTATCTGGACAGCGGTTGGTGGCTGGGTTTACGGTGGCGCCGCCAGCGCAGGCGACGTCAATAACTTCTTCATGTGTCTCGCCCGTCGAGTCGACCCACCCTTTGATGATCTGCAACCGCTGCAGAGGTGCGCTGTTCGGATCTGCCAGCGCCCACATGGCGAACTGCGGCGAGCCTTCGCCCGGCAAGAGGTCAGCGCCCATAGTGACGGCGGTCGCATAAGCTTGAGCCACGCCCTCCTCTCTATCCATCAGGTCCTCGGGCAAACCATAGCCCGCAAAAAAACGTAGTCGCATCCGGGGACCGGAAGTGGCAAAAGTCTCCTTACGCCGGAGTGCAGAGTAGATCGCTTCACGCGTGTTTTCTTCCGCCCACACCGCGGCAAGCCCGGACGCGCCAAATGTCGGTTGCGCCCCACCAATAAACGTCTCGCCGTCAACTTCCGTCATCGCCTGTGGGGCAAGGGTATTGAATAATAGACTGTCAATGGCACCAAACGGAACCGAGCCACGCAGTTGCGCATCGGCTGACAGGATACCTAGCTTAGAGCTGAAATTGAATTCATCATTCTGAGCAGCACCGGTGTGGGTATCGCTCGAGCCGATCACACCGAACACATAGGGATTGGTTATGCCTTGCGCCTCCAACGCCAGGCCACGGCGCAAGGCATCACGCACATAACTGCCCTCGGGTTGACTCGGCAAAGTGGTGGCAACGCGAAACTCCATCAGTTCGAAATCAGCCCACTCATCACGGGTGGACAAGGCAGGATGGGTTTCGGACGTGCCCTTAATCTGAGTGATTTCAACCAGCGGTTCATTGCGAATGCGCTGCACAGCGTACTCATCATCGATGGGATCGCCCGCCCAATTCACCAACTTGAACATCTGGCCATTGGAGCCATTCGAGTTGTGCGGAATGGCCAGGGATTCCACACCGACCTCGCGCAATGTGTCCATCCAGTCCCATAGATCTTCAGGATTGTTCGAATGCACCCTCGAGAAAGGAATTTCAGGCACCCGATCGCTGCCTTTGAAAACCACATTGCGATGCAGGTTGCCCCGGTCATCCGACCCTGTGGTGTACTCGTAGGCCACGAAGGTCGTAAAGCGGCCAGGGTCGTTATACAGGTCCGCGGCCTTGACCGTGTCCGCCCATGCGCGTCGAGTAATGGATAAAGACTCTTCAGGGTCGATATCGCCGCTAATGATTCCGGGGACTAGCCCCATCAATAGTCCAGCGAAGCTCTGCAGCCGACTTGGCAAACTCCACCGGTCCATGTTGTCTGGCGCGTTCAGGTCATGCAGCACCTCGGTGAACGGATACTTGGAGATATCGCTACTGGTATCTGCAGCTTCCGCGGCAACGCCCATGAACATGGCGTGATCGGTCACCCCATAAAAATCTAACGGCTGGCTCAACTGCATGTCAAAACCGGCCGGATGCTCTATGGCTTCTCCCAGCGCAAAGCGATAAGCATCATAGGGCGTAGCCAATGTGCCGAACGCATAGGCATCAAACGAGTAAGTGGTGTGCACGTGCAGATCACCGAAGTAGGCGTTGCGTTGTGGGTTCGCATCTGGTCGTCGATCGATAATCGCATGGTCCGTTACAAAAACCGGTTGCGAGAGTCTCGCGCCGCTCTGATTCTGAACCGGCGAGTCATCGCTACCACCACAAGCGGTAAGCAGCGTTGCCGCTACCCCAATACCCGCCAACAGTCTTCCCATTCGTCGCGTCATGCCTCTACTCCTTTGATGTCCAATGCTCACCAGGGTGACTCACCGTTCAGAGCTCTTTGCTGGGCCATGTTGATGGTGATCTGCTCTTCGGGATTCTGAAACAGGAACTACCTCAAGCATCATTCCCTTCTGGTATTTTTTCATACGCTTCAAACTACGGCAAGCCTGCGGCCCTGGTGTGAACTCGATGGCCTGTTATACTTGTTAACCTACCGTTCCAGGCGTGCCCAGGCTATCTTTTCGAGGTCCGAAATAGCGAAACATCTGTTGGGCGATCTTCTGGTTCCCATTCCGGAGCCTGAGGGTACTTGGCAGTAGCGGATGAAACGATCTCGTCAACGCTCAATTCCAGTTCTCGAAATGCTTTAAGGAGATAGACTTTGTCTCCTATCTCAATTCTCACTCGCAGATCATCCAGTCCGTACTCCAGCCTTTTTTGGTTAAGCCTGATTGCGCAGAATTGTAAATCGTGCCGTTATGGACGATGCAAATGATCATGATGCAATGCGAATCATCCGGCCGCGATTCAACCGCACCAGTTATAGGTTTACCACTAAATAACCGCCCTATGGATAAGACTGTTCTTCCCCCGATACACGTTTACCCGCTAGCCTGGCGATAGGTTCATGGATAAGCGGCGCTCAAAATCACGGTCACAGCCCTTAGAAATAAACAAGTGTGGCTGCCGGTCACGATTTTCCTCGCTTGCGAACCAACGAATAGGTATCTGCGGGCAAGGTCAACAGCCCTGAGACTCCTTCCTAACGTACTGCCATGCTAGCTTATGGGCCTTTCTGATTTTCGAGGACCTCATTTGCTATTGGCTCGCACTGAGGCGCCCTTTTTGCTAACACGATTGGATATAAATTCGAGCAATCGAGTGCAGCAACCGCGCTCTTTAAAACTATTTTAGGAAAGTTTCGAGATCCAGTTGTGAATCAAAAATCAGGGTATTGCGAACTAGCTCGGTGCCATGCCAATCAACAATCCCATCCAACGACTGAAGATACGCTGCCCAGGCCGGTTGCGTGTTTAAACAATCGCCCTCAACCAGATCACATTAAAAATAATATTCAAAATGAAATTATACTCTTTCATTCATAAAACAAAAAAATACGCGTATTTCAAAGCCCAGAGAAAAATTGATAACCAACAATGGTTTGATACTGCTGATTCGATATGTTAGAGATAGGAGATCGCATATTCATTATGCGCAGGATTTTATCACCGAGGGGCTAAAGTGCACGGACAGGAGTCACCTTTGTAGGAGAGAGATTAGCACGAGCCAATACCAAGAATATCGATACTGGAAACGGGGAGTTTCAAGCATGCTGAAAATAGACCAGACACTAAAGATAATGGTTTTTACTTTTGTTTCACTGAATGTCGCGACTGGGTTGGCAGAAGATGACATCGAAGAAGTCATTGTGACCGGCAAGTCAATCAGGGCCAGCCAAATGGCGTCAATTGAAGCCAAACGGGCAGCCGATAATGTTGCTGATGTGATTTCGGCTGATGCCATCGGACGATTTCCTGATCAAAACCTGGCAGATGCACTAGGTAGAATACCGGGAATGTCTATTGAAAGGGATCAAGGACAAGCTCGCTATATCAATTTTCGAAGTGCGCCCAAACGCTATACCACGGTGGCATTTGATGGCATCGATATTCCAGGTGTACAAAATGGTCGAGTTCCGAGATTTGATGCCTATCCCGCAGTGATCACCTCCCAGGTTGTCGCCAATAAGGCCATTACAGCCGACATGCCAGGAGAGTCTGTATCTGGTTATATTGATGTCAAGACCTTTAGTCCATCGGATATTGATGGATGGGCTGCCTCAATTGAACTTGGCACCGGAGAACAAGACTTGGGCGGCGGAGATGTCGAGCGGAAGAACGCGAGAGTTTCGTTCTCCAATGATGATATCGGCCTCCTTTTCTATATTTCTGACAACCTTCGAGAACAGATAACTGACAATAGAGAGATGGAATATGGCGGTACCGAAGGTGCCTTAGCACCTGATAAGGTTGAGTTCCGAAATTATTTTGTCGACCGGGAAGATAAAGCCTATGGCGGCACTATTGAGCTCTACCTGGACAATGGTGGCGAGATCTATTTAACCAACCTCAATACCAAGTTTACTGATCATGAGCAACGGAATCAGTGGAACTTTTATCTCAGTAGCGATACGCCTCAGGTAGGGACGGCGCCGAGTGCCAATGTACGCCGACTGCTTGAGGATGGGATCTATGTTAATACCACCGATGTCAATACTTTTGGTTTTGATATTCCCATAGGTAATTGGGACGTTGAAGCGAGCTATAGCCGGATTGATACCGGTTTTATGACCTATTTACCCGTTCCTTACTTAATTGGGTTTGGACAGCTGACCGATGTTTATTACGATCTAACCAATGCTCAGCAACCCATCATAGAATTTGATGAGAACCTGGCAGACGTTGGTTATGTGGTGCCCTACATGGTTGATGCCTATGAAACCATGAACACTGAGACAGACCAGTACAAGCTTGATATCAGTACTGATAACCAATGGGGTACTATCAAAGCAGGATTGAAGCACGATAGCAGGGATGGCGGCGGCAGTGGCTTTATCATTTCCGTGGCTGGATACATTCCAATCGATATTTCACCCTTTGATACGGACCGTCAGCCCTGGCATACCGGGATGAATAACACCGTCGGTGGTTACTATACCGATAATGCTGGAATCCTGGACGCGCTCAATGAGGCCGGCAGCGGCTTCCTGCCGACCTCCCCGTCGGATGAAACCGTTTCGATTAAAGAGACCATTGTGTCTGCTTATGTCATGCAAAGCTTTGATATGGATTGGGGTAACATTATCGTCGGTGTCCGAGTAGAGGACACCGATTACGAAACCACCGGTATAAAAATAGATGCCAGTGGAAACGAAGTCCCACTGGTTGTCGGTAAAACGTACACGAATGTCTTACCGAATGCTCATGTTAACTGGGATTTTGCAGAGGATAAAAAATTGCGGTTTTCGTTGTCAACTGGAATCAGCCGACCTACTTATATCGAGGCCAGGGCGGCAGCCACCGTCGACGTTATCGGTATGTCGGTTTCCGGTGGTAATCCCGAACTTGAAGAAGAAACCTCGTGGGGTTTCGATGTCGCTTATGAATGGTATTTTGCCGATGCGAGCATTCTATCCGTGACTTTATTTCATCGTTCCATCGATAAAGTCATTAACCAGTCAAATGAAAAGGTGCTCGGCAGTATCTATTCCGCCGAGGCGGTCGCTGGCGATATGTGGGACTTATCAGCATTTGGTAATGGTAAGGATGGTCAGCTCCAAGGCCTTGAAGTGGCCTTCACAGGACGACTGGATAATTATATTGAAGGCTTCTTCTCTGGTTTCGGTGTAGAAGCTAACCTGACCTCTATCGATTCAGAATTCACGGCATCCAGTGGACTCAAGTATCGGCTGCCAGGCCAGTCTGACTTGACCTACAACTTTTCTGTTTTTTACGAAGATCATGGGTTATCAGCAAGACTAAGTTATCGCTACAGGGATAATTGGTTGGATGAAACGGAGAACGATACTTCAGAGGGTATCTACTGGGATGAACAGAGTCGTTTAGACTTCTCGGTTCGATATGATCTTCAAGAGCTGATCGATGTTAATGCATCCATCTTTCTCAACATGAACAACATTACAGATGAGACTGATGTCAGGTTCACGGGTCATACCTGGAACCCCAATCAGGTGGAATCCTATGGCCGACGCTATCTTGCCGGTGTGAGATTCAACTTTTAGATTCTACTCCCAGAAGCTGGGTTGCCCCCTGACCGGGGCCCCAACTTCTAAAGATATCGGGCCTGGAACGATGTTACTTGCAGGGATTGCTGTTTTTCTATGCACATGACGGTCGCTCGACGCACGCCCTTGACTAGATTGCGGGTACTTACAGCCCGGCACCGATAAAAACCTTGAAGATATTGAACACGTGAAGAACAGAAGTTCAGGCTGTTTAGAACCAACATTAACAAACCCTGTGGCAAAACGGATAACCGACTCGTAGAATATTTTTCTTATCATTTATCCGTAAAGACAAACGGAAAGACAGGGGGTTATGTCCTTTACCTGACCTACCGGTTTTTACGCACCTAATTTAGGTGGTCAAATACGACTTGAAAGATAAAAATAATTCATTCCACACTTGGCGACCCATTATGGCAAAGCACCTCTTAGTTGTTATCCTTAGTCTTTATGCTGCAACCACTATCGCAGTCACGGATGATATCTCGTCAAGCGACACTGCAGCGAAACCCAACGATGAGATTTTGCCCGTTTATATACTGCAATCTGAACAGTGCATTACCACAAAGGCGCTCTGCAGACTCCGCAGAGAAGACAAAACAAATGATCAAATCGATATCAGGGCACAAATCAATACCCTCCTGGAGCAGGCAGATTTTGACAAAGAACTGATTTATGTCGACAACAAGCTCTATCAACCACACCTAAAACCGGACGGGGAACCGACACTTTATTCAGGACGTCTAGTCTCTCGCCAGGCTGACGGGACCACCCAATTTACAGGACAAGCAAAAAATGGGTTACTACACGGCGCCTTTACTGCCTTTGATTCAGGTGGACAGGTCACGGCAAAAGGAAAATACCGTGCGGGTAAGCTATCTGGAAAATACCAGGAGTGGCACCCAAATGGCACACTCACTAAACAAGGGAAATTCGATAATTCAGGTGCCTTGAAAGGTAAATATGAAGAGTGGTTTAAATCAGGAAAAAGAAAATTCAGGCATCGACTGGGACTCTTTGAAGAGTGGTACGAAAATGGCAATCTACGTTTTCGAGGTTGTTTTTTCAATGGCAAGCAACTGGGACAGCATCGAGAGTGGTACGAATCAGGTCAACTCGCGCTGAACTACCATGCGATCACAGGCCGAGGAGTCTATGACCACAGAGAAAACTACCAGTTAGGAGAAGGCGCTGACCGGTGCAACTATCAAGAGATTCATTCCAGGCTGGCATTAGAGAAAGTCGGCCAACAATATTATCCAGACGGCACGGTTCGCTGGAAAGCTTCGCTGGCAAAATATATCAGAAGATACCCTGATGGCACGCTGGAATTAGAGCATGTGATGACCCCCGATGGGCCAAATGAAAAGAGTTACCATCTCAATGGGGCTCTGGCTATCGAGAAACACTGGGATTTTGAGGGACGTAAAACAGGCACCTGGAAGGCCTGGAATTCTAACGGTGAATTAATCCAAACTGCGGACTTTAAACAAGATTGATTGATAAGCAGTCAACGAATCGTTAGTTTGACCCGCATCCTATTGGCAAGCCATATAAGCCTTACAGCACGCTCTGCGAAAAGAAACCCCTCCTACGCGCTG
>CAZGCW010000013.1:10667-36762 GCA_964524295.1 uncultured Pseudomonadales bacterium
TAAGCAACCTCCAACGGCCGGACCCGAGCGATCGAATGAGAACTGACTGCACCTGCCTGGCCCGATTGCAGCCGCTTTTGCGAAAATCTTTCTCATGTCACAAAGGCCAGCTAAAATGATATCGTTATATTCGGTTTACTTTATTACCCAGTGTGGCCGATAGTGAGCTTGAACAAATTTCAATCGAGTTGAAGGAGGACTCGATGAATGTTGATTCGGCGCTGTCTGGTTTAGCCTGCAACGGCACTTACCCGGTAAATCACGCTACAACAGACGGGAAACTGACAGCAGCGGAAACCTGCTTGCACATGGGAATCTAGCATGGTGGTAGTCGACCGCAGTTAACTAGAAAACTAACTATAACGAGGAGAAGATCAATGGCACCAATACCCCAAGGTGGAACTGTCGCGGTTACCGGCAGCGCAGGTTTTATCGGCGGCTGGGTTGTACGACTACTCCTGGATGAAGGCTATCGGGTGCGGGCATGCGTTCGAGATGCTGACGACAGCAGCAAGACAGATTTTCTCAAGGCCATGCCAGGATATGCTTCCGGCAGGTTGACGCTGCACTCGGCCAACCTGGATGAAGCCGGTTGTTTCGATGAGATATTCAAGGGTTGCCAAGGCGTCGCTCATCTTTCACACGTCTCCACTTATGATGATCAGGACTATGTTAAAAAAGTATGTGATCATATTATCAACAGCGTCAATCTCTCTGGAACCGTCAACCGGGTTGTAGTCACCTCCAGTATTGCCGCGGTTATTTCCGAGCAGGATATCCAGGAACTGGTTCGACGGCCTGTTCTCTACGAAGATCGCTATCCGGATGAGCAGAATCCCAAGCGCACGCCAGAACGTGGCCAGGGTTATTCCATGGGTAAGGTGCTTGCCCAAAGAGCCTTCTCTGATGCAGCCGAGACCAGCGGTCGCTGGGATGCGATTACCTGTTGTCCTGGAGATAATGTTGGACCTATTCTGTCACCCCATCAAAAGAACGGTGGTCCCTGGCAGCACAACATTGAAACCATGTTGCTGGGCAAATACTCACAGAATGTGATTGGTGCCTACCGTGCCTGGTTCACCGTCGATGTGCGAGATACCGCAGAAGCACACATTCGAATGCTGGAGAGTGTCAATGTTGAAAATGGCGAGCGATTTATCGCCTGGTCAACAGACACCCGTAACGTTGAAGATATCTGCGCCAGTATTGATCGCCTCCTGCCAGAGGTCGAATTTGCAGGCGCGGAACTAGTCGACCCCCTCCCAGAGAAGGTGCAGGCAAAAGAAGCTTACTTCAGAGCGATCTGGGGAGGCTGTGAATTACGGAATGACCGAATCAGGGAAACCCTCGACATGGAGTTTCGCCCACTTGATGTGTCTATACGCGACTGCGTTGAGTCGCTCATGTCGGTGGCAGGAATCCAACCTGTCAGGCGGACTAGTAGTTGAAGACCTCAACAAGCCTGTGCGGTGCCCAAAATGCCTGCCTGACGACCCACCTTTATCAGGCAGCACCAGGCATCCAGGTACAGAAACGCCCTGTCAATAGCGATCCGAGCAACTTGGCACCAACATGAACGGGTTTTAACCATGCATCTGTTACACAATATTACCGTCGTGACGATGGACCAGGATCGACGAATTATTACCGACGCTGCTATCGCCATTGAAGGTAACGTCATCCACAATGTCGGCAAAGCCGAAGCGCTCTTGTCAGCACATGGAAATAGCGTCTGCGAGGACGGTCAAGGCATGGTGGTTGTACCCGGATTTATCGACACCCACGCCCATGCGGACCAGTCCTTGCTTCGAGGTGTGGGTGATCAGTTGCACTGGATCCCATTTCTTGATGTTGTGGTTGACCCCTACCTAACCAGGCGGTATCCGCAGGAAGGCGTCATTGCCAACAGACTGGCCATGGCAGAGATGTTGCGTAACGGGACAACTTGCTTTGTTAGCCCAAACGTGGACCCAAGCGATAACTTTGAGCAATTGACCCAGGCCGTGGGTGAACTTGGCATACGTGCCATACTGGGCAGATTTACGATACCTCAGCCAGGCAAAGACTCGGCTACCATCGCGGCAGGCACCCTAAAAGAGACCATGAAAGTAATGAATGCCTGGCACGAGTCAGCAAATGGGCTCGTGTCGATGTGGTTCGGCCTGGATGTTCCGCGTAGGCCCGGCGACACAGACCACCCGGCATTTTATAAAGCGGTCATGCGGGAATCCAAGCAGCTTGGCGTCGGCATCGTTTACCATTTCTGTTCCGAATTTGAAGATGCCGTTTATATGGTCAACCACTATGGCATGCGCCCAGCAGAATGGTCACTGGCAAACCATGCCCTGGGAGAAAATGTACTGCTGATAGGCGGTACGCAAATGACACCGCAGGAAATACAAATTCTCCAGGACACAGGCAGCCATCTAGCCCATAGCCCAGTTGCCAATATGAAAATGGCCACCGGAAACCTACCACTTGTCGATGTGTTAGCCGCTGGTGTCAATGTTGGGTTGGGAACAGATGGCGCACTTAACAACAATAGTTATGACATGATGGCCGAAATGAAAACTGCCGTGCTCCTGCAAAATTCGATGTGCCGGAATGCCCGGGCACTAGGGGCTCATCAGGTATTGGAAATGGCCACTATCAATGGCGCCCGAGCTATCGGCAGAGCAAATGAACTGGGCTCCATTGAGGCAGGCAAACAGGCTGATCTGGTTATGATGAATTTGTCTCAACCCTGTACGGTACCCGCACATGATTTAATATCCAATCTCGTTTTCAGTGCTGGAGCGAAAAACGTGCATTCAGTCTATGTAGCCGGCAGAAAAGTAGTTGAAAATGGCACTGTTACCGGCATCGATGAAGACAAGCTAGTCATCGATGCCAGTGACGTTGCTGAAAACCTAGCCAGCCGTTTACACCTAACGCCTAAGCAACGATGGCCGGTACTATGATGCTTTCCAATACTCAGCGCGTGACACTGGTCAGTTTTCTCACTTACTTTTTACTATCTAGCATGCTGGCACCCATCGGTATTATTTCTGCACCCATGGCCGAACATTTTGGTCAATCCATTACCGAAGCCACCCGCCAGTTCAGTTGGCTGACTGGCGGTAACCTCATCGGTGCAATTCTGGCACTATTTGTATTCGACTGGTTTAAGCTGAAAAACTTAATTATCGGCATTTACACTGCGATCGCCACCGTACTAGGCGCACTCATTATTGTCGATGACCTCATGTTAAGTTCACTCATTCTCGGCGTGGTTGGCCTGGGTAGCGGTATTGGCCTTGCCGGTGGCGCTTTAACCATTTCAAGAGTGTACGAGTATGATCAACGTGCCTCCATGCTCATTATTACAGATGGTTGTTTCAGCATAGCTGGGTTCACGACTGGCTGGCTAGCCACCTACCTTGTCGCCAGTGAGTTTCAATGGAGCGCAACCTATCTGTGCATCGGAATACTGGCGGTTTTGATCGTACTACTGACAACCCTGTCCCAATTTCCTGCTACCAAACCAGAAGAAAGTGCCGACTTAGATGTGACAAACAACCCCTGGCCTTTATCCGTCTGGTTGTGCGTCACCTGCCTGTTCCTCTATACACTGGGCCAATACTCAATGCTATTCTGGCTACCCAACTACGCTGAAACTGTGCTAGGAGCAGAACGAACCCAAGCAGGTGGTCTCGTCGGCCAATTTTGGCTAGGTATGTTCTTCGCACAGATTTTCGTCGCCTGGTGGGTTTACCGGATCGGGCTCCGAAACCTGGTAACCATCGCATCTATGAGCACTTTTATTTTTTCCATTCCCTTATGGAACCTGACTTCACCGGAAATGCTTAGTATGGCGGCCTTGTTCTGGGGATTTGCTAATTTTTCATTGCTCAAAGGGGTACTGTCCCTGGCAACCCAACTTGTCTCAATCCCGTCAGCCCGCCTGGTTTCATTGATGTTACTCGGGGCAACCATAGGCACGGCCTTCAGTCCATTTGTTACCAGTAAAATTGTCGATTTAACCAATAATCATACGGTCCTGGTCTTCAGCAGCTGTTGTTACGCAGCACTTGCCCTGCTCATACTGGTGATTCGTTACAAGACGGCAGCCGATCAAAAGCGACGTTAGGACCCACTTCCATCTCATAAAACGTCTTCGAATCGGCGACCACAATAACCTGTTATTGCTTACCCTAGCGCCGGCTTAACACAACTCATTAAAATCTTCTAAGACGCCAAAAATACCGTCTTTCTTGACTGGCTCAATGGGTGTAAAGTTTCCTCTACATTTTAACGATCTACATCTATGGACCTCCAAACCAGGCAACCCTCTTACCTAAAGGCACCCCTCTCACAACTATTGATTAACCTTGCGCTTTTCGCTGCAGGCATTGTTGGTCTATTTGCCTTAACTGCTAAGCTGCTGCCGCTCAGTGGCGCCTGGCACCCCTATGTGGCCATGTTACCTGGTTTAGGATTAAGCACGCTTATCCTAATCATCTACCGATATATTCGTCATTACGATGAGTTCCAAAGGCAATTGGGAATAAAAGCATTGGCTATGAGCGCCATTGTTGGAACCACGCTACTATTGATCTCTATTTCACGTGCAGCCATCGCCGGCTATGCAGAGATTGAATCAGGGTTGCTGCTCATGGTAATGGCGCTAACGTTCGTTCTGGCAGTCCTCATTCTCAGCTGGCGCCGCCAATGAACAATCGTGTACGTGAACTGCGAGAGAAAAAAGGCTGGACACAATTACGACTAGGCGAAGAATAATGTGTATCCAGACAAACCATCAATGCCATTGAAAACGGTCCTTATGACCCCCGCCTTTCCCTGGCGTTTAACCTGTCCAGAACATTCAGCAGAACCATCGAAGAAATGTCTAATACTGGCAAGGCTAAAACTGAGTGATCGAACCGAAATCAGCTCTGCTGAATGATTTATCACAAGCGATTCAGTCAATCCAGGTAAAACCCAAGCATCTCGAAGTGTCCGAAACCAGGATGACTGCAGACCTGCGTTAGAAGCCAACTCATGTGTGCCGGCCTGCTCTCCTGAGTGTTTTAGTTCTAACCAGGCACAGTGCTGCTGCCAAGGCCGGCGGGCCAAGAAACAGGCTGGTAACCGAAACCGGACCAACCCTAAATCTGAGGGGCACCCTGGAACTGTGTCTAAATCGCTTCCGCGTTGCCTAAAAATCGGTTTGAACGAAGCTGTGCGTTCTTAAAAATATTCATATAAAACAACGCATAATCGAGTTGATGGTAGGTACCCAGGGCATCCTCCTCAAAGCCTGCCGGTAAAGACCGACTTGCGTATAGCGTACCCTGCCGGCATTGCGCCCCGGTTAACGCCGCAATCGGTTTTGTCAATGGCTCATAGCGCTGACCGACCGGATCATCAGAAAGACTCCCGATATTCGCATTGAAGCTGCCGACAGGGGCCAGGGAACCTTCATTAAGGCTAGCGGATGCCTGGGCCTCGTTCACTCGCCACAACAACGGGTTGGTGCACAAACTCTGTTCATCTCGCGGTAAAGGCGGTTTCCCTTCAGGCATGGAATCCCAGGCAATGATACAGCCTAGGTCATCCTCGGTGCTGCAGGGCCTGATATTCGCCAGCGTATCAATCCAGACGGGCATTACCGGAATGATGGTAGAACCCAATAGGTACGCGGCAACCAGACGGTGATGCAGATCAGTTGAATCGATGATCTCCTCTAACAAGCGTTTGGCATGGTGACTTCCCTGGCTGTGTCCAGCTAGGATAAAGGGTTTACCTTCATTTTCGTGTTGCAGATAATGCCGAAATGCGCGCCTGACATCCTGGTAAGCAAAATCCAGGACAGCATCTCGATCTTCAATAGAAGCCAAAAAATAGGAAAATATATTGGCTTGACGGTAACGAGGCGCATAAATATTGCAACAACCATTAAAAACACTTGCCTGGTTGGCCATCATAAAACGCGTATTTTCGCCGGTAGCTGAATCTTCCTGCAGGTGTGAAACCCAGGCTGCAGCACTGATCAAGCCCGTTGGATGGATAAAAAACACGTCCACCGGCCTGGTCTTCTTGCTCGGCATTTGGATTCCTTCTGGAGTCTGGTCGGCTGGATCATCCAGACTCGGTAATGAGGCCCAATTCTGGGTAAGGCCATAGTCGGGCGCTGCCACTGCATCGCCCGGATCAAAATCGCCAGCCGGTTTGTTGTAGGCAACAAAACCCCTAAAAAACAAATCACCGCCAATACCGGTAACGACCACCCCGAAGGTGATCAAAACCAGGGTCGCGATTACAGCCCCCACTACCCTGCCAGCCTTCATCCTATGTGCAACTCCTTTAGCGCGTGTATTCGATCTGCTGCAAGCAGCCTACGGTCGTACCGGTTGTACCACGGCCCACCGCCAGTAGCCTACCCTTATCTGAAATGTCGATAAAGGCCTTGCAAGACGGTCGGATGATCACTGCCCAGGTAGAATACAATTGCCTGCCCTGATCAAGAACGGCATTGGTTTGATGATCTGACTGCCGTGAAAGGCTCGACCTCCGCAATCGCTTAAAACTCGCCTCAGAATTTCAATTGGGATTTAGATAAACAGATCGTGTTACCGGGTCACTAGACCCTCTCGTCACTAATCCTGTATCAGATTCAGGCTGCATTCAGGATAACGTAGGCAATCTATCAGAGAAACTGCCGAGGTAACAACAGGAACAGTCAGGGTTGCGACACTGTTTTCTAATCTGGACCTGTATTGGACGGGCGGAATGCGGTACCACCCCAACGGTTTCGAGCCGAACGGAGTCCCCGCCTATTCCATAAACGACCTGGAACAGGACTGATCTAGGTGCAATCCGAAAGCGATGACTATCTGTCAATCCAGGAGGTATGAAGCCACTAAACCACCTCCCCAAAAAAAACAGGCAGTTTACCCAGCAGAAATCCGGTTTCACGGCAGCAGGTTAAGAACGTCATGCGCTCTCGATGTAAAAGTGACCCGAGCCCGATTAGGTAAAAAGCATTGCTTGAATTAAAAGATGTGGTGTAGGCACAAGCCAAGCCTAATTTGCCTGTAGGTCACGCATTTGCGTAGCCTAATACTCACCTAATGCCCACAGGGTCATGAGTTGAGCTCTGCGCTTAACCCAACGGCACCTCCGTAAAGCATTCCATCATGATTGGATGTTTCATGCCCTAACCAAGCTAAGGCGCCATAAAGAGAGGCCACAAATCCCAATCGGGGCTAACGTCTAAAACCAGCTAATTCGATGGGATTCGTTCCTGGACATAAGCTTCGATTTTTTCTGCAGTATCCCGTTCTGCATTGTTACCAATAGCACCTGCCGTTAATGCATCGCCCGTAAATCCAAACAGATAACGGATCAGTAACAGACCATCGGTGAGGGCTTCAGATTCGCCGTTACCATCGAGATCAAGCTCAGTATCAGACACGGTTAGATAACTTGAAATCGTCCCTGCTTCAGCTCTATTTGCATCGCCAGCGGTCGCTCCGGAAGTCAGAGAATCACCGGCGAAGCCAAAAAGATGACGTATGACCAGCAGTCCATCGGTTAAGGCCTGGACATCGTAGTTATCATCAACATCAAAACTAAAACAGCCTTCGATACAGGAGAAAGGATTTAGCGGGTCGGTTCCATCTATCGCTTCCTGTTGATCAGAATAACCATCATTATCATCATCGAGATCTGCATTATTACCTGTACCATCACTATCTGTATCCAGCGACTCGCTCGAATCAAACGGGAAAGCATCCAATTCATCGCTGACGCCATCCCCATCTGAGTCCAGTAACGTCGTCTGATTATCGCTCACCGAAAAACCAGGGGCTGTACTCACAGTGTGCCCATCACTGAATGTCACCGTCAGCAGCGTGTCACTAAAATTGTAGACCAGGTACTGTCTTAGCTCTCCTAGATCAAACACCATAGCAGCAGGGTAATCAGACGTAACGTTACCGGTCCCTGTGACCAGGTGACCCAATTCGCTCATGGTATGTAGCCAGTGAAAGGTATGCGCCTTGGTTTCTCCTGCTTCCGGCGTGTAAGCAGAAACCATTTCATAGTCTGCAACAGCCGCTTCAGGATCCACCAACGCCCACAGATTCCACCACAGATCGCTCCACTCGTCAGTGCCGAGACCAGAGGGTTTGCCATTGGCGGATTCAGACAGACCCAGCGCCACATAGTCTTGCATGTAATCAGAGTACAATCCGACATGCATGGTTAACGTATTGGAAGGTAGGCCCTGAATGCCCAGGATATGTGCCAGTAGCGGACTGAACCAAGTCGAGAATACAGCTCCATCACCCCAAATAATTGAGGTCGTTATCTTATCGTAGCCGAACGGAAAGTTATCCAGGTCGGTCCCGGGTTCGGCATAGCCGTCTATATTGTTCCAGTACTGCCAGAAGGACGCTGAAGTCGACGCATGCAGATACATACCACGTTCAACCAAGGCATCATTACCTGTGGCCATGCCATATAAAATGATAGCGCCATAAGCGTTTGCGGCTTCTGAAGTTGATTCATTGTTATTCCCACGGACAAAATTGACTGCACCCGAGGCCCAGGAAAAACCATTGGCCGGGTCAAAATTCCTCAAGGGTGGAAACAGCGGATCATTTTCTGGCGCTGCATAATCCCGAATCAGCAGTTCAATCATCGGCCCATAGTTGTCAGCACTGCACCAGACAGCATCAACTCGACAGATTTCAGCCGCAGCACGGACAAAATAACCGTAATGAAAGTGGTGATCATTAAGCAACTGATGCGATGCGAATGCCTCTTCCATGCCCAGCAATGTACTCCACTTCTCGTCATATACGAAATAACGCTGGGTATCCAATTCACCATCGCGCTCAGCCGAAAACCAATCTTCAAGCTGCAGCTTCAACCAGGCCAACAGTTGATCGGCCTCCGCTACATAACCAGCAGTACGCGCCAGCGCTGCAAGCTCAGCGACCTTGCCATAATTCTTACCGCTCCAGTAGGTATCAACCCTGTCATTCCAACTGGCTGAACCTGGATCTGTGAACTCGCGAATCAGTTCTCCCAATCGAGCAAGATCAATCGAGTCAGTCATCACAGGCAGCGACGGTAATACGCCCACGTAGGGCATCTGGTAACTGAACCCATTTCCCGAAACGAACTTAATCAATCCTCGAGCACTACGCGTCGAGGCAACCACTTCGAATGATTCAGCTAATTTCCAATGTAAGGGTTGCAACCCAATCATCGTGCTAACAGGCGCCCCGCCCGCATCAAGGTAACGATGAGTCACGGTCACCTCGTTGGTTGAGCGATCAACCGAATAATCAATTTCCACGCGGGCAACCGGCGCCATGGCTGTGGTCGAAAATGCCTCAAACAATGCGGCAGACAGGTTCGCACCGCTATCATTGGGTAACCAGGTTACAGTAATCGCACCACTATCATCGCTGACGGTGATATCACTGCCAGAAATACCCGAAAATGAAGTTGCCCCGCCTCCCGTGACGAGGAAGTCATTACGATTGCCTGCCACCGATGTCCATACACCCAGACGCTGTTCTTCATCCAGAAAGATACCCTTCTCTCCACCGTCCTCTCTTAGCGTCCGAAGCACGAGATCACCTTGGAAAACTTTGAAGAAGACATGCGGTGAACCATGAATGAAGACGGCTTCCATGACCGGAACCGTCCCTGCCAGCCACTGTACTGTCACGGAACCGGCACTGGCGTCTTTCATGAACGCATTCAAGTCCGTATGCTGTGAATGTGCGACGGCAATACCATCAAAAACCTCGGCAAAGGGATCGGGCAGACTATAAAGAAAGCCATCACCTGAAAGCGACAGCCCTCCCGGGATACCCATTAGCCGCACCCCTCTATTGGTGATTCTAGCCATGATCGGGTCCGGCGTTATATACGCTGCGTCAGACGGATTGTCGACTTGCATCTCCCCTAGAAAAGAAACTGAACCCCACCAGCGATGCGTCGCTGTGGGCTTTTCCGATGCGGGTGCGACTAACTGAGGAGACAGCGGAGTGGGTAAGCCTGTTGGCGTCTGGCTTGCAGTATCACAACCACTAATACCAGGCTGTACGACACCCGCATTATATATCCAGTTACCATGATCATAGACGCACCGATAACTATCAGGGTTGATAGTGTCTGCAACATTACCGGCCCCAAAGGTCATCAACTCGTAATCAATATCCGTCCCGGAACCCGGCCCAGGCGGTGACTCGCCATCGGAGAGCCCGGTAAACCTGACCTCATCAATGCGATAACGCAACCCTGCTCCTGTTTGGAATGCAGGGAAAAAAACCATCGGCGCGGTAATACCGGTAAGCGATAATTCACCACTGGCTGTCAAGGTACTCACGGGAATAGACACCGTCTGCCAACCCGTCTGAATCGCTAACCCCGGTACAGGAAGCTCCCCCGATATAGCCGAACCGCTTTCAACCTTAATGTAGAACTGGCTAACTTCAGCGACCTCAATTAAATTGATATCGAAAGTGAGTGCACCATCCGCATAGCCGCTAAGATCGATGGCATTAACTGGACCAACGACCAGGCCTGCATGACCGGCATCAGCCATATAGGTTACTTCCAGAACCTCGCCACGCGAGGCATCTGTCACGACCCCCCAATCAACACTCTGGCAGCTTTCGGTACCAGCGAGTTCGTCCGTACAGTCACCGTAACCACTATACTCATCAAAAAACGAAAGCGCCGCATCACCACCCCAAATCTCCGCGACGTGTCCCGCCGTCAGGACATAGGTATCATCGGATGCTGAAGCCAGTTGGTGTAAACAAACCGTAAGTAAGAGCAACACCATCGCACCCGCAGTGCGATGCAACCGGAACACAGGTTCAATTGGGAATATTTTTGTAATGGCTTTGCTCCAGTTACTCAATAATAGTCATAAATATGACAACGTTGTCAGTTTAGCATCATAAACCATTAAAAGCATTGCTAAACTACCTGAGTATCCTAAGACTCCCGACTTCTCACGTTAGCTGGCCTGAAAACCCGACAGTAATCCGATGGGGAAACCCGAAAAGTTACCCATAGCATGGCTCCCAAAAAGGAATACAGTGAAAAGCAATCCTTTTCGGAAAGTGAGAACAAAACCTATCTTGATCGAGCGATTGAAGCCATGAAACAGGCTTTCTACTCGACCATTTTAATATCCAACCCAGGCCGTCAATGATGGACCCAGCCCCATGATGACGTCTTGCCTGTGTCAGTGCTGGAAGCAAAAGCAACTTAAAGCTGCCCTGCTCCAACAACTAACAGATAACAAACCAACGATTTGAACCTGATGCTAAGCCTTAATCTTCCCTAGCACAGGTTGGTAGCGGCTAACCCATAAAAAACGGGAATGCCACCATTGCGGCAGAAGCTACCAGGGTGAGTTCAAGCGATGCAGATGTGTATCGTACCATGCGTCTTTTGGACACGTTTTTCTCCTTATACGGACTTAAAAGTAAACCCTTGTGAGGTTCGGATGAATCCTTGTGAGATTCACGTCCCTATATGGTGGCGCTTGCCTGGCTTTCAACCCGGGCAAAGGCCAAATTGACCTTTTTTTACCTTTTTTCTCCCCTTCACGACCTGATCACAAAACAGACAAAGAGAACCGCGATTCTTTAGGCAGCCCCCCTATGACAGCGTCCCTATCGCAACCGGACAATCAGACTGACAAGGTTTGAATCGACGAACCACACAGATAAATACAGGCCATCATGACAGACAGCGGCCATCCACTGATTAGGTAATCCGTCAACCTAGCTCCATCGCACCGGGGTCTACAACTGCGAATGCACCCGGAGTCTGTATAGCAGATACAATCCGGGCTCATGTAAAGTAGGCCGCCGAAAGACTCCAGCAGGCTGCTCATGTGACCTCAACGATGCCAGCTGGACTCGATTGTGTAAATCAAACCGCTATGGCACTTTTACATCGCGCTCACATAACCGTCTTAGCACCTGGATTCACCCAGGAAATCCATGGTGCGCTGCTTATCACCTGCTTCAATTTCAAAGGGGAAAGCGCAAAGATCGGTCACACCCACGGACTCCAGTCGCTGAATTTCTGAGCGGAGCGTATTCTCATCACCGACAATCGCCAGGTCTTCGACTCCTTTTGCGCCTTCCCGGTCTAGCATCGCTCGATAGGATGGAATCTGCGCATAAATAGCAAACACCTCAGCAGCCACTGCTCGCGCTTGATCCGGTTTATTCGTCAACATCACTGGAAATCCAGCAACCACTCGAGGCGCTGCTCGGCCTGCCTTTTCACTACCCTTGATTAACCCCGGCACAATATGATCTTCCAGTGTCCGCCGGCCGGTAGCCCAGGTGATGGTTCCATCGGCCAATTCACCGGCAACACGCAACATGACTGGGCCCAGGGCCGCCACGAGTACAGACGTTTTGTTTTCTCCCGGCGGCGGTTGCAGGTTTACCCTGAACTGATCACTTTCATGTTGGGCGGGCTTGCCCGCCATTAAGGGCTTGATAATCTCAAGGTAGGCTCGCATATGCCGAGCCGGCTTCTGGTAAGAAAGGCCCCAGGCATTTTCCACCATAAACTGGTGTGCCAAGCCAACCCCCAATGTAAACCGGCCCTCACAGGCAAGCTGGGTACTGGCAGCTTGCTGCGCCATCGCCATAGGGTGTCGGGTAAAGGTTGGAACAACGGCAGTCCCAATCTCAATATGGTTAGTTGCCATCCCTAAGGCAGCGCTGGCGGTCATAGCATCTAGGGCAATATTTGCAATCCAGGCGGAATCCATTCCGGCAACTTCGGCTGCTTTACCACGCTCAATTAAACCGCTTAGTTCAGGTGCTGCCCCACTACCTTCACCCACCATCATACCAATCCTCATAATCCTCTCTCCAATGTGTTTAGGGTTTCAGAGCCAGTTAGAATCTATGCTACGGAGCTTTAACCCCTCTCTGGACTTATATCGATATTCGTTTGCCCGCCATGGTAGTTTACCTGAAGAGCAGAACTGACGGCGGATCTAAACAAATCCGAGTTAGAAAAATTCCGTGGCCATCACTACAGTCTATAAAAGCAGCCTACTGATTGCCCAGGGAACGAGGTTAATCTGCACCAGCAGAGGTGCTTTCCAGTCATTGAATTTTAAGCGACAGACTCAGATCAACACTAAAATGCGTGTAAACACGACTGACCACGTCAAAACCTGGCAATTGCACCCGAGAGCGCCGACGTCCTGACCACGCTGCCCTTGAGTCTAGACAAGCGGTGCGGCAAGCCTTTTGGGGGTCTGCCAGGAAGTCCGGACGGACACTGACCTGTCTGCCGATAATTCAATGCAGCACTTAACCTGGCCTCAGCCGTATCGCCTAATGCATGGCTCAAATCATCTTCGACATAACAACCCGGAATGACGGTGCCCGCCATAGCTGCATTCATGTTAGCTGGCGAAAACCCATCCGTATAATCACCAAACCCGAGCGCATTCACGCCCCGAAACTGTACCGTGAAGTAAGATACCCCACAATTATCCATAGCATAAAATCCATAAGGCTTGCCACAGGTCGTATCACCAATCAGTATCACCTCCGTACCAATACCACGTAAGCCGTTAATCACCGCTTCACTTGCCGAGCAGGTACCCCCCCCGCTGAGCACGAACAGCCTGTCGAGATTGAGTTTAGGTAACGCGGTACCAGCCCAGGGGGCCGTCTGATAAAACAATCGGGGTTCCAACGTCGCTCCAGTAATGGGGTTAAAATTTGGGTGCTTATCATTAAATTCCAGTTCACTAAATGTCTGACCGTTGGCAAAGTCCCCGGCAACCATTGAAGCCAAGGCGTTGGCAATGGCCAGATAGCCACCCCCGTTATAACGCATATCAATAACCAGGTCGGTCACCTGCGCTGCAGCAAAGGTCTCCACCGCATCCATCAGCATGGCCTCAGCCGTGGCAATATGCTCATTAAACAGCATGTACCCTACGGGTCCGGACTCAGTTTCGATGATCTCCACCGATTGTACCGGCGTCAGTGTGATCTCAGCGCTAACCAGGGTGACCGTTCGCTCTTCTGCGCTGTTCAAATCACGAAATACAAATTCATGGGATTCACCCAGTGTCTCTGGAAACAGGGCTGCATTTAAAGTATCAACATCGCTTCCGCCGGTGAAATCAACCCCATCAACTGCAATCAAGTCCGCACCACGAGCGAGGTCAGCTGCACTGGCAGGGCTCTCCGGCTGTACCAGGGCGACCAACCAGCTGCGCGGTGGCGAACTGCTGACCCTGAAAAATTCAATTCCGTAGCCCGCTGAAACGCCCGATTGTGACAGGCTCTCCCACTCTTCGGTATTATAGGTAAAGTGAAACTTATCCTTGGCATTACCCGACGCAGTGGTTGCAAAGGTTTTCATCAAACCGAAATAATCAAAAACGTTATCGACGCTGCCAGGGTCAACATCATCTATTTCGTCATACCAGAGATAAGTATCATTGCTGTAGGACCTGATCCAGAAATTCTCATCCGTCACCGTACCCTGCATATCGGGAAAGCTACCAGACCTGGGGCTGGCACAGAGGGCCTCAAAACCAGCAGCTGAAGCAAATTGTCCTGATACCCAGCCACTTGAACTGGGGTTATCATCTATTGGGTCAGAATTATCGCCAATGCCATCCCCATCGGAATCATCCCACTCAGTCGGGTCCAGAGGAAAGGCATCGTCCACATCATTAACCCCATCATTATCATCGTCATCATCCAGTGCATTGCTCAAACCATCGTTATCGGTATCAAGACCGACAGACGGCTCTTCGGGTAGATGCTCTCTCTCAGTGATATAGGTCGCGATTTCCTCAGCACTGGTTCGCGTGGCACCTGCACCGATGGCATCGGCGATCAGTGCTTGGCCCTGAAAGCCAAATTGATGACGTAATAACAACAAGCCATCGCTCAGCGGCGCAACCTCGCCATTGCCATCAATATCGAGCTCAGCTTCGTGGCTCTGCAAATAATCGGTGATAGCCTGAGCGCTGGTACGCCCACCGTTGGGATCAACCACACTGTCTATTAGTGAAGCTCCCTGGAAATCAAACAGGTGCCTGAGCACCAGCAGGCCGTCAGCGAGCGGTTCTATTTGATGGTTATCATCGACATCGAAGGTAAAACAGGTGGCGCAGGACGCAGGATCTAAAGGATCAGTACCATCAATCGCTTCCTGCTCATCTGATACCCCGTCACCGTCATCATCCGTATCGGTGTTGTTACCAACACCATCATTATCGGTATCGAGCGTTTCCCCCGGGTCCAGCGGGAATGCATCTGTATCATCAGGGACCCCGTCACCGTCATCATCTTCATCACAAGCATCCCCGAAGGCATCATTATCTGTATTAGTTTGGGCATTATTCGACACGGACACACAGTTATCCAGGCTATCGTCAATGCCATCACCATCCGTATCGTTGCCATTAACATCCCCAGCTACCTGAAACTGAATAGCCAGTTCATCCTGAAGATAGCTCGTATTGTAGGCCGCCATAGCACCCACGGCAGGTATCGCCCAAATTTCACTTTGTCCATCCTGGACACGATCTGCCGTCTTAGCCGCATTATCCATATCAAGAGAAGCAGCCATACCAATGGTGGCGCTATCAGTCATCATGCCGCCGCTAAAGCCCATATATTGCAAGGTTACCTTACCATCTGATGCCAGAATCACTTCAGCGGAGACACTCCCTGAACTGCTGTACTGCCCATAGTCAACGAACTGAATAACCAGTTTTTCTCCATCTATGGTTTGATAGAAGACCCTGGATTCCGGTAAAGGCAACAGATCGTCCCACATCCAGGCAATTAAATCGTTATAACCATGAGCATTGGGAGTCGCATGATTGTAGTATGAATAGGTTTGGTCATCGAAGCTGATAGCACCGTTAGACTGCACAAAGAACTGCGTCTGGTTTGTACCAAAAAAGTCGAATCCAAAGCCAATCTCAAATGGGCCGACATGACTATCATCGGTTAATCCCTGAATCTCAGTACCCGTCTGGGAAACATCTATCCATTCATACTCGGGACCATTGGTCTGATTACTATCCAGCCACTGATATAAATCACAGGCATTACCAATACCGTCAGCGTCCGCATCGCCCTGGTCTGAATTCACAATGAAGGGGCAGTTATCCTCGGCATCGTCCCGACCATCCAGGTCCGAGTCCATCCGGAACAAGACCGCCAGTTCATCATGAAGATAGGTTTCATCAAACGCCACCTGCATGGCAGCACTGCCATTGGCATTTTCTATACCGACCGTGGCACTACTGGTCTCAATACCGTCGCGAAACTCAAGATACTGAAACAGAATCTGACCATCCGCCCCTATGATCACCTGGGCATCAAATCTACCCGTTGCATCACCGTAACGACCAAAATTACTGAACTGAATGACCAGTTCTGAGTTATTTTGTAGTTCGTAGTAAACATGGGAATCTTCTTTGGCCTCAAGATCATCCCAAAACCAGACGATCAGTGCCATAGCCGGCCGATTAGCATTCACTGGCAGGGCCATGTTTTCAGCCGGCACTGAATCAAAACCAGGGTCGGCAAAACTAATGACACCATTGGAATGGATGTATATCTGCCCATGCCTGTCACCGTACATCATGAAATCAAAGCCGATATCAAAAGGGCCTACGGCATTGTCATCCGCAAGGCCAATTACTTCAGTCCCTGTCTGAGAAATATCAAAAGTCGGGCCATGTTCAGCGTCGCTATCCGACCAACGATGGCCTATGCCGGGGTCGTCACTATCACAGACATTGCCCTCTCCATCCCCATCAGCATCTTCCTGGCCTGGATTGAAGACCCGTGGACAGTTATCCGTGGTGTCAGCGACTTCATCGTTATCATCGTCGGTGTCTTCATTATCACCGATTCCATCGCCATCAAAATCGACGGACTCGGATGCATCCAGGGGAAAGGCATCAAGGCTGTCGCCTACTCCATCATTATCGTCATCCGCATCACAGACGTTGCCCTGGCTATCATTATCAGTATTAAGCTGGTCTGTATTACTGACCAGTGGACAGTTGTCAAGGGTATCGGCTACGCCATCATCATCGTCATCCAGATCCGCATTATCGCCGATGCCATCTTCGTCATGATCTGCCCATTCAGTTTCATCATCTGGAAACACGTCAACACTATCGCTGAAGCCATCACCATCACTATCGCCTTCAAGCGCGAAATCAGCACTTGAAACCGTGAAGAAAATATTGGCAGAAGCCTGTATCTTCAGCCGCGCAGTAGAACTGAGCACATCAGGCATCATCACCTCATGATTGCCGTCATTATCGACCTCACTGGCAAGCACATCCGGAAAAGTCTGACCACCATCATAAGATATCAAGATATCAACTTGACTGGCATTAACCGGTGCCTGGTTCGTATTGGCCACATCCCAGGTAATGGCTTGCATACTATTACGGACATATCCGGTGGGCTCATTGGTCAGCTCAAAAGGGCCTGCCGAATCCGTAGCCGTAAAACTGATCTGGGCATCGCTGACGCCTCCACCTCCACTTTGATTATCCCGAACCGTTAATTTAAAGGTTAGGTCACGACTGTAAGTCGGTAATAATTCTCCCAGGGTAGTCTGCCCTGTTAAAATATCCGACATCCTGGGAAATATCCGCGTAGGATTACTGGTTGCCGGCCAGGATCTGAAAATAGGCTGATTACCGCTGGGTTGGGTCAAATTAGTGTCAGAATCGTCGGTCGTAGGACCAAGGTCAAATTGCTCCCAGTTATAAGTCAGGGCATGGCCATCAGCATCGCTGGCAGAGGCTGTTAGCGCGAAGGGTGTTGATATCGGGATGACAAAACCCCCTTCAGACAAAGTTATAACCGGCGGGCTATTATCGGTCTCGCTCACCGCTGCACAGGAGTTACCACCACCGTTGACGGAAAACTCGTACATTTCATTATAGCTTTTGTTGTGAAAATAACCGTCAGCGGTATTCTGAACGTTGGGCGAACAAATCCCGGCATAGGACATAATAGTGGTACCACTGCCCGGCTCATAGGCGGCTGAGGAGGCTCTGTTACCACCACAATAGTTATTATAGGTATGATTAGCACCATACTGATGACCCATTTCATGGGCTACATATTCAACATCAAAAGGATCGCCAGTGGGTGACGAACTACCGGTGACACCTTGTGCCTTTGATGTACCGCAAGGGGCTTGCAACTGCGCGATCCCACCGCCGCCTGTACTGAAAACATGACCAATATCGTAATTGTCCACACCAATAACGTCATCGATCGTGGCCTGGTTTTCGCCCAGCATATCAAACCCGGAATCATTGCTATAAGGATCAGTGTCGGGATCGAGGTAGATTAACTCGTCCGTGTTATCAACCAACACCATGCGAATAGCAACTTCGGTTTCAAAAATTCCGTTGACTCGAACCATTGTCGTATTCATCGCTGCCAGGGCGCCCTCAACGGTACCGCCATGAAAGGCCGCATATTCTCCGGTCACTGCCAGGGCGAGGCGATACGTTCTAAGCTCAGTACCTGAGCTTGGTTTCTTTTTTACCGTGGGGTCATCCAGCAATTTCGTTGTCGAGCCTTTTCGCTGGATAACATCATTCCACTTTGGGTCTTCCGGCACCTGGACGGGTAAGGGTGCTGACTCCCTGAATACCTCTGTGTTTGTCTGGTAGAACGCTTTTTCCGTATAACTAATGTAGGCAGCGGCTGGACCATTGTCATAGCCCGTTACTGGATCAATATAATAATTACCAGCGGGACTAATCACGGCACCATGAAATCCTTTCGGTGAAATATCGAAACGAAGCGAGGCGCTGGGTTCATCAATCCCCTGCCCGGCAAAAGAGCGAATATCAGGGTACTTCCTGGATAAGGCCGCCGACATGACCGGCGCCTCAACCACTCTAAAACGCTGATTTTTGCCATCGGGTAAGGGGATCTCAACGATGAATTCTGAATGCGGCAAAGCGATGTCATTCTCGTGCGGGGCTGTCTTCAGCCGGCCTTTGAGTTGTTCAACATCCAAAACTAGATTTCGGTATTTGCCTGGCAATACCCGCCCATCCCGGACTGCCAGGTTATCCTGTCCTTCTGCCCAAACTGATTCAGCAGCCAAGACGTGAGGGTAAACAGTCAGCAGGGCCAAGGCGGATAAGACCCAAACGCCCCAACGAACCCATCTTTTCGGTATTTGCACACTAGCCCATATCGTGTCGTCAGATCCCATCATGTAACTCAAAGTATCCTCCTTCCAGCTGATGCCTATGCCAGTCTCTATCTGAATCAGTATAGGTAGAATACAATGGGGTTACATGCACTTTTTTAAACAATGCACCGATCTTAATCCAATCTTTACTAATTATTATTAATAACTGACTCACAATCGGAAGATAGCGCCCATTTTTCAGGACTGCCGTTACTGAAGGTCAGAATCGCTAATCCGCTGCAATTTGCCCTACTGGAAAAATCAGCCTAGACCAGACTAGAACCCGTCGCCTACTCAGTAGCGAATTGGTTACAATCAACTATTTACGGGGATAACTGCTTTATGAAACGCTTCTTATTATGTCTCCTAGTGCAGATAGTGCAGATGCCGCTTCAGATACCGATATCCCTCGCAGATATAAGAGTTCAGGATACGGAAACAGCGCGTTTACAGACTCTATTCAACACTGCCTGGGATAAAGAAATGCGCGACAACCCGGTCTGGGCATCTTCCCTGGGTGATCGGCGCTTTAATCGATCCTGGCGTGATGGATCGGAAACAGCCCGACTGGCCAGACTACAGCGATACCAAAGTACCCTCACCAGCCTGGCAGAGATAGAGACTGAAAAACTAACCGATCAGGGCCGCGTTGACTTTGAACTCTTTCAAAGGCAACTACACACCCGCATTGAGGCTTTCAAGTTCAGGACCGATCTCATGCCTATGAGCCAGCGTGGGGGTATTCAAACCCTGAATGAAACGGCGGCCTCGCTGCGATTACAGACCATCGAAGACTATGAAGACTGGCTGGCCAGATTATCAAAAGTAGATCAGCTAGTCGCCCAGACCACCCAAAAGATGCAACAAGGACTGTTAACTGGTTATGTCCCGCCTTCCATCACAATGCAGCGGATTCCGAACCAGATTCAAAAACAACTTGTCGGGATTGCAACTGAAAGCCCTTTTTATCAACCGTTCAAAAACCTACCAGAGTCTATCAGCACTGTCGACCAACGTCGTCTGCAGCAAGCAGCCCTGGAGATTATCGAGTCAACCATATTGCCGGCCTATAAACAATTTTACCACTTCTTTACTGACACTTATCTACCCAACTGCTCAGCAGACATCGCTGCAGCAAACCTCCCTGACGGCAGGGCCTTTTATGAATTCAAGGTGAGAAGTTTCACTACCACTAATCTCACACCGGATGAAGTCCACAGCATTGGTCTAAAGGAAGTCGCCAGAATCCGAGAGCAAATGCTGGCAGTAAAAAAGGAAATTGAATTTCACGGGACGCTGACAGAGTTTTTCACGTTTCTCCGAGACGACCCTAAGTTCTACTTTGACAATGCCACTGATCTGATGACCGCCTATCAAGCGACGGCAAAACGTATCGACCCGATGCTGCTGAAACTATTCACCCGGCTTCCCCGAATGCCCTATGGCATTCGAGCTATACCCGATGCAATCGCTCCTGACACCACCACCGCTTATTACATGGCACCCGCTGCGGACGGCAGTAGACCCGGATATTACTATGTTAACCTCTACCAGCCTCTGTCACGTCCAAAATTCGAAATCGAGGTGCTCACAGTACACGAAGCGGTCCCGGGTCATCACTTACAGATCGCGCTTCAGCAAGAACTGGAGAATCTACCTAATTTTCGTCGATTTTCAGGCTTTACCGTATTCACTGAAGGTTGGGGGCTCTACAGTGAGCAACTTGGCTATGACCTAGGCTTATATGAAGACCCTTATTCCCGCTTTGGCCAACTCAGTTACGACATGTGGCGAGCCATCAGGCTGGTCGTCGACACAGGAATGCACTACAAGGGGTGGTCGCGAAGCCAGGCCATCAACTATTTCAAGGACAATGCGCCCCGCAAGGAATTGGACATTATCAATGAAATAGACCGTTATATTTCCTGGCCGGGCCAGGCACTGGCCTACAAACTCGGCCAATTAAAAATACAGGACCTGAGAGCTAAAGCTGAATCGGCGCTGGGCAATCAATTCGACATACGGCTATTTCATGACAAGGTTCTTGAAAATGGCGCTATTCCCCTTAATATTTTGGAACAGCAGATTGACCATTGGATTTCTGAGATGAAATAAGGATCGATTTTCAGGTTAGCAAGCAATTCTGCCTAAATGCTGTTTTATGAGTCAGGAGACAGCACCTTGTTCAGGCCAGCTTGTTACAATAACCACCAGCACGACATGATGCTGTCTAAAACAACCCAGCAGGTGACGGTTGAGCCAGAATTGCACAGTCACTCCGCTCTAAATTATAATTCGCCGTCGCCAGCCAACGAATCACTATCGTTCAGGAAGTCACCATGTCTTTGCGCTTTAATCTCAATTTGGGCCAGTTACGGATAAGAATTAATGTCCTGGTCGCAGTCTGTGTCCTGATTACAATGGCGGGCCTGATTCGACTGGGTATCTGGCAACTAAGTCGGGCTGCCGACAAACTGGCTGCCCAGGAAGCAGTGCAACTCGAATATGCGGAGAAAGCCGTTCGACTGGAAGCCATCCCTCCAGGGCAACTACACGCCCCAGATAATTCACTACAGAACCGACATGTACAACTAACAGGCACTTATGAAAACGACCATAGCCTCCTGCTCATTGCTCAATTCTATGATGGCCAACTCGGTTACAGTGTGGTCACCCCGCTTCGCTTGGAATCCAGTGGGAAACTGATACTGATTAATCGCGGCTGGATCACCGCACTAAAACAGGCGGGCAGCAAACCCCGTCTCCGTCCTCATGACGGCCCGGTTACCATTACTGGCCAAATCCATCTGGCCCAGCCAAAGCCCCAGGCCTATGCAGGACAATTAGATCGTTCGAATTGGCCTATCCGCATGCGTTACCTTGACTTCAAGACCATCAACGAACAACTCGGCGAACCGGTGTTTCCCTTTGAAGTCAGGCTTGCCGAAAATCAAGCCGGTGGACTCATCAGACACTGGCCAGCGGTCCATATTAATATTAACCAAAACCTGTCCTACGCCTTACAGTGGTTTGCGCTGGCCCTGCTGGTGCTCTTGGTGAGCCTCCTCGCGAGCAGCAATCTTTGGGCGTTATTGAGAGATACCCGGTAATAGATCATTTCAGAAACTGAGCAGGATACCCTTCCCTTGCTTGGTTATCACTGTGGTCAGCCAATGGGCTAGATTTTTACCATGCCGCCATCAACCATCAGTGATTGACCGGTAATATTGACAGCATTTTCGGACACCAGGAATAAAACGGCGTTCCCTATGTCTTCAACTGTTTGCGGCCGTTGCAGCGGTGTGCGGTCAAAGATATGGGGATAGTCACCCCTGGCAATGCCCTGGAACCAATCATCCGGTTCTTGACCCTGGAACTCTTCTATCGTCTTTACTGCCTTTTTTGCGTTGCCTTTCCAGGCATCGGTATAAACAATACCGGGACAGACCGCATTGGCATTAATGTTATCTGGGCCTGCCAGTTCCGCCAGCGTCTGAGTGTAGTTAATCAGCGCCGCTTTCATCGCCCCATAGGATGGATGCACGAACTGGTTAAGCATCTTTCCAGACAACGAAGTTCGGCCAGCAATGGAAGAAATAATAACAATCTTGCCCTCACGTCGCTGCTGCATAAAAGGTAGCACCGCTTCAGTCATCTGCACCACCGGCAGCAGGTTCTGCGCATATAACGCATTCCAGACGGCGGTCACAGGGCCTAACTCATGTTGTTCCGGCACAGCAGCCTGCTTGGGACCGGCACCCACGTTATTAACCAGAATATCGATCTGCCCGAACTGGTTCAACGCGTGATCTCGCAACTCCAGCATTTTGTCAGGGTCGGTAATATCACCCACGACTTGACTTGCCTTGCCGCCTGCCTGTTTGATCTGCCGAACCGTCTCAGCTGTGGTTTCAGCACTATACGAATTAACAACAACCGTTGCCCCTGCCTCTGCAAGACGAAGCGCTATGCCTTGGCCGATGCCCCGGCCGGCTGCAGTCACAATGGCTACCTTGCCCTGTAATTCCATGTTATGTCCCCTTATTACCTAACTTCATGAAACCTGCTTTTCCAGAATTGAATGTGGTTATTCTGGCCTGAAGCCGAATGGATTCCAATCTGCCTGTCCAAACCAGAGCATAAACACACCTGCCCCGCGCCAGTTGACCATCAAACCTTAATCGTTTTAAACAGCTCCGCAGCCAGAAACCCTAGCTGACAAGCAAGTAAAGCCTTTCAAAAAACCAGAAGCCAGCCAGTCCACCCATCGGCCAGGCCAGCACGCTTGAAAGTGCCCTAACACCACTTGCCATCCTAATCCCACTGACTAAGGAGTAGCATCCAATCAACACCATCATCGCCATCACGAAAGCGACCTGGCCCAGCTCTACGCCCAGATTAAATGCCAGTAATGCTGTGAAAACCTCATTCTCTGGTAGCCCTAATGCTGAAATCGCACTGGCAAACCCAAGACCATGCAATAAGCCGAAGCAAGCGGCCATCAGTAGCGGATAACGCCAGGCCCAGGTATTCTTGTGCCGCCGCAGTAACTCTGCGGCAACAAATACCAGACTCAATGCAATGACGGGCTCCACCGCTAAAACCGGGATGCGCATCAAACCCAGGGTAGCCAGAATGAGCGTTAGAGAGTGGCCAACGGTAAAACCAGTCACCATTATCAGCAGCCGCTTTAAACCACCTGCCATCAACATCAGGCAGGTGACAAAAAGCAGGTGATCAAACCCACCCAGGATATGCCTTGTTCCCAGGGAGATATACTCCAACACGACTTGGCCAGTGGTAAAATTATCTGCTATGGGAATACGTGTGGATTCTGGCCGGGCATGAACCACCCTGACTGCTTGATCCCCGGTAATGACCCTGATAATGGTCGACAACGATGGATTACTGGTTGGATAATCCAACAGAACAGCTGTTGGAAAAACAGCGGCATCACATTGATAAACCCGACGACCCAGATGAGCCGCCTTACCTCCAATAGGGGCAGCCAGGCTTTCTGCTTGAAGGTTCTGAACCTGGCACACCCCCTCCAGAGCGATATCGGGTATGGCCTGAATGTGAACACTATCGGGTACCTGCCACATCAACTCATAGCGCGTACTGGTATCCTGTCTTAACTCGATATAGACAGGCCGACTATCGTGAGCCGAGAGGGTCATAGACACCATCACACAGCCCACCAGCAATGACCATTGCGACAGTTTTAACCCGGTTTTAGGCTTTAGATTTAACAAGCGTACGCATCCTGAACAGGTCAAGCGCCCGACCCTGGTTGATAAGATAAGTTAACCACAAGGATCACAGGAATTCCGTTACCGTGAGGTGCCGCCATTGCTGCTAACAAGTCAACTACCAAGTAACCCGGGTTCGATTTTAACCTGATAGTCTTCAAGCACCTCATTGACATATTTCTTCTGATTACGGCTTTTTATCTGATTTCGCAGGTCCACCCTGACCTGGCCCTCAACTTCTGTTAATTTCAGAACCCGTGCAGGGGTGTGATCTACTTTTAGAACGAGGTGGTTACCATGGTCCGATTTAAAGTTCCCCTGCCAATGTTGACGATTGACTGGCAGTGCAAACAAATCCCTTGCCATCTCCAGGCCAAAATGATCCCTAATCTGCTCCCGTGTTTTCTCAACATAGTTAACATGGTAAGGGAACCGGTCGCCATAACGGGAGGCGTTTTCTAACGTAACCTGGTCAGCATTTAACCTAGCTTGTAATGCAGACGATTTGGACGCAGCAAGGACCTCCCCGTTTTTACTAAAACTGTAAAAAACATGTGCGAAGGAAATCGTTGCCGATTCGGTGTAATCGTCCAAATTGGCCAGATAATGTCCCTTCAGGGCATCGTCAGCGATCTCAGTGTGATCCATTGCCAGGCCTTCAGCCATAAAGTCCATTTTCTGTACCAGACGCCGTCGAATGACATAATCTCCTTGATCAAAACCATAGTCCAGAGCCCTCCTGTACAGGGCTTCTTCCCGCACAAACTGTTCTACAATCTGTTTTCGGCCAGCATCCGAAAATGCAAAAAATCGTTGTCTGGCTGCCTGCGGGTCAAAGGACTTCGACCGATACTGCATGAATTCCAAGATCGACGCTTCATCAACGAGAATGGTATCGTTATCTAACGTGGCACTGGCCCCTGAAATCCAGTAATAAACACCAAATATCAAACAGCCTAGAATCAGGAAATGGATAACCGGTTCTCGAAGCAAACTTTGCTTCACTAGGGCGTATACCAGACCGGCGAAGTATAAGCTCGATCCTGAATCACCCTGGGGATGTCTTCACTGAGCTCGAGATCGAAATAAGCGGCATCGTAAGTTGTCCAGCGAGGCTTGGGGATTTCCAGAACCCTAGCATAATAAAATGCCCGTTCATCGGGATCGAAATCAGGATCTGTCCAGACGACCGCCAGATCCGTGGAACCAATCGAATTTAAATAAGTCGCTGTTTCAACATCGACTGTATTGCCTACCGCAGGCAGTTTTCCCGTTTCAGGATCTAGCACACGCTTTCCTGACCAGACGACATCATAGACCTTCTCCCTGAGCAGCCCGTCTTGTTCCAACCAACCCTTAATAATCTGCACACGATCCAGGTTAGCACCATCTGGATCTTTTGCTGCGACTACCATGAATGAAGGGGCCTTATTTTCAGGCGCCTGAAAAAGATCCCCACCCATAGGAACACCACCACGATAGGCTATATCCAGATAGGCCGGTCGGTCGACATCTGATGCCTGGTAATCCCAGCCACCAAAAAACCTGACCTGCATACG
>CAZGCW010000014.1:0-34753 GCA_964524295.1 uncultured Pseudomonadales bacterium
AACTATATTGTCAACTATCCCGACTTAGCGACGTGCTCACTGATTGCCAGCAGTGCGGCCAAGTTTTCATTATCTTTGTTATCTTCTTCACGATCTGTGGTGCCGTAAGCAGGATTAGCAGACAGTTTAACGATAACAGTTTCTCTGTCGGGATCGACAAAAATGAATTGGTTGTAAACGCCGATGGCAGCGAAGGTGTTATTACCCGCCTCAGGAATCCACCACTGATAGCCATATCCGGGTCCGAAAACATGATCGCCAACGAAAGGTTTATTAGGTTGAGTATGAGGCGATTGTGCACGAGTTGACTCAGCGACATAGTCGGCGGGCACTATTTCTTTGCCCTGCCAGATGCCTTTGAGTCGATAGAGTTCTCCGAGTTTGGCGAAATCCTTCGCGGTCAGTAAAAGTCCTGCATAGGCCATTTCTCGCCCATGGACGTCCTTAATCCAGTGGCCGGTATGCTCCATGCCAAGAGGCTGAAACAATTTTTCTTGCATGTAATCGGTGAGTGAGCGCTTAGTCGCCCCGGCAATTAACATACCCAGGGCTTGAGTGTCCGCAGAGTTATAACGGCAAAAAGTCCCTGCCTCTCGCTCGGAGACCATGGTCTTCATAAATTGGTCAAATGAGCCACCCTTGTTTGCAACGCTCAACCTGAAAATTTCTGATTCCGGATCGCTATAATCCTCGTTCCATCTCGCACCGGAAGACATTTGTAGCACGTCTTTGATACGCACTCCCGCGTATGCAGTGCCTTTGAGCAGTGGAACATATTGATCTATGGTGTCGTCTAAGCTTTTGATTAGACCTTCATTCTGTGCGACACCCACCAGGGCGGAAACGAAACTTTTGGCCACTGAGAAAGAGATCCATTGTACATTGGCCTTGCCAGTCAGCCAGTATTCTTCAATTTGAATTTCGCCATCTTTCAAAACCAGCAGTGCACTCGTATGGGTACTGCCTAGCAGGCTGTACAGGTTTCGTGTCCGACCTTCAAACTCGTAGGTTGTAGGTAGCGTGGCCCTTGCGCCTTGAGGGAACCTAAACGGAGTAGTTGGCGGCTGCATGGTGTTGACATTGTAGATCTGCTGCATGTGGGTAAAAGTTTCATGTTGCGGCAGGCCGTTAAAAAGGCCCGTTTGATTGCCTTGCTCTTCGGGGGTGTGATCAGTCATATGTTTAGTCCTGTAACGTTGCTTGAACGGGCTTCTCGAGGATGCTTGTAAACTTCAGGCATCTGATTTTATCACGGCCAACAGATGCGTGCGGATCACAAGGGAATTCACGGCCGCAGGCAGAGAACGCTGCGGCGTCCGCGAAGGCAACCCAAGTTTAATATTTAGATAAACAGCTTTCTTGTAGAAAAGTACGTCCCCGTACCTCTGCTCGCTTCGACACCCCGATGTCTTCCACCGCCCGTCGGTATACCCCGGCAGTGATCTTAGCTGTGCGGAGGAGAATACTTGCCAGTTAATTTGCTCAGGGTCCCCGCGAAAGTAGTTCTTTGTTACAGGCTAATTTGCTAACTCTAATCCAGATAATCGATTGTTCGAACGCCACTTCTTCATCAAATTGAAGAATTCGATCGGCCCCCCGCCATAAAAATTATTTTGAGGTTGGGCGTTCACATGTCCTTCGTTGTTATAGTAACCTGGCGTGCACGCTTTTTGAAAATCTGCAGTGAGCCTGGCTTTGTCGATGATGGTCTGCACCCACTGATCCTCAGATCTCTGACTGGTTTCCACTCGAGTAACGCCCCTCTTTTTAAGTTCGCTCAGGATGTGGGCCAGATGGATACTATTTTCGTCTAAGGAGAAGGTAAAGGTCGCCGTAAATCCAGACTGGGCTGGTCCAAAAAAGAAACAATTAGGGAATCCTCGCGCGTGCATGCCGTGAAAGGTCGCCAAACCATTGGACCACTTTTGGGAGAGCGTCAGTTCATTGACCCCCGTTATGCTGTATCCGGCGCGCCGTGAGTAATCGGTCCCGACCTCGAAGCCGGTGGCAAAGATAATGCAGTCTACTTCGTATTCTATTCCGTCAAACACGACACCCTTCTTGGTGATTTCCTCTACACCTCTGCCGTCTGTATCAACAAGATGGACATTAGGTAAGTTGTACGTTTTTAGGTACTCATCGTGGAAGCAGGGTCGCTTACAGAACTGTCGATAGTATGGTTTTAGTGCTTCTGCAGTCTTTTTATCCTGAACAGTCTCATCCGCGCGTGCCCGTACTTTTTCCATATTGGCAAAATCAGCAAGTTCTACCTTGCGCTCGATGTCCATATACTGCATCGCTCGATTGGTGAGATATTGCTTGACACCAAGCTGGTACAGATCTTTTGAGAAGGCACCTTGTAGTGCCCATCCTGCCAAGCGAAGATTGGAAGGACGTTCTGCTTGTAACTGCCCAAACAAGCGTCGGAAAGCGTCGGTCCAACCGTCGCTGACCAAATCTTCTTTCACGGGTGCACCCGTCATCAGAGACTCAAAATTTGTTCGACGTTCGCTTTGCCATCCGGGTTTCTGAGTACCCACCAAGGCCGATACGGAAGCGGGGTTGTTGCGACCCGTATAACGGACAGATCCGTAGGCTGGTTGTTGCGTACACTGATAGAAGAGGGCGTTCTTTGAAAAGCATAAAGCGATTTGGCGCTGGCACCCAGGTGCGGTATGCATTGCACGGCGGTAGCCCCTGTTCCAATGATAGCGATGCGCTTGTCGGCCAGTTTTTCCAAATTGCCATGGGCGTCACCACCGGTATATTCGTAGTCCCAGCGACTGGTATGAAAGGTGTGCCCGGTGTATTTATCGATGCCCTTTACGCCTGGAAGTTTAGGTCGGTTTAACGGGCCGTTGGAGTGGACTACAAATCTTGCTTTAAGTGAATCTTGACGATTGGTTGCAACGGTCCAACGGCGAAGATCTTCGTCCCAGTTTGTCGACACCACTTCGGTTTGCATGAGGGAGATGTCGTAGAGTCCAAATTTATCCGCTAGGACTTTGCAGTACTCAAGTGTCTCGGGTGCATCGGTATATTTTTGTTTAGGCACGAACCCGGTTTCTTCAAGCATGGGTAAGTAAACATAGGCTTCGATGTCGCAAGATGCGCCCGGGTATCGGTTCCAATACCAAGTGCCGCCGAAGTTGCCGCCTTTTTCAATAATTTTTATATCAGTGATACCTATTTCTTTCAGTCTTGCTGCCGCTAACATTCCACCGAAACCGCCCCCGATGACGACCACCTCGACTTCTTCTTCAATGGGGTCCCTTTCAAAACCAGGCGTTACATAGGGATCGTCAACGTAGTGAGAGAAATCGCCAACGACTTCGACATATTGATCGTTACCATCGGCTCGGATGCGTTTGTCCCGTTCCGTGCGATACTTTTCCCTCAATGCATCGGGATCAATGTTGTAGGCGTCTTGAACTGCATTCTCAGGCATGCTATCACCTCTGTTTCGATTATCGCGATTCGCGTAGTGGTTGTAAAAATCCAGCTTGTCATTAACCATTGGGATCGTCAAATCCCGTTTTAGAAGAGAACCAGGTGGCTAGGAGTTGGGTTAGAGTCGCCTCAATCACATGTTTTGCCATCCTTACAGACCAGTCTTAAATGGAGCCGAGACGATCCCAGCTTTCCCAGCTCACCAAGTTGTCGATGCCGTGGAGTACTTCTTTCCCATCGGGACGAATAGTCCGCTCAAGGTCTTTAACCATCTTTAATGGAGAATTATTTGATTTGGATCTTTTGTGGCTTGCCATAGTGACCTTCAAAGTAAATGAGTCAGATCTTAGCGCTAATCAGTTTGTAAAAAGTTGGGATTGAAAGTTTCAAAACACGGTGAAACGCTGATTTACTGGTAGTAAAAGTCCCAATACAATTCTGACAACCGCTACGCTAAGCTAGGTCACGCGGGTGTCACGGAAGCTAAAGGTTTTGATGGGCTCAAGGTGTTCTTTTGTGGAACAGGTGGGTCACTGTCCAGGTCTGGTCGCGCCCAGCCGTGCACGGTGATTCAGGCGGGAGATACGCTCTATCTAGTTGATAACGGGATTGGCGGCTGGAAAACGCTGCGCGGGATGCGCGGGCCGGTAAAGGGGTCGATGTGCTCATCCACGAGGCGCAGAGCAAAACGAATTAATCTAAGAGGTTCAGCTCTCTTGGCTGATACGGTAAGCTACCATACCGAACCCAGCGAAGCTGCAGACCTGGCACGGTCGGCAGGTGTGCAGAGGCTGGTGCTGAGTCACCTCACGCTGTCGGGGATGCCAGAGTTCTTGGAGACCTTTACCAGAGAAGTTGAGAAAGGCGGTCAACTCAACTGGCATCTGGCCCAGGAACGGGATGACATTGGCGCTTCCTGCTGGCGGAACTGATATTAAGGTGTCTGAGTAACCGGCATTGCCTAATCGGGTCATCGAGCTGATTTTTTAAAAGGAGCGTATCGAATGAAATCCACCTTAAGGCTGTCGTTGGGTTCAGTATTGATTTTCGTGTTGGCGGCTATGCTGGTCAGCTGTTCAGACAGCGATAGCATGGGCAGTGGTAAAGCTTCTTCTGAACCAGCGGCGCAACCGACCCCTGAGGTGTCTGAGTTGGGCCTCGCTCGGCCGGAAGGCGAACGCGATGCCTACTTTGGCGATCTGCATGTCCATACCACCAATTCACTGGATGCCTTTCAGTTCGGCACACTGGCGACACCTGACGACGCGTACCGCTACGCCCAGGGTGAGGCTATCAAGCATCCGGGCGGCTTCGATATGCAGCTCGATCGACCACTGGACTTTTACGCGGTAACCGACCACGGCTTTTATCTTGGTGTGGTTGCAGCCGGGGCAGACACCAACACTGAAATTTCCACCAATCCGGCGATGAAACCAATCCACAATCTAAATGCATCGGAAAATCTTACCCTTGAAAGCATTCCTACGCGGAATTTTCGCGTGTTCATTCGAGGTGTTGCTTCTGTAATGCATGCTTCGGAAACACTGAGAAAGCAAGTTGCAGATATTATGCGCAACACCTGGCTTGATGAAGTGCGCGCGGCTGACCGCCATTATGAGCCCGGGAAGTTCACTACCTTCGCCGCCTATGAGTTTTCATCAACCAGGGAAGACGGCGGCAGCATACACCGCAATGTCATCTTCCGGGGTACTGAGAATATGCCAGCGATGCCTTTCAATCGACTCATGTCACTTGACCCAGAGGATCTATGGACCTGGATGGATGGTCTTAGGGAAAAAGGCGTTGAGAGCCTGGCTATCCCTCACAACTCCAACAAATCCAATGGACAGATGTTCGAACTGGCGACCTGGGCAGGTGACCCTATGACCCTGACCCATAACGAAAAGCGCCTGCGTAATGAACCGCTGGCTGAAATCACGCAAGTGAAAGGAACCTCGGAGACGCATCCAGCGCTATCGATGAACGATGAGTGGGCTGGCTTTGAGATTGACCCCTACAAGGCGGGCGGTGGGGCTTTGACCATTGCCAGACCCGCAGGGGGTTATGTTCGGGATGCGATGAAAAATGGTCTCGAGCTCGAAGCGACAGGTCTGGGTAATCCATTTCGTTATGGTTTTATAGGGTCTTCTGATACCCACACGGGTGCGGGCTCATATGATGAATCGAACTTCTTCTCGAAAGTGGGCCTTCTGGACTCCACCCCAGTACTTCGGGGTTCTGTACCGGTAGGCAGTGAGGATCTGAATTCCCTCCAGTTAGGTGATGCGGCTGAGTCGGTGTTCTATGTCGCATCGGATGGCAGGCGCTATCTGTCTCGTAATACATCGGTTTACGGTGCATCGGGCCTGGCGGGGGTGTGGGCGGAAGAAAACACCCGTGAATCGATCTATGATGCCTTCCGCCGTAAGGAAACGTTTGCAACCTCGGGGCCGCGGATACGGATACGGTTTTTCGCCGGACATAACCTTGACGGCACAATGCTGGAATCAGCGGATGAGATGACGCGCGCCTATTCCCGAGGCGTATCGATGGGAGGAGACTTGATTTCGAAACCCGGGGATGCACCTTCCTTCATCGTTTGGGCAGCCAGAGACGTAAGCTCGGCAGCGTTGCAACGGGTGCAGATCATCAAAGGCTGGCTTAGAAATGGCGAGACTCACGAGCAGGTATTTGATGTTGCTTGCTCGGACGGATTGACCGTTGATGCGACTACCCATCGTTGCCCGGACAATGGCGCCCGGGTTAATTTGTCTGATTGTTCCTACTCGGCAGACAGAGGCGCAGCCGAGTTGAAGACGCTGTGGCATGACCCTGAATATGACGCGAATGAGCCGGCTTTCTACTATGCCCGGGTACTGGAAAATCCGACGTGCCGATGGTCAACCTGGGACGCTCTGCGTGCCGGTGTGGCACCCCGCGATAATCTTGAATCATTGATTCAAGAGCGCGCCTGGTCTTCCCCTATTTGGATTAACCCAGGATAATAAAAAACGACTAAAATTGATGAGAGATACGATGGGGATCGATTGAGTATAGAGGTGACCTGTCTTGGCTAAAATATGACCGAAACTGATCCCCTTATGCGGTCATCATCTCTTTAAACTCATTTATTAGCTTGTTTCTGTGCGACGATTTCCAGTCACACTTTTCAGTAACACATTGAAGCGTCGGCGGCCTTGTAGGGAAACTCAGGGGGAAGTGAGTGTTCAAGAAAATCAGTTTAGGCATTGTTGTTTTATTATTCGTGGCTATCGGCTTTGTCTGGGTCAAATATGTGAGTCCTTTTCAAGCAGCTGCAGAATACTATGGTCCAGAGGCCGCAGCCCGTGACTATGCCTTGCAAGACGATGGCAAACTCGTAGTACCCGCATCCCAAACGGCTACTTATCAGACGGCGCCTAACCCGGATATGAACCTGTATTGGGGCGAATTACATCTTCATACCTCCGAAAGCTTTGATGCCTCGCTGTTCGGCACTACCCTGGGTATTGCGGACGCCTACCGCTTCGCCAAAGGCGAGCCGCTACGTAGTCCTGGTGGCGAGGTCATGCAGCTTAGCCGCCCGTTGGATTTTGTGGCGATCACCGACCATGCCGAAGGCTTCGGCACCCGCACCCATTGCGATGACCCTGAGCTGTCACTTGCCGAGCGTGCTACCTGCTGGTTGGCCAACCAGTCTAATCCAATGATTTTTAAAATCCTGGTAGGGAAAGCTCGCGGTATAGCTCCCGCCGGTGACCCATCAAAACCTGCCGGCATCTATCAACAGACGACCCGCCAGCCACTTAAACCCGGCGCTTTCCCTACCTGCAGATTTGGTAATGGATCGCTTGAGCGTTGTGATAGCAATGCCGGGACCGATTGGGACCGCTATATCGACCTTGCTGACAAGTACTATGAACCCGGTAAACTGACCACATTGATTGGCTATGAGTATTCGCCGGGGATGCCTGATCAGGGTAAACACCACCGTAATATTATTTTTCGCTCCAACACGGTGCCTGAACGTGCTATTTCAAGTTTGGACGTGCCGAATGCCATTGAACTCTGGAAGGGGCTTGAAGCTGGGTGCTTGGGTGATTGTGACTTCTTGACCATACCGCACAACCCCAACAAGGCATGGGGCCTGACATATTCACGCTTCACCTGGGACGGTCAGCAATATGGCGAGGCTGACTGGCGCTTGCGTCAAAGGTATGAACCGCTGACTGAAATATTTCAGATTAAGGGCGCTCAGGAATGTGCGCTTGGGGTTGGCGCGACGGATGAAGAATGTGCCTTTGAACAGGTGTTCGACCCCTGCCTGCCTGGAGAAACCACGGGTTGCGCCTTTGAAACCGGGTTTGTCCGCCAAGGCTTGAAGATTGGGCTCGAGCTTGAACAAGAGTTGGGGTTTAACCCGATACAAACCGGCTTTATCGCTGCCACTGACAGCCACAATTCCAATCCTGGGGATGTGGAAGAGTGGGACTATCCAGGTGCAGTGGGGACGGTTACTTCTCCGGCGGTTCGGCGTCTGGAGGATAACGCGCAAACGCCAGCTTACCAATCTCGGCTCAGATTTCATACATCGGGTGGTCTGGCGGCAGCTTGGGCGCCTGAAAATACCCGTGAGGCGATTTTCGATGCACTGGCTCGTCGCGAAACCTATGCCACATCGGGCCCGCGCATGGCCGTTCGCTTCTATGCAGGTTGGGGTATTGATGAGGCAATAGATGCCCATAATGCGATTCCGGCCTTAATCGCCGGTGGCGTGCCAATGGGAGGTGTGCTGCGCACCAATGCGACAAAACAGACGTCCCCTGGTTTTTTCGTTTGGACGACACAGGACCCGATGGATGCACCGTTGCAACGGGTACAAATGATTAAAGGCTGGGTTGATACACAGGGCCAAGCCCAGGAAATGGTGGTTGATATTGCCTGCGCCGATGGGCTTCACGTCGACCCTGCATCAGGCCGCTGCCCGGCTAATGGTGCGAGTGTCGATCTTAATACCTGTAACTTCAGTTCGGGCTCAGGTGCCAGTGAAATGAAAACCCTCTGGCATGACCCTGACTATAATCCGGACCAGAGTGCCTTCTACTATGTTCGTGTACTGATGAATCCAACCTGTCGCTGGTCCAGTTATGATGCGATCCGCCTGGGGCGCCAGCCCGATCCCCGTGTTCCGGCAACCATCCGGGAACGGGCATGGACCAGTCCAATTTGGCTGGATCCTCAGGGCTGATAGCGCCAGGGAAGGTTCGGTGGTAACTGACATAAGAGAACAATATGGCCGATTATGATTCCTGATCTAGACTTCACAACAGCATAATGAAAAAGAATCTCCTGCCTCCTTTATTCATGAGGATAGTCCTGCTTTTTGTTAAAGGGCTATTTGCTATAGGGCTATTTGCTATAGGGCTATTTGCTAAAGAGCTGTTTAAAAAAGGTTATTTGATAAATAAAAGGTCAGATCAATGATTTATCGTACAGCAATGATTGCCGCCGTTGCATTGATAACCGCCTGCTCCGGGGACCAGTCAGAATCCGATAGGCGGGCACAGGCACGAGCTTACCTCCGGAGTACCAACACGATCATCCCGTCGAGTGATAAAATCATCTCGTTCCCTGCATTGTTAAAGCCCAATAACAGTCTCTCATTGGCCAATCCGGATCGAAATGCCTACTTTGGTGACTTGCATGTGCATACCGCGCTTTCCTTTGATGCCTCTGCTTTTGGTACCACCGCCACGCCGGCCGACGCCTACCGCTATGCACAAGGTGAGGCGATCAAGCATCCCAGTGGTTTTTCTGTTCAACTGTCACGACCTCTGGATTTTTATGGGGTTACCGATCATGCGATGTTTCTTGGTCTGATCAATGAAGCGGCAGATACCAGTACCAAAATCTCGAAATACGATTTCGCAGAACCCTATCACGACATCAATGAATCAGTCGATGGAGGCCTGTTTGACATGCTGAGTAGAAGCCGAGTGTTCTATGGGTTTACCAGCGATGTCGTCGCCAACCTGCTAGATGGGTCTATCGACAAGGTGGTCGTCAATCAGGTCAGTCAATCCGCCTGGTCAAAAACCGTTGAAGCCGCTGATGCGGCATACCAACCTGGCAGGTTTACGACCTTTGCAGCCTATGAGTATACGTCATCGGGCCTCCACCGCAACGTGATCTTCCGTGATACCGAGCGGTTACCTGCACTGCCTTTCTCGCGCTTCAATAGCGTTAACCCCGAAGGCCTGTGGACGTGGATGGATGCCCTGCGCAAGCAAGATATAGAAAGCCTGGCGATACCGCACAACAGCAACGGCTCTAATGGCGCGATGTTTGCGTTTACTGATTGGGCCGGCAACGCCATCGATCAGGAGTACGCAGCGCAACGTCTGCGCAATGAACCGCTGGTAGAAATCACCCAAGTCAAAGGCACATCAGAGACGCACCCATTACTGTCAAAAAATGATGAGTGGGCTAATTTCGAAATTTTTCCTATGCGGACCTCCACCAAGATACCCAGTGATCCTCCTGGCAGCTACGTACGAAACGCCTGGCAAAGGGGGCTAAACCTAGAGGAAAGAGACAGTGGGAACCCCTATAAATTTGGCGTGATCGGCTCAAGTGATACTCATACCGCTGCAGCCTCACTACAGGAGGACAATTACTTTGGCAAACTTGGCTCGTTTGACAGCACGGCAGAAAAGCGTGGCTCTATACCGGCAAGCTTTCTCTACGGCACGTTGATTAAGCTGGCTACACCTAACCTGGTGGAGGAGGTAGGCGATGCAACCTATCTCGATTTTTCAGGCTATAAATATTGGGGTGCTTCGGGAATAGCCGGTGTGTGGGCAGAAGAAAATACCCGCGAATCCATTTATGACGCGCTGCGCCGGAAGGAAACGTTTGCCACCAGTGGCACTCGCATAAAGGTTCGCTTTTTTGCCGGTTACGACCTTGCCGATGCGCAGGTAAACAGCCCGAACCTCATTGAAAACGCCTACCAAAGCGGCATAACCATGGGTGGCACACTGCAAGCAGACGGTGAACGCCAGCCGTCTTTTCTAACCTGGGCCCTAGCCGACCCAAACACGGCCCAATTGCAACGCGTGCAAATCATTAAAGGCTGGCTTGAAGAAGGCGAGCACCAGGAGCAAGTCTACGATGTCGCCTGCTCGGATGGCTTGAGTGTTAACCTAAAAACGCATCGCTGCCCGGACAACGGCGCACAAGTTAATCTGGACGATTGCTCCAGAACGGAGGATGTGGGTGCAGGCGAACTGAAAGCCTTGTGGCGAGATCCCGACTTTATCCCGGGACAACCCGCTTTCTACTACGTACGGGTACTCGAAAATCCGGTCTGCCGGTGGTCCACATGGGATGCCATACGCGCAGGTGAAACACCACGACCAGACAGGTCAGCTACCATTCAGGAGCGTGCCTGGTCGTCACCTATCTGGTATATCACGACGAGTTCAGATAACAACTTTGTAGATTGATATCACAGCGACTCGATATATCATGGGCGTTAAATAAAACGGAGAGTAAGGGTATGAAAAAGGCGTTAATACTACTTCTGGTTTTGCTGGTTTTTGTTGGGCTTGGTAGCGGATTACTAAAACTACCTGCGGTACAGGATAGGGTGCTTTCGCACGGTGCAGCGTTTATAGCTGAACGCGGTGTTGGCATCTTTCCGGAATCGACCAGTCTCAGAGTGTACGTCTGTGGCAGTGCATCGCCGTTAGGGATGGGCCAGGCTCAGGCCTGTATCGCCGTGGTGACGCCGGAGCATTTCTACCTGATCGACTCCGGAGCCGGTTCTACCGATAACATTAACCTCCTGGGACTGCCAACAGAACGATTGCAGGGCCTGTTGCTAACGCATTTCCACTCTGACCACATCGCAGAAATTTACGAAGTGAACCTCGGTTCCTGGATACGAGGCCGGCCGGCACCCTTAACTGTGTATGGTCCTCGTGGGGTTGACGAGGTGGCCGATGCCGTCAATGCTGGTTACCGGCAGGATCGTATTTACCGCTCAACCCATCATGGGGAAGGCTTGTTGCCACCGGCGCTCGGCGTACTGCAGCACGAGACGATAGAGCCGGGAGTTATTCTTGAAGATCGTGGTTTGAAAATAACAGCCTATATGGCTGAGCATCCACCTATTGAGCCTGCCGTGGGTTATCGGTTTGACTACCGTGGCCGCAGTGTGGTCATTTCAGGCGACAGCAACGTGAGCGGCAATACCAAGATGATAGTTGATGGTGCTGATTTGTTGCTCCACGACGCGCTGTCACTACCGACGGTAACCGCATTGTCGGAGGCAATGGGTTCTGCTGGTCTACCACGACAGTCGAAGATTGTTGCTGATGTGATGGACTACCACGCATCTACGGACTCCCTCATTGAGCTTGGAGAGAAATCAAATGTAGAAATGGTGGTCTTCTATCATCTGGTGCCTGTGCCCTTGAATTCTGTTTTGGAAGATATCTTCAAGCGCGGGATGCCGGTAAACTTTCTTCTTGCCGAAGACCTTATGTGGTTTGAGCTACCGTTAGACAGTGACGATATTGTGGTCAATCGTCCATGATTGCAGTAGTTAGTAGGCAATAAGAAATGTCAGTGGGTGGCTGGGTCCTCTAGCACTCACGCAGCCTGAGCGGGCTTCCATCGCTCAAGTCAGTGTCGGTTATCATGGTCCCACGGCTGAAAGTCAGGGTCGAAATACTTGCAATAGGTGCGACGGAATCCACGTAACACGCCATTCTTGGCGAAGAGAAATTTGAGTCCACTGTTCAGCGTAGACCACTTCCAGAGCGTTTTGTCACAGCGAAGCATATAGGCAGTATGAGCCAGGAGATTCCATGGGAAAGCAACGGTGAATATTCATAATGTTGTCTTTCTGGCTTTGTAACTGCCGTCCATGTTTGTGTAGACATCAAACGCGACGGACTTATGTACCAGTTTTCCGACACAGTGCCATTCCCGGAGGCTTCGCATCTGAGGATGTACGTCGGACATCATCCAGCCGTTGAGGATTTTATCGGCCAGGATTGCGGTCAGATGTTCGACCCCACCGGTGGCCGCGAGCCGGGCCATGGGCGGCATTTTTGCTTTGCCAAGCTGAATCATTTTCTCTGTTCGACCTTCCATTTTTTCCTGGCTGTAACCACCTAATTCGCACAGTATTCGGTTGTATTTGCGGCGCTCCCGGGAATGCATGCCCTCTTGGCCAATAAAGTGGCTGATTTCTTGTTTTAGCTTCGGGTCTGTTACGTCAGTTTTGTAATGTCGAACGCTGTCTATAAAGAAGCGCTCCCCAGCAGGGAAGGTCATGCTAAGGGCATTAAAGAAAGCGGTTTTGAATGCGTCCTTATCCAGCCATTCTTTGGATAACTGCTCGTTAAGATCAAACCTGCTAGTCCGAAACTCGAGATTCATACCTTCCGGCATACGTGATGGGCTAGGGATTACTGCCATGGCTATGTTCCTGCGCCATAAAAAATAAAAAAGAGTAATCCGAGATGATGGTGGTCTAGGAAGCAGTTTCGGCCAACCATAGGGTTATATTCGGTCAGCTATGAATGCCCGTTGCTGTTACGACGGATCGCCCGGAGGAAAACCAGTTACGATGTTACCTGCGCGATTGACTGCTTTCGGTGGTGGCTCGGTGTTACACCATTCCAGCGGATGAACGCTCGGCGAAAATTCACCGTCTCGGCATAGTCCAGTAGATGCGCTATCTCAGCCACAGTTAATTCAGTTTTGGCCAGATACGCTTTGGCGAGCAAGTCCCTGATCTTCTCCAAGGTTTTTCTGAAACTGGTCGATTCAGCCTTCAGGAGTCGTCTCAAGGTGCGCTCACTGACACGCAGACTCATGGCTACCTGTGCTATCGCGCGTTACAAACCGGTCCGTCTGGATCTGTTGGCGCGTGATGCGATCTGTCCTGCCTACAACTTCCAGTAGTAACCAGAGTGGGGGCTTTTTGTCTATCGAAAAATTCGCCATGAAATGACAGGTTATGGCTCAGGCGGTTTGTTCTTCTACTACTCTCCAGGCGGCATCGAATGCCGCATTCATCAATGGCGTTACTTCTGAGTCAGCGTTGGCAATCGTTATGCGACCAAATTGTTGTCTGCCTATTTCGTGCGGGGCCTGTCCTTCTTCCCATTCCGGATCAAACTGTCCTTGGTACCAATAGGCGTCGCCATGTTGAGTCTATCAGGGTTACTTTTTTGTGGTATACATCTGGTAGCGGCCTAGAACACATTTCGCGCCATGCTAGCGGCCTTTTGCGTTGCACTGTCAGTCATGGCTTTTGTCATTCCGAATTTCATCGCGATATGGACGATTCCACTTTTGGCGGATTTGAGCACTCGGTAATCGATGGGGTCAAGATAGATATTGATTTCATTCGGGCTGTTAGTTTGGCAGCGTTGTTTAGTTTGTGGCTTAAAATACGCTTTTAATTCCGATCCATAGAAGAAATGGGGCTGGGCAATTCCACTCATAACTTGGATTCACCCTTGATTTAGGTTGGGGTGGGTAGATACCGAATGGCAAGTAAAGATGATAAGGTTTCTGCGGTGGCTTTTTCAGTTGATGGGTCGCAGGTTGTTCAAGGGGTGTTATCGCTGCTCACAGAGAGCCACCTGAGGTCTGGTTTATTGGGGTTCTGCGCTGTTATTGCGCGGCTATAGAAAGTCGGTAAATTTGGACGAGTCTAACCGGGATAACCGGCTCAGAGAGGATGCTACCGCATTTAGAAGGCACGGTTGGTAAAGGGTGTTCTATGAGGTGCTGTGGATTCCTGCCAAGCTGCTAAGGAGAAATGTGAGTACCCAAACTATTATTTTTACAGGTATCGTGGTTTACCTGATCATGATGCTGGTCGTGGGCGTTCTGGCGGCAAAGCAAGCGGACTCAGCTGAAAATTTTATGATCGCAGGGCGTCGTATGCCGATCTGGATCTGTGCGGCAACGCTTGTGGCGACCTGGTTTGGGGGCAGCACCATGATGGGGTCATCGGGAGCTGCCTATGAGGGCGGTTTCCTGGGTATCATTGCCGATCCTTTTGGTGGCGCACTGGCGTTGTTCGTAGTCGGTTTCTTTTTTGCGCGTATTTTTCGTCGTCTGCGATTGGTCACATTCATTGAATTTTTTGAAAACCGGTTTGGAATCACAGCGGCCACCATAGCGGCTGTTGCTTCCATCGCTTCTGGTATCGGCTGGACAGCAGGAATGCTGGTAGCCTTTGGTACCGTTTTTGAAACGCTCACCGGTGTGCCTTTAGTATGGGGGATTTCCGGGGGTGCCTTGATTATTTTCCTTTATACCGCAGTGGGTGGAATGTGGGCTGTGGCAATAACCGATTTCGTTCAGATCATCATTATTGCGATCGGCCTGGTTGTTTTGTTGGTAGTGGTGCTGGTGGATTCAGGTGGTTGGGCTGCCATTGCCCCCCAGTTGCCTGAACACACTTTCCGAATGATTCCGCTGCAGCATTCGCCGGAGATTTGGCTCAATTATCTGCGCGCCTGGTTAATATTCGGGTTGGCCGATGTGACTTCACAATCCCTTCTGCAAAGATCGTTTGCGGCGAAGAATGAACAGGTTGCTCAAAATGCGTTTTACCTTGCCGGGTTTGGTTACCTGACACTCGGTATGATTCCGGTCATGCTTGGCATTATCGGTAGTGTAACCCTTCCCGGACTGGTCAATCCTGAGTCGATTCTTCCGACCTTAGCCCTTGATCATTTGCATCCCGTTGCCATTGCCCTGTTTGTAGGTGCGTTGCTAGCGGCTATCATGAGTACCGCTGATAGCGCTCTGCTTGCGGCAGCGAGTATTTTCAGTACTAATTTGCTGCCATTATTCAAACCTCAGGCCACGGATAAAGTTCGATTATTGGCCACCCGTATTGCTATTCCGGTATTTGGCTCGATTGCCATTTATGTGGCACTGAAGGTGCAGGTCATTTTTAACCTGATTCTAGATGCTAATTCGGTCATTCTGGTGAGTGTTGTGGTGCCCTTTATTGCCGGAGTTTACTGGAAAGCCGCCAATCGTACCGGGACATTGGCGGCCATGGCAATGGGCTTCCTAATGTGGTTAGCAGCGACTCTTCTAGCGCCGGACCTGGCAGGTGATATGCTAGGTTTAATCGTTTGTCTGGTGACCCTTGTTATTGTGACACCCCTAACACAGAAATTTGATCCTCCAAGACCATTGCTTTCGGCCGGAGGCAAAGAACTTGAATTGAAAGATCGGCTGGGCACTTTGCCGTTGTTCCGCAAAGTTCAGTAGATCGTGGATACCGGGTTCCGATGGATGAAGACCACAGTATCAACGACTAGGATCCATCGTCGACGAGACATTTTAAGGCCCTGTTGAACTGTTTCTTGTATTTCAGTCGATTGATGTGCTGGATGGCCCTCATTGGCTTCTTGATCGAGTTCGTTTTATTGGTACCGATTAGGTCTCTTTTCTTTAGTCATTAAGGCGAGCAGGAGGGTGTTTTCACTCACCTGTGCTTGAACACTGCAGTTTCCCTGCCTTGTGATCAGCATCATTGGGTTATCAGATCAAAGTTGACCGTATGATGTTATCCCGCCTAGGTTGATGACGTTAACAGGAGCGGTAGGATCGGTTTAGGGTGAGGTTTTCTGGTGATTAAGTTGTCTGAGGAGTGGTTGCAGGATAACCCATAGCAGTGCGCCGATTGCGCCATAAAGATGGGATTCAACGATCACCGGGTCACTGATAAAGGCGTGCAGATAAAATGCGTTGAAAAAGGGTAATTGTTCCAGGGCCAATTTTGTGGTTATAGCCAGTAATGCCAAACCATAGAGCAAGCGGCGTTGGTTGTACCCAAGTATCAGGTAATGGATCACCACGGCATGTAACAACCCGGAAAATCCTAGGTAATATGAAACGTTCGGAGAGAAGATAAACAGGCCCGCGCTAATGAACAACGCCATTACTATCAGGTAAATGCAGCTATTTACCAGGTTCCTGGGTGGGCCGAAAATAGTGATGCAGAGGACCAGTCCTGCTGAATTTAGAATAGCATGTAAGAAATTCAGGTGAACGAAGTGACCCGTGAGCAAACGCCAGATTTGCCCTCGTGTAATACCAGTGTAGTTGTATTCAAGCAGCGCATTGATAGTTTCGTGAAAAACCCCCAGTACCAGCAGGACAGCGACAAAGCCATGAATAGGGAGGTCTTGTGATCGAAACCAGCAGGACATGGGGTCTCTGGTTTTCTGGTTAGGACTTGGCATAGTCACAGTCTGATCGCTTATTTGTGGCCCGATTTCAGCGCCGGATGATGCCGATTTTACGATGGCTAAAAAACACCAGTAATAAAACTAATGCCAGGTAGCCTATGGCACCACCACCGCCTCTCTTTGGTGCTGCTGGTTCAGGTGCAGGTGGCGTGGTTGCTGCGGTGACGGTGACGGTGACGGTATCTGAGTCATTGGCGCCCTGGTCGTCTGTGACCGTAAGTTGAAATGTAAGCGAGCCCGAAGAGGAGGGCGCTGTAAATGTGAGTTCAGCACTATTAGGATCATCTAGCGTCACGCTTTCACCAGACAGTTGTTCCCATAGAAACACGAGATCAGCACTGTCTGCATCGCTTCCAGATCCTTGTAGCGTGATGCTCTCTCCGGCAGTAACCGATGCATCCTCTCCCGCCTCGGCAATAGGCGCAGAATTACCAGTCGAGGCCGGGATGGAAATAACTGAAATACCTGGCGATGCCAGTGCGAGAGATCCGGTCGGATCATAGAGACGAATTAGAAAACTTTCCTGGGGTTCAAGGTTCTCATCGGCTTTGATGGCGATTGAAATTGTCTGACTCTGGCTTTGTCCATCCAGCCACGAAAGCGTACCGGAGTTCATCTCAACATCAGCATCGTCTGTCGCCCCTGCGATTAATGCCCACTTAACGCTGACCTCTCCCTGATGACCGTCGTTACGCTGGACATTAACTTCCAGGGTATCTCCTTCTTGAACTGAGTAGGTGGCGGCATCAAAGCGGACATTGCCTTGTAGTGGTGCTCTGGTGTTATCGCGGACAACATAAAGACCGCTGTTAATATCGCTGATCAGTATGTTACCGCTGGGTAGATAAGGGTAGACACCCCAGGCACCATTGAAAGAAGTCTCATCGGATAGAGGAAAGGTATCAAAGTATCCTGCTTCGGCTGGATTCAGCGGGTCGGATAGATCAAGTACCGTCATGCCACGTGTATAGTTCGACATGTAGTAGCGATTACCCCGGACGAAACCATTGTGATCGATGGCGCCGGTTGGCCCTGACCAGGTAGACAGCAAAGTCGGTTCCCGAAGATCTGATAGTTCAAACAGACGCACGGTGGTGTTTAAATTATAATCCTGCTCATCGAGTTCATCGTGGACTAATACGACCTGTTTATCTTCTGTATACCACCCGGAATGCACATAGGAAACCTGCGCATAGGTAATCGTGCTGAGCCGTGATGGCGAGGCATTCAGGGTTTTATCCCAGATTTGGAAGTTGTCTTCGTTGAAATCAAACAGGATTTCGCAATAGGGACCACTGTTGACGCACTGACTGTCTTTCCTTTCGTCCAGGATCACCATCGAACTGACATCGTGGGAGTAATTCACACGTGATTGGGAATTGTGGCTATAGACAAGGGATGGATTGACAGGATCATTTAAGGCGTAACTGTTGAAGGCGCCGCCTCTTTTATCTGATCCGATGATATGTAGATAAGGTGTTAACTCATTCAGGGCTATTCCTGTAGCGTAATCTGAGTTGCTGAGATAAACGTTGTGGGCACTCAAATCAGTGGTGTCAGCTCCAGCGATCTCGGCACTATCAGGAAGTCCGCCTAAATCGATTACCAGCGTTCCCACAGAAGCACTGTCAGCAGTGACATAAGCATAGCTCTGCCAGCGCCCTTCGGATCGATTGAAACTTTGATAGACCTTGATGTCTCGCCATGCAGTTGACTGGCTTGAGAGGGTGTTTACTACGCTTGGGGATTCCGGTTCACTGACATCTACAATACCGATGCCATTACGTAATCCTATGATGGCATACTCACGGCCATCATTAAGGTCATAAAAACCCCATATATCATTGGCAGCGCTGGGGTCGGTGGAAAAACTGCTTAAGGGCAGGTGAGCAAGTAAATCCATTTTTTCACAGGCATGATCTCCGGCGTAACCATCCACACAGGTTTCGGAAAATTTAGGTTGTTTGAGTTGTTCGTAAACGCGCATTTTTTGGTATAGATCAGAGGATTGATCTATATCCACGCCTTTTCTATCAACAATAACAGTGAACCCTTTTTGGGCCAGGGCATCAGCGAATTCCAGGGGCACCCCGCTCAGCCGGGTTTTGTTTACAGTGTTTTTCTCTGAATAGGCGGTTTGCTCGCTGTACAGACCTTCCACAGGAATCAGGTCGCTGAGCAGATAAAAAAGTGTATCCGTATCTTTAATTGGATAGTGGCCCGCCGCAACTCGGATAATATCGCCCTTATTTGATTGTGAGCCTGCGTATAAAATAGTTTTACAGGGATTAAATGCATCATCACATTTGCCGATATCGCTGCCCTTGTTGGAAACAAATCGTGGTTTTTCATGCTCGGCGTGGGAAAACCCCAGGGGGGAATAAAAAGCCAACTGCAACAACAGATAAGTGATTAGGGTTGTGTTGATGAACATACTGGGGTCATTATCTGAATTCACGGTCCACTATCCTTTTACGCTGATTAGCCTGGGGTTCAATGCTGGTTATATGATATCAAGGTTTTCCTGCTGGCGACGAGTTGAAATGGACTCATTAGTGGTGCTAGGTGAATCTATCGCTTTAGGAGACTTGATCTGGCTACGGTAGCCAGCAATGCTGGGTCGTCAATTTTTGCATGGGTTGGACTCCGTCAGAGGAGTTCGGTTTGAATAGACGATTAGTTGGCAAGGGATTGAATCGGTGATCCGTGTGACCAGGATGGTTAACTTGAACTGGGGTTAGCTCAAGTGTGCTAATTGCGTGTGGTTGTATTTAGGGTTGAAAAGGGTGCTGATCATTCCAGGCGGAATGATCAGCATTTTTCCCGATTCTAGCGGTTGAAACGAGGACTTATTCGTTTCTCCAGGTGACCGTCAGGCCGTAGGTACGAGGGGGTGCAGGGGTAGCTTGACCACTGCCCTGTAGAGGCCAGTTGTGAAGGTAGTAATCTTCATCAGCTGCATTTCGTGACCACAGCGTGGCGTCGACGTTGCCGTTGGGGAAGGTATAGGTTGCCCGGAGGTCGACCACGTCATATTCTGGCACGGCTGCAAATTCGAGCACGTCAGGATCTTGGTAGACCTTATCTTTATGCCGGAAGTCCGCTTGCAGTGTCAGTGCGCCGCCATTACTGAGGTCCGTGTCGTAACGAACCAGGACGTTATACGCGTTCTCTGGTGCATTTCGCAGGGCATTACCAGTCCGGTCAGGGCTAGGTACCGCGGCGCCTGTTGTTGGATCAGTAGGTGGTCCGAATCCATCAGGAAGGAAGAAGTCAGAAAAGGCCGTGTCCAGATAGGTATAAGACCCATGGATGGTGATTTTCTCTGATGGAACGATCGTAAACTCGACTTCAACACCCTCGATGTCAGCATTGGCTGCGTTCTGAGTGATCAACTGACCAGAGGTGCCTGGAGGCGCGTCATTCTCAACCAGTAACTGCAGAATTTGCAGGTCTTCGTAATCTGTAGAGAATATCGCCGTGTTTAGTCGCACCCGATTGTCCCAGAATTCGGCTTTAATACCGAGTTCAATCAGCAGGGCTTCTTCTGGGTCAAATGGTGTGATCGCGATCAATTCGCTTGCCGCAGCGCCTTGATACCCACCTGATTTAAAACCCTCGGCTGCAGTGGCGTAAACGAATAGATCATCAGTCGCTTGCCACTCAATACCGAATTTACCCGTGAAGGCATTCCATTTCTTACCCGTCGTGAAATCGAAAATCCGGTTGGGTGCAGTGGCTGTCGGTGTACCCAGGCGGCTGATTTCTTTTTCGTCCCAGGTTTTACGACCACCAACTGTGACGGCTAGGGCATCGGTTAGGTTAAATGAAACCTGACCAAAAACGGAGTAGCTGTCAGTTTCATTTTCCTGCAAGTCACCGCCATCCATAACTGGAAGGGAAAAGGCAATGCCACCTGCGCCATCTGAGAAAGATAATCCAATGGGTGCAGTTTCGTTTCGATCAGTCTGTTCGTTCATGAAATACAGGCCAGCGACATAGTCGAATCTGTCAGTTGAGCCGGTTAAGCGAAATTCATGAGTAAATGTATCCGAATCATCACTGTAGTCATTAGAACCCACCAGATAGAGAGGAACTTGGGGTAAGCCTGTAGACAATCGAAGTGCTGTTAAGTTCGGTGTTGAAAGAAACCATTGCTGATCAGCCTCTACTTTTCGAAACGATGTCAATGAAGAAAAGGACATGCTATCGCTGAGTTCATAGTCGATTCGAGCGGTGATGCCAAAGATATCGTTTCGAGACAAACCAGGATCTTCAAGTAGATTTTCATGGATGTTTTCAACATAGTTAGGCAACAATGCTGAATCAGCACTAAATGGGATACCACCGGGGCCTATGGACTTGTAACTGGGGCCCGCTCGATCCATGGTTGAATAGTTGGCCGTCAGGTTAACTTCCATACGATCCGATGGAATAAAGCGCAGGGCGCCCCTGAAGCTGTCGCTATTGACATTATGCTGGTCAAATTCACCCAGTAGGTTAGAACTGACCGAAGGGAAGTAGTCCGGATATTGCGCAATCATTGATTTGACATAGCCTTCTCGACGACGGCTTGAGAAAGAAATTTTCCCGTAGACATTCTCGGCAATTTCACCACTGGCCAGTCCTCGTAAGGTCATAGCCTTTAGGTTGCCCACAGTGGCCTGAAGTACGGTTTCATTGTCTTCGCTTGGTTTCTTGGTAATCAGGCTAACAGCGCCACCGATCACATTCTTTCCGAATAGTGTTCCTTGTGGTCCCCTGAGTACCTCAACTCTTTCCAGATCGAATAGATCGAGGTCAGAGCCTGCGGATCGGCCGATATAAACCTCATCAACAAAGATAATGACCGATTGGTCTCCACCAGCACCATCTTCGTTAGAGCCAATGCCACGGATATAGAACTGGGGTTGGCCTGGATTGAAGACACCCATGGTAAATCCGGGTGTACGCTCGGTTATGCCTTTGATATCGACGATACCTTGCGCATCTAAGTCTTCGCCAGTGAACGCAGTAACAGCAACTGCTACGCTCTGTAGGCTTTCAGCTCTACGCTCGGCTGTAACAATGACTTCTTCAATGGCAGGCGCATCATCTGCTGCAGATACTCCTAGCCCTGATAAAGCCAAGCTAAGCCCTAGCCCCATTGCCAGTGCCGCCGGTTTAAACATTCTCGTTAACATGGTGGTTCCCCTTAAACCTATTAAAGAATCGAACAGTAAAGCTAATTAACTTCCTTCGGAAGATTGACTACTTTCTGGTCTCCTATGTAGCTATTCTACTTGGTTGCTAGTCGAGATGAATGCCTGTTATGTTCAGGTGAGATCTCTCTTTATTGCACACAACATTGCACGCAAAGATAAAGCGCATAGCAAGAGGGGTAATTTTCCATAGGAATTCAACGGAGTCTACCCTTTTGCGCGATATTTTTGGTATTTAATGCGAATTATGAAAGTTTAAGGCCTAATATTGAAAGTTATCCTCCATAATACGCCAGTATTATGCACTGAGCAGTTGACATGGTTGGTGATTTTTTGTGTACAGTTAAACTGTATCGTGGTTACCAGGTCCTGGGGATAAGGTGAGTATGTATCTAAAAATGAGCTAATTTCGTCAAAGGCCTGTGATCGAAGTGGCTGCAACCCATAATCCATAATAATGAAACCGTAATAGATGATTTTGCTGTGGATGAACAGGGCAGGAAGCACTTGATTTGAGCCTGGCGCTCTTCCCGGTTTGTTTGAATACGGACACTTTGGCTGATTGGGAAGTTGGCTCTGTGCGTTCATTGGGTTTAAGCATGTGTAACGGGACGGGTAATCAATTGTCTGGATCACTCAATAATTTTTAGTGCTTTGAGCAGGTTGTGGTGCTTATCAAAGATATTTTTGGTGTCGCTGGTTAGCCTAGTTAAAGCATCTTCAGGTTTGTCTAGTGCCTGGCCCTGAAATTGTAGTGTGTGACCCTGCGCGGTTAGGGTGTTCCAGATAAAGTCTGCGCAGTCTTGAGGGGTTATGTTGCCGTGCCTCAAGGCCAGAATGAAAAGCTGTTCCTTGCTGCCGATAGCGATACCCCCTCCCATAACCGGGCTGGCTAATACTTCATAGTTTTGATTTGAGGCGGCTTTATCCAGTAGGTAGGTATTTAATCTTTCGGTTTGGGGGTAGGCTTTGTTGATGCGCTTGTTTTTCTCAATGGGGGCAATGAAACCCTGATTGCTGAGTACCAATACAGCCTGCACGATTTGTTCCAGACTGATTTTTTGGCTTTTACAGTCCGCTTCTATTTCTCCGATGGTCCTGATCTGGTATCCCGAGAGTGCATCGAGGATAGGCTTATAAATAGCCAGTTTCAGTGTCACTTTACCCAATTCAGTTGAGATATGCCTAGGTGGGTTTTCAGCGGCTTTGACCTTAATCAACCGCTGTTCGCGAATTAATCGGCTTCTTTCCTGAGCAGAAAGCTTGTTGGGTTGCTTGATCCAGATATCACTTCTAAAAGAGGTATTGAGCAGGAAGTCTCGACTCGTCTCTCGCAGGGTCGAATCGGTGATGCCGTTGAGCAGTTTCAGTTGCGTTTTATTTAAGTGAACTAGGTCAATGTTGTTCAGATAGTCAGCTGAGCCGACATAGGTTAATTCTGCCGGTTCCAACAATCGATGCACAGATGAAAAAGTCATCGGTGCCCAATTTTTATTAAAAAACTCATGCGTTAGATACTCTGCATCTTGTTTTTGCAATTGCTCTAGACGGCCCTGCGCTCGCGGGTTAGCCTGCGTGAAAGCCGGGCTTGCGGCGAGTAATTGATTTACGAATAGGAGGGCAGTCTTTACCTGATCCCTCAAATCTTCGGAGGGATCAGCGACCCTATCGATGTGCGCCATCATATTATCGCGCAGGGCGATCATATTGGACCATCCGGGTAAGGCGTTATAGCTGATATAGGCAATTCCGCCTATTTTCAATTTACGCTTCAGGAAATCGATAATGATGTGGCGATTTTCACTGGATATCCAAGTCCAAACGCCATGGAGACAGATATAGTCAAAATCTGGCAGGTCTTTCCTGGAACAAAATTCCATGAAAGATTGTCCGGAGATTTCAATGTCAGCCCCTGATACAGCGGCCAATTCCTTAGCTAGCTCAACGTGTGCAGGTTGAAAGTCGGTACCGTACCATTTTATATCTGATGCCGCGGCATGGACATTCATACTTAAACCCTGGCCGAAACCCAATTCGCAGGCAGTCTTTATCTGTGGGAATTTCCAGCCTTGCTCCAGACAGAGAAGCTTTAACCTCGTTGGATTCAAGAGGTGAAAATAGTGCTTGGTGTACTCTACGCTTGTAACGTAGGAGTCTGTCCAATGGCTCATAGCTAAGTTCGTCATCTGGTGTTCGCTGGCAGTAAGTCCAGCTCATGAACTAATTTGACACATCTTATCGAGATCTAGCAACTTTCCAGGGAAATCAAGCTCGTCATTGAAAAAGAGCTCCTCGGATCCAGATTATTTTTGCTTTGGTTGGAAATTTTGCCAGTATGACGAATGATCGCTTAGTTTAGGTGAGTTTATTAAATGAACCAGGATGGCTAGAAACGTTCAAGTTAATTGCAGGCCCCATATTGTTTGGATGGTTGTTTGAATTTGTGTACTTAATCATTGTAATGGGGTGTGGTTTGGCGCTCTGGTTCTGTGTGAAATCCTCAGTTAGACAGAGCTCCGAGGCTGGAGTACAAGAGATCGGATGGCGGGTTGTTTTTCCAGAACTAAAAGACTGGCTCGGATATTCGGCAAGCGCGAATACCAATGTACTGGCGCGATTTAAGGCCTGACGGTTTGACCAAAAGAAAGTCTGCCGCTCGCTCAACCCAGTTGCTAAATAGGTTTGAGCTTGATCTTTGAGATTAGTTTTGGTTGTAATGGAGATGGTTGGCTGGGGCGTTACACAGTTTGTGCCACAGGATCGGGTCAGTAGCTCGGTTAAATAGATCGAGTCAATAGATCGGGTAAACAAGGAACCTAGGAGTCGGTACAGTCAGTAAAACGAGGGAGGTAGTGATGCATTTTGATCTGATGGTGGGTGGCAGTTCATGGCGAAAGATGGCCGATTTGGCTGTAAAAATACAGTCAGCGGGTTTCAATGGTATGTTATTTACTGAAGGCGCTCAGGTTCCCTGGATGATGATTGCGGCGGCGGCTATGGCAGCACCAAAACTCGAGTTTACAACCGGTATTGCTGTGGCATTCCCGCGCAGCCCGATGATGTCAGCACAGATTGCCTGGGAACTGGCTCACAACACGCAAGGCCATTTTCGGCTCGGCTTGGGGTCTCAGGTGCAAGGACATATTGAACGACGATATAGTGCCCAGTGGGACCGGCCAGCACCGCAGATGCGGGATTATGTGCAAGCATTTAAAGCCTGTATCCGGGCATTCAGGCGAGAAGAGAAACTTCATCATGCGGGGCCCTATTATAATCTTTCTTTGTTGCCTGGGCAGTGGTCACCCGCTCGCCATGACTATGAGGATATCAAAATTGATATTTCCGCGGTGGGTCCCTATATGTGCAGGGTGGCTGGAGAATTGTGTGATGGCGTGCATGTGCATCCCATGCATTCCATGCATTATATTGAAAACAGGTTATTGCCAGAGTTGGCTGCAGGTGCGAACAGGTCAGGTCGTGATCCGCAGGAAATAGACTTGATTGTCCCGGTGTTTGCGGTCCCGGGCGATACGCATGAGGAGCGGCAGGCGCTGATTAATCGAACAAAAATACAAATTGCTTTTTATGGCTCGACTCGAAATTATGCATTCCAGTTTGACGATCTTGGATTCGCGGGTACCACCGCGAAGCTCGGACAGATGATGAAGGCAGGGGATATGCAGGGCATGGCGGCGGCGATTAGCGACGACATGCTGGAACACTTCGCTCTGGTTTGCCGTTGGGATGACATGGCCGATGCCCTATTAGCTCGCTATAGTGGGGTGGCGAGCCGGGTTGTAAGCTATCTTGCCATTGAGGATATCAAGCGAAATCCGGGAAATCTGGATAAATGGGGGGAGATCGCCAAGGCAGTGAATGCGGCCTAGGATACTATCGATAGCAGGACCTGAGATCTCCCGCAATCTGGTTACGACTCTCAGTCTTCGACTTGGTCGCGGGCATCAAAGACTTCCTTTGCGATTTGCATGCCCTCGACACTGGTTGGGAAACCACCATAGATGGCCAGGTGCATGATAACCTCGCCTAATTCTTCCCTGGTAACACCATTAGTTAAAGCACGGTCCAGATGTAGGCGCAATTCGTTAGGTCGATACAGCACGGTGAGCGCTGCGACGGTAATAAGGCTTCGGTCTCGCCGTGATAATCCGTCTCGGGACCAGACACCGGCAGGTAAAACAGTATCAATGATGAGCTTACCCCAGTCATCGCGGATTTCATCAGGGGCTGGTAAGGCATCGGTAATCTGCCGAGCCATCTTGAGTTTCTTTTCTTCGTCCATGATAACTCCTATCTTGGGTCACGAATCGTCACAGTACCCTGTGCGACAGCGGCCGTTCGGCCTTCGTTAGTTACATCAATGCGCACCACAGCCTGGGTTCTGGAGAGGTTGATAATATGGGCGGTAGCTGAAACCATGCCCTCGGAAACAGGTGCTGTTAAATTGATTTTAAATTCGGTTGTCGCTGCCCATTGGCCTTTGCTCATTGCCGGGTAACAGACGCAACCGAGCATGTGGTCACACAGTGCGGATAACACGCCGCCATGCATATTGCCTATGTGAGTTAACAGTTCCTTGCGGACGTCTAGCTGACCTGTCATGACGCCAGGGCTGGCCTCTGTGATGCGGATGCCAAGGTAGTCTGGTAGCCCACCAGTGCCCTGGCTGTTGATGAATCGATCCGCGATCTTAGTGTTAAATGGAATCTCTTTAGCCATGTTGTGCTCGCTTTTACTAGGTTGGTGGTATCAGACAGGAATGAATTGATCCTTGTCCTGGGACTTCTCTGCCCAATGTCTGTATGGCAAGTTCAGCTTCAGCCAGGTCGAAGTTGTGAGTATGCATCCTGGCAATAGGAGAGCTACCTGACTCAATCAGCCTGATGGCGCTTTCATAGCCGCTGGCGGTGACCCCCATTGCGCCCTGGATTTTTATTTCCTTTAACACGATATAGTCAGATATAAAGTCGTCCACCTTCTTCATTCCTTTGACGCCTGCCAGGATTACCTGGCCTCCTGAACGAACCATGTGCAGCGCATCGCGAACCGGTTGCGTTGCATTAGCGCTCACATCAACGACAATATCCGCATCACCATGGGTCAGTTCTTTAACCCGCCGAACTGAATTTTCGTTTTCAACTCAATGCAATGGTCCGCACCAAACTCAAGCGCCAGGTCAAGTTTGTCTTTATCGGCAGCAAGGCCAGTAATAATTATTTTTTCCGCGCCGGCTTCTTTAGCCGCAATCACACTCGCCAGGCCACGCTGACCCGGTCCCAGGATGACAACCGTATCCCCGGGTCCGGTTTGTGGGAGTTCTACTGCCCATCGAAATCCAGCGCCGAGCGGGTTAAACATGACCGCAGTCTCTGCAGGCAGCGTTGGGTCCATTTTGTGTACCACACTGTTGGCATGAAGATACATGTACTGGGAGTAGGCACCCCACAGGCCGGGCTCTTCCGAAAGTGGGATATAAGAGTATATTTTTCTATCATGACAAAGGTGATACTGACCGCTCAAGCAGCAGCTACAGAATCGGCAAGATAACATGGTTTCGACGGCAACCCTGTCTCCGACATCAACTTGCCAGCGCTTAGCCGCACGGTCTCCGATCTTGGCAATTCGGCCGAGCGGTTCATGGCCGGGGATCAGCGGCAGAGCGACGTTGATAACGCCCTCATACTGTTCTACGTCACTACCGCAGATACCACAGGCCTCTAGCTCGAGAATCGCTGAGTCCTCATCAATGTCAGGGATGGGTATATCTCGAGGCTGTATTTTTCGAGTGCCGGTCTGCACCATGGCAAAAGATGATTTTGGGAGCATAGGCTGTACCCATGTTAAGTAATCAACTTGAACTATCTCACTAATAATGGCCGGGATACAAGCAACGGTTATCCTGGTAGCGAATCGTTGCCCATTGGCCAGGGGTTACAGCCAGGTGTTATCGATTGCAGAGAGAGTCGCTATTGAGGAGAAATCAGGCATAGCAAGCAGGTAGGGCAAGTCGGTATGGTAAGGATGTGTTTAAGAAACCCTAAGCCGAATTGATTCTGTCTGTCAAAGGCTGTAGTCGACGGTATACCAGGTCTCAGGAGTTAGGCTTATGACAATATTGTCTCCTGAATTTGTTGACGCATCCGTATAGGCTTTTCCGCGCTCGGGTCCTAGATAGCGGGTTGCCATATGTAGCAGTTGTTCGGGTTGCAATGGTTGAATTGAAAACGGCCCTTCCACCGTTACATATTGATAGGGTGGCTGTTCAGATTGGGCGCAGAGACTGATGCGAGAGGTGTTTTTGAGCAATCGGCCTTTAATAGATGAACTGCTTGTAATCATCCAGACCTTGCCGTCGGCTTCATAGTCGTACCAGATCGGAACGGTCAAGGGACCATTTTGTTTCCGGGCGATACTGACCACACCCACATGCAGATCGCTCAGGAATGCCTGCCTCTGTCTGATTGTCATGGTTGCCATATTCGGGGCTTCCTCAAAATGTTCGTTGAGTGTGTGATTGCAACACGTTTGTGAAAAAATTTCATGTTGTTAGACGCTGGGTGCTTACCTGTGTGGACGCGATCGGTCTAGCGGGACGAATCGGGGTGAAATTCAAGGATTGATGGCGTATTTACCGACTAAAGGCGGTTTAAATTGCCGAGTCTCGCCAGCATGGGGATGACCCATTACCCGGGAGCGTCGGGCGGGGTAGCTAACCGGCTTCGAAAACGCGTTAAAACCCAATGATCCCTGAGTTTGTTGTGAAGCTTAAAAGATTATTCTTTTCGGCGTGGTAGATGTTAGATTAAGAAGTCGTCAGGTTAAAAAGAGGTAATGATGAAGGTAGGGATCGCAATGGCTTTTAGCCACCACACATCTGTGGAATTTATCCGGGCAGCCGTACAATTCGCCGAAAATAAAGGCGTGCATTCCATATGGGTACCTGAGCATGTGATGTTTTTCCCTGACTACGCCTCGACCTATCCTTATTCTCGTTCCGGACGAATTCCAGGCGATCCAGAGGGGATACTTGATCCATTTACTGCGCTGACTTACATAGCCAGCTGTACCCAAACTGTTCGACTGGGTACGGGGGTTTGTCTGGTTCCACAGCGTCAACCGGTCTATACCGCGAAGATGGTTGCTGATGTTGACTTTCTTTCAGGTGGGCGAGTTGATTTTGGCGTCGGTGTAGGCTGGCTTGAGGAAGAATTTAATAACCTGGGTGCAGATTTTGCCAACCGAGGTAAGTTATGCGAAGAGTATATAGATGCGATGAAAGAATTATGGTCGGACGGGGTGTCAACTTTTAAGGGCCCCACCATCGAGATGACAGCCTGTCACTTCAACCCCAAACCGGTACAGAAACCGCATCCGCCGATTTATTTTGGTGGAGAAAGTAAGGCCGCACTGAAAAGGGTGGCGCAGCAGGGCGATGGATGGTACGGCTATGATATGGCGCCGTCAGATCTCGCCAGGCGTATTCAAGCATTGGATTCCGCCTTAGCAGATGCTGGCAGGCGAAGAGAGGATATTACCTTGATAGTCGGTCCCAATCGCCATCCGGTAACACCCGAAACGACAGCAGCCTATCGTGATTTGGGTGTAGACCAATTGGTAGTGCCTGTTTTCGGATCTTCTCTCGAGAAGTTCGAAGTTAGGTTAGATGCACTACTGGAAGCTGCTGTCGCGTAGAGCAAGTTTAGTTGTCTGTATTTCCCTGGCAACAGACTGACGAAGATGTTTTATGAACTGGTTTGCTGAAACGGGTTCATTTAGTCAGTGTTCACTCGATGCAGTTGCCTAACTCAGGCGGATTCGGGCTTGGTGAGATTGATCATGAAAGGTTGCGGGTCAGGACTGATTCACCCGTACTTGTTGAGAACCCGGTTAAAATAGGTGGCCCGGATGCAGTTTACTTCTAAACATATTGAGCATTATAGAACCCATGGCTATGTCGTTGTGGAGAACTTTCTGACCCACGATGAGCTTACCCGGGCCCAGCAAGAAATCGAGAACATTATTCCAGGCTGGCTGGAATATGCCGAAAACCCAAACAAGCCAATGCCAGATCGTCTACAGGACCCGCCGCGAACGAGAAGACAAAATCGGTTTCCATTCGTTGGCGACCAACTCAATGCCATAACCCTGCACCCGGATCTTAGGGCCTTTGCAGCGGTTAATGCGGGACATGATAATTTGTTTTGCGAGCAGGCAGACCTGGCCTATAAATATCAGGGCCACAGGGCAGATAGAGAGCAGTTGATGCACGTGGACTATACCAACCATACCCTGGTTTATCCGACCATTGATCAGCAATACTGGCAGACTGCATATTTGATTTATTATACCGATGTCGATGAAGGTCTAGCACCAACGGCGGTCTGTTCCTGGCAGCATTACAAGGATGAAATTCTCTGGCCGACATCCTATAAGAAACATCAACGAGCTTCTCTCTATGATAATGAGATTAAGGTCGTGGTTCCGGCTGGATCCGTGCTGGCTTATAGTATGCGGACTTTTCATCGTGGCACGGCATTCAAAAGGCCCGGTGCACGGATTGGTGAATTTGTGACTTATGCGCCCAGTAATTGTCCGTGGTTGGGGATCGTCGGATGGCCCGAGCAAGGCGATAATCATTCATTCCAGGGATGGGTTGAAAAAGCGACCGTGGAAGAGCGGGGATTGCTGGGTTTTCCAGCACCGGGTGACCACTATTGGAACAGGGAAGCGTTAGCCGGGGTCGCTGCCCGATTTCCCGGCATGGATCTGGGGCCCTACCAGAATGAGTCTAGCAGCTAAGGCACGGGCCGATATCGTTTGGATATCGCCAGGACAGGGTCTAGCAAAGAGAGGTCGCCTGATTCGACTGTGTTGCCCTGGGGGAAGGGGGGGGCTGCAGCCGCGCCAATGCCTGTCAGGACAGCAGGGGTCTGATAGTAGAGCGCATAGACCTGATAGATTAAAGCCTCAAACCGATCAGGACTCTGATGGCTTAAGGTAAGTATTGCGTGATGGCGTCTTGCAGGGGTGTCCGCTGCAAATTCCTCATCTAAATCGTCCAGTATAGTCACTAATATAGGTAAAAAATCCGCTGCTTTGTCTTGTAAATAGGCAACCAGATCGAGCTCGCCAGCACTGGGCATGTGACCATCCGGACTGGCTGGAATTAAGACGTCGAGTAAATAGGGTAGTTTTTTGCGTTGCGCCTCGTTTATCGGGAAATCGGTGCTGATAATACGTTGGGTCACAGTCGGCCTCCTCAGTCGAATAAATTGGCAAGATTTTTTTTCATATTGTCAGCGATATACAATGCCAGTGCCTGAATTGTGCTGGTAGGATTCAAGCCGCCGGCTGTGACAAAGATACTACCATCGACAATAAAGAGGTTTTTTACGTCATGGCTGCGTCCCCAGGAATTAACGACCGAGGAGCCAGGGTCTGTACCCATTCGCGCTGTACCCAGTAGGTGCCAGCCGGCCGTTTGGACCAGATCAGTCGATGAAACCTCGCTTGCGCCAGCCGCATAAAGGACCTCTTCGGCGCGCTCTATTCCATGCCTGAGCATCTTTCTACTGTTCTCGCTCAAGGTATAATTGATTTTGGCAGCGGGTATTCCACTTGAATCAACGAGTTCCGGGTCCAGAGTGACTGTATTGTGTGGTTCGGGTAAATCTTCACAGAGAATACCAATTGATGCGACATGATCAAAGTGCTTCTGGAAGGCTTTGTGGTGGCCTGCACCCCATGGGATGCGACCGGTTGCATAACCTTGTAAGGCTGTGTTGAAAGGGCCCGTTCCGCGGGTAATTTGCATGTTATAGCCGCGTACGAATCCTCTTGATAGATCTGTTTCATAGAACTCTTTGCTGAGAATGCAGCAGCCTTGTGGGCCTTTATGACTGCCGAGATTTTCTTCAAACACGCCCTGGGCGGAACCCACTGGATGAAACATCAGGTTCTTTCCCAACATTCCGCTGCTGTTAGCGAGTCCATCGGGGAACGGGTTGGATTTGGAATTTAGAAGTATGCGTGGTGTGCCAACGCCATTACACGCCATAACGACGACCTCAGCCTTCTGGTGACATTCTTCACCGTCTTCGTTGTAATAGATCACTCCCTCGGCCAGGCCGTTCTTGCCAAGGGTAATTTCACGGACACGGCATCGAGTTCGCAGTTCTACTCCGGCTCTGATGGCCTCTGGCCAATAAGTGATATCAGTGCTGGATTTACCGCCCTGAGAACAGCCTGACATGCAGGGTCCAAGGTTGATACATTGGTCTCTGCCTTCGTAGGGTCTGGATATGATGGCACTGTCAGAGGGCCACCAATGCCAACCCAGTTTGTTGTAGCCGCTGGCTAGCCTCTCTCCGACCTGCCCCATGGGGATGGGTGGAAGAGGGGGTTGCTTAGGTGGATACATCGGGTCACCTGCCAACCCTGAAACGCCCATTACGCGATCATTTTGGGTGAAATAGGGGTCCAGGGTGTCGTAGCTGATGGGCCAGTCGTCAGCCACCCCATCAAGCGTCTTTACTTTGAAATCTGAAGGATGCAAGCGAGGAAAATGAGCTGCATATAAGATCGTGCCACCGCCGACGCCATTGAAATTAACCACGTTGATGGGGGAATCGTTATTATTGATGGGATAGTCTGTGTCTCGGCCGCGTTTGTTGGGGTCGATATTAAACGGGCCGTGTTGCTGGGTTTGCCAGTCGGTTCCATTAGTCGGGTATTCCGAAGGTTTCATCCAGTCGCCCTGTTCAAGGCAGACAATGCGCATTCTGGTATCAGCGAGGCTCCAGGCAACGGCTGCACCGGATGCACCGGCACCGATGATTAGCACATCCACCGGATCTTTTAAGTTGACCTCTGGCATAGCGGTATTCCTCACCATAGCGACACTGATGTAGCTAAGATAGCAAGTGTTGGCCAGGGGGAAAAGAGTCCTATAAAGGAAATACCCCGCCAAACGATCATAAAACGGCAGGCATGATAAGGTGATACCGTGTTACCCATAGCATGGTGTGCATTTTTTTGATCCTGTCTGTGGGGGGTGTTCCTATCGGCCGCGGTTGGACCGATTTCATTCTGATGGTCAGGACAGGAATATTGGCTAGATAGAAATAGGCTGAACAGTTCGATTTTCGCGGTGACGGCGGGTCAAAGGAAGTTTGCCTTGCAACCAACCGCTTTATAGTATGTGGTTAACACTGTTTTAAACGGAGTTCTGGTAGCGGCTATGATGATCCCTGAATTTGACAAAATTGATGATGTTGAGTCCATAAAATCGGCTTTGGATGAAGCGGGTTGTGCTGTGATCAAAGGGGTTCAGGTTCCACAGGAGGTTGATCGAGTGAAAGCGGAATTGGATGGATTTATGTCTGCACTGGATATCGCTAGTGATGATTCTCCTGAAGCGTTTTATCCGGCTAGAACCCGGCGATTACCTGCTGTGCTGGCCCGATCATCGGGAAGCCATGCCATGGCCCTTAATGAGACGATTGAAACCCTGTGTTTGCACCATCTAGGTGGAAACTGTGAACGGTTTCAACTTCATGTTTCAGCTGCATTGGAGATAGGCCCGGGAGCAAGAGAACAGATTCTTCATAGAGAAGAAGATCCTTTTGAGTTCTTTAGCTTACCACGGCCTAACCTGATTCTTGCGACAATGTGGGCGATGACTGATTTCACCAAACGAAATGGGGCTACGTTGCTGGTTCCAGGCAGTCATAGATGGCCAGCACAGCGAAAGGCCCAAAGTGATGAAATAGTTAAGGCAACGATGCCATCAGGTTCCGTCCTGATCTGGCTGGGAGGCACGCTTCATGCAGCAGGTGCCAATATTTCTAATGACTGGCGTTACGGGATCATTCTAAGTTATTCCCTGGGCTGGCTTCGTCAGGAAGAAAATCAGTATCTGGATTTGCCGCCCAGTGTCATTAGTTCCATGTCAGATGAAATAAAAGCCCTGGTTGGTTATCCAATGCATGGGGCCTTGGGTTTTTATGATCCGGCGTTGACTAAACCAGGTATTTTGGCTTGAAAAAGTTGCAGGCCCATCAGGATCATAGTTTATAATACGGGTTCACTCAGGCGGTGAATAATCAGTTGGCGCGTAATATATTTGGAATTGTGGTTGGGCTTCTTGTTGCGGGTTTGTCTTACCAATGGATAACGGATTCAAGCCGACGGGTTGAACGAGGCATTGAAGAATCTGTCGTTGTTGAGGCGAGAGCTTTGCTGGCCGAAACCCTTGCGCTTAGCAAACTGGAGATTGTCGATCCGATTCAGACTAACCGTAAGGCCGGTAAATCCTATGTTTACCGGACAGCAACGGGTTGGCAGGTTTCCGGCCATTACCGTCGTCAGGAAGAGGATCCATGGAAGCCGTTTCTTATGAATCTGGATGCGGATGTCATGCTGTTGAATCTGCGTGTTGATGATCCTGAAATGGTCGAACGAGCCAAAACAAATCCTAAGCTGGAAGTGATTTTATAAAATTCCCGCCAAAGAAGGCTAATGCCAGGAACATCAGATCAGAGTGTCGATGCAGGTAGCCTTCCCCAAAAACCTATCTTGATGAAATACAGGCTGTACTTCCACAGGGTCAATGATTCGATCAGGGATTAGAGGGTGATTCTTTACTAGAACTGACTCTGCAGTACTTTTCTTTTGTGCTGGGTTTCAATGGATGAATCGATTTTCCGAACCTGGTAATTCAATAGTCAAGCGATCTGCAGGCCCAATGAAGGACTCGTTTTATTCAATTTCTTCCTTACC